>JANLOZ010000281.1:0-7929 GCA_031366845.1 Novosphingobium sp. | reverse complement strand
GGATCGCGGTAATCGCCGAAGCTGAAGTGATGGCGTGCATCGAGCCAGCCGTGCTCGGCGTGGCCGATGGCGGAAAAAGGACGAACATCGATCATGGGTATTTCCACATCAGCGGGGAGTTGCCGCTGGAATGTTGGAAAGATAGGCGCAGATGTGCGCGATTCAAGTCAATCCTCGCCATGGCCAAGCGCCATATATTCGGCGCTCTGCATCTCCATCAGGCGGCTGATCGCGCGTTCGAATTCGAAGCGGCCGTCTCCGGTCTGATAGAGTTCTTCGGGGCTGGCGGCGGCGGTGACCAGCAGCTTGACCCTGGCTTCATAAAGCGCATCGATCAGCGTAACAAACCGCGCCGCCTCATTGCGGTTTTCCGGCCCGAGTTGCGGAATGCCAACGAGGATCACCGTGTGATAGCGGCGGGCAATCGCCAGATAGTCGCTCGCCCCGCGCGCCTCTGCGCACAATCGCCTGAAGCTGAACACCGCAACGCCTTTCAGCGTCTTGGGCACATGCAGTTTTCGGCCCCCACCCAGATCAAGCTCCGCCGAGGGAACATGATCCGCATCTTCTGGCGAGTAATCGGTGAGCCTGAAAAACGCCTCTCGCACCTGCGCGGTGGCCTCATCGCCCAGTGGCTCATGCCAGGTGTCCATGCCGCCCAGCCGCTCGAGCCGGTAATCGACCGGGCCATTGAGCGCCCGCACATCCAGCTGGCTTTCGATCAGCGCGATGAATGGCAGGAAGTGTTCGCGATTAAGCCCGTCCTTGTAGAGCTGCGCAGGTGCGCGGTTCGATGTGGTGACCACGGTCACCCCTTCATCGACAATCAGCGCGGTAAACAGCCGGCTCATGATCATGGCATCGGCGCTGTTGTTCACCACCATTTCGTCAAAAGCGAGCACCCGCATTTCGCGGCCCAGCGCGGCGGCGACCGGCGGGATCGGATCGCCCGCCTCGTTCTTGCGCTCCTCGCGCAGCAGGGCGTGGACCTCGAGCATGAAGGCGTGGAAGTGGACGCGGCGCTTGCGGCGGATATTCAGGCTGTCATGGAACAGGTCCATCAGCATCGATTTGCCGCGCCCGACGCCGCCCCACAGATAAATCCCGCGCGGCGGCGGCGGCTTCTTGCTGAACAGCCTGGCAATCACATTGCTGCGCGGCGATGTCGCTTCAAGCGCGCAGCTCAGCGCATCAAGCCGACAGGCCGCTTCTGCCTGCTCGGCATCAGGCCGCAGTTCTCCCGATGCGACCAGCGCCTCGTATCGCTGAAGCAGTCCGCTCAGACGTGGCGCTCCGCCTGCATCTTCTTGATCTCGCCAATCGCGCGCGCCGGGCTGAGGCCCTTGGGGCAGACATTGGCGCAGTTCATGATGGTGTGGCAGCGATAGAGTCGGAACGGGTCTTCAAGCTCGTCAAGCCGCTCTCCCGTCATTTCATCGCGGCTGTCTGCCAGCCAACGGTATGCCTGGAGCAGGATCGCGGGCCCGAGGAACTTGTCCGAATTCCACCAATAGCTCGGGCAGGCGGTTGAGCAGCAGGCGCAGAGGATGCACTCGTAAAGGCCATCGAGCTTCTCGCGCTGTTCGGGCGATTGCAGGCGTTCCTTGCCCGATGGTGGGGGTGTAACCGTCTGCAACCACGGCTTGATCGAGGCATATTGTGCATAGAAGTGGGTGAAATCAGGGACGAGGTCCTTGATTACTTCCATATGCGGCAAGGGCGTGATGCGAATGTCGCCCGGCAGGTCCGCAATCGCGGTGGTGCAGGCGAGGCCATTGCGGCCGTTCATGTTCATCGCGCAGGACCCGCAAATGCCTTCGCGGCAGGAACGGCGGAAGGTCAATGTCGGGTCAATCTCATTCTTGATCTTGATGATCGCATCGAGAACCATCGGGCCGCATTTATCAAGATCGATCTCGAACTTGTCATAGCGCGGGTTCTGGCCGGAATCGGGATCATAGCGATAGACGGTGAACTTCTTCACTTTGCTTGCGCCTGATGCCGGGCCTGCGCCTGATGCCGGAAAAACCCGCCCCTTGCCGTTGATCTTGCTGTTCGCGGGGAGGGTAAAGGTTGCCATGAGGGGGTGCCTGTGTGCCAGAAACATTTATGCGTCGGGGCTCTCCTCTAACGATTCAGCGCGACGGAGCAAGGGGGGAGGATGCGCGCGGATTACAGTAATCGGCCTTCGCTGTTGGCAAATCGCTGCGATGCAGGCCATAACGGCACCCGAAACAGGAGTGCCCGATGGCTGCCGCTTTTGACTATGATCTTTTTGTTATCGGTGCCGGGTCAGGCGGCGTGCGGGCGAGCCGGGTAGCGGCGGCGCATGGCGCGAAAGTGGCGGTGGCCGAGGAGTTCCGGATTGGCGGCACCTGCGTGATCCGCGGCTGCGTGCCGAAGAAGCTCCTGGTCTATGCCTCATCATTTGCGCACGAACTGGGCGAGGCGAGTGGGTTCGGCTGGACCTTGGGCGAGCGCAGCTTTGACTGGGCAAAGCTGCGTGATTTCGTTGGCAGCGAGGTGGACCGGCTTGAGACAGCTTACACCGCGACACTCGACAGCAACAAGGTTGATCATTTCCACGAACGCGCGGTTGTCACGGGGCCGAATTCCGTGCGGCTCGCGAGTGGGCGGGATGTCAGCGCCAAGTTCATTCTCGTGGCCACCGGGGCTTGGCCGGTGATGCCCGATTTTGTTGGCAACGAGCACTGTCTAACCTCGAATGAAGTGTTCGATCTGCCGCGCTTGCCTGCGCGCGTCGTGGTCAAAGGCGCGGGCTATATCGCGATGGAATTCGCCGGGATATTCAATGCGCTGGGCTCCAAGGTAACCGTGGTCAACCGCTCGGACCAGATCCTGCGCGGCTATGACGAGGCGCTGCGCGACCGTCTGCTGCAGATCACCATGGCGCGCGGCATCGAGTACAAGTTCAACAGCCCGATCGAGCGCGTGGAAAAGCGCGATGACGGGGCTTTCGACGTATTCAGCGCCGGACAGGATCCGATCATTGCCGATGCCGTGCTGGTCGCCGCGGGGCGGCGGCCGAATACCGAGGCGCTGGGGCTGG
Organism: Novosphingobium sp.; assembly: GCA_031366845.1. Taxonomy (GTDB): domain Bacteria; phylum Pseudomonadota; class Alphaproteobacteria; order Sphingomonadales; family Sphingomonadaceae; genus Novosphingobium. The sequence goes on along the minus strand of JANLOZ010000281.1, from coordinate 4,859 downwards.
AGAGCGCTGGTCTGGAACTTGGGGTTGCCGGTGAAATTCCGGTCGATGAATTCAACCAGACTTCGAGCAAAAGCATCTATGCCGTCGGTGATGTAACCAATCGGGTCCAGCTGACCCCGGTGGCGATCCGCGAGGGGCAGGCCTTTGCCGATACGGTGTTTGGCGGCGCGCCGCGCACCATCTCTTACGATTTCATCCCCTCTGCCGTATTCTCGCAGCCGCCGCTTGCCGGGGTTGGCATGACCGAGGCGCAGGCGCGCAAAGCGTTTCTTGAGATCAAGGTCTTCACCGCAGACTTCCGCCCGATGAAAAACATGTTCGCCGAGCACAAGGAGCGCGGGCTTTACAAGCTGGTGGTCGATGCCGCGAGCGACAAGGTGCTGGGCGTGCATATGATCGGGCCGGAAGCGCCGGAGATTCTGCAGGCGGCGGCGATTGCCGTGCGGGCGGGGCTGACCAAGGCCGATTTCGACGCAACAATGGCGCTGCATCCGTCGATGGCCGAAGAGCTTGTATTGATGCGTTAGGCCCGCGCCGCAGTCCGCGATTGGGCGGAAAACAGCCGTTCAAGCGCCTTGCGCAGCGGCTTGCGGCGATGCTCGGTCAGCGCTGCGAAGCCGCCGCTTACTGCGACAACTGCCGCGACTATCACGACGAAGCCCAGCGCGTTCCCCCCGGCCGTCACCCCATTGGCCCGTAACACCGTCAGCAACGGCCAGTGCAGCAGATAGAGCGAGAACGACATGTCCGCCGTCCATTTGATCGGCTTGGCAAAGGGTTCGAGCAGTGTGTTGTCGGCCCCCAGCAAGGCGCGCAGCCCGGTGAGACCATAGGCGAAGCAAAAAGCCAGTGCGATATAGCTTGGCGCATAGTGCGAATGGCCGAGCGTCCAGGTAGCCACCTTCCAGAACAGCGGGCCAATCACCGGCCCGATCATCACAGCCGTGAACAGCGCGGTGAGCGCCAGCGTGATCCGCAGCCGCGCCTGCGATGGCGTGATCTCGGCGGTGTTTTTCATCCGCGAGAGGTAAACGCCGGCGAGCCATGCAGGCAGCAGCAGCAGTATGTTGGCTCCGGCGACGAGGCAGCCGATGGCCAGCCACACGTTGCGCTGCCAGCCCTTGAGGAAAGTGGCTATGCCGAACAGGACATAGAACCAGACCTCATAACACAGCGACCAATAAGGTGGATTTATCGCAAGCCCGGTGCTCACGCTTTCGCTCAGGAACAGCCCGGCAAACACGGTTCGTACCGGCGCGATCGAACCGTTGTCGAAGCCCAGCGGGTCGGGCGCAAAGCCCCGCGCGGCGCAGTAAACCGCGGCAAAATGCGAGAGCAGCAAAACCGGGAGCGCCACCGGCAAAATCCGCGCCAGCCGCGCGGCGGCATAGCTCGCCAAAGTCTGGCCCTCACTCGCGGCGGAACTGGCGATCACCAGGCCTGAAAGCACAAAGAACACCACCACCGCATTCAGTTGCAGGAACATGGTGAAGGGGTAATAGCCGGTGTACATACCCAGCTGGTGGGTATGACCGATAACGACCACCAGCGCAGCAACCGCCCGGATCAGGTCGAGCCACAGCGAAAGCGGCCTGGTAATGAATTTTTCCTCGTTCATTCCCCCCGATTAGCTCCAAGGGGTGAACATTTGGTAGACGCCGCGCCGGGGTGCGCCATCGCGATAAGGATAAGTTTAACCGATCGCTTAAATGCGGTTGACGCCATCCGAGCACCGTGCCTTAGCAGCGCAACGATTCCGCATTTGCGAAGGGGTAAGCAAGGGCATGTCCGCCAATATCGCCGAAATGGAAAGCCGCCGTTCCGCTGCGCGCGTCGGCGGGGGGCAAAAGCGCATCGATGCCCAGCACGCCAAGGGCAAGCTGACCGCGCGCGAACGGCTTGAAGTGCTGCTTGATGAGGGCTCGTTCGAAGAAACCGACATGTATGTTGAGCACAATTGTGCGGATTTTGGGATGCCCGAACAGAAGATCCCCGGCGATGGCGTGGTCACCGGCAGCGGCACGATCAACGGACGCCTGGTTTATGTGTTCGCGCAGGATTTCACCGTGTTCGGCGGCGCAGTGTCAGAACGCCACGCCATGAAAATCTGCAAGATCATGGACAACGCGATGAAAGTTGGCGCGCCGGTGATCGGGCTGAACGATTCAGGCGGCGCGCGCATTCAGGAAGGCGTCGCGTCGCTCGGCGGCTATGCCGAGATTTTCCAGCGCAACGTTACGGCGAGCGGCGTGGTGCCGCAGCTTAGCCTGATCATGGGGCCTTGCGCGGGCGGCGCGGTCTATTCGCCGGCGATGACCGACTTCATCTTTATGGTGAAGGACAGCTCCTACATGTTTGTCACCGGGCCGGATGTGGTCAAAACCGTGACCAACGAGATTGTCACGCAAGAAGAGCTTGGCGGGGCGATCACCCATACCACCAAGACGTCGGTCGCCGATCTGGCGCTGGAAAATGATATCGAAGCGCTGCTCGCCGCGCGTGATTTCTTCGATTTCCTGCCGGCGTCGAACAAGGACGAGGTGCCCGAGCGGCCCAATTCCGACCCGTGGGACCGGCTTGAAAACAGCCTCGATACGCTGATCCCGGCCAATGCCAACCAGCCTTACGACATGCACGAAGTCATCAAAAAGGTGCTCGACGAAGCCGATTTCTTTGAGATCCAGCCAGCCCACGCGGGCAACATCCTGTGCGGGTTCGGGCGGATTGAAGGCCGCACGGTGGGTGTGGTTGCCAATCAGCCAATGGTTCTGGCGGGCTGCCTCGACATCAATTCATCGAAAAAAGCCGCGCGGTTTGTGCGGTTTTGTGATGCTTTCAACATTCCGATCCTGACGTTTGTCGATGTCCCGGGCTTCCTGCCCGGCACGAGCCAAGAGCATAACGGCATCATCAAGCACGGCGCGAAACTGCTGTTCGCCTATGCCGAGGCGACCGTGCCCAAGATCACCGTCATCACCCGCAAAGCCTATGGCGGGGCCTATGACGTGATGGCCTCAAAGCACCTGCGCGGCGATTTGAACTACGCCTGGCCGACGGCGGAGATTGCGGTGATGGGGGCAAAAGGCGCGGTGGAAATCATCTTTCGCGGGCTTTCGGGCACGGAGCAGGCGGAGAAGGTAGCGGAATATGAGGAGCGTTTCGCCAATCCCTTCGTCGCGGCGAGCAAGGGGTTTATTGACGAGGTGATTTACCCGCACTCGACAAGGCGGCGGATTGCGCTGGGGCTGCGGAAGCTGCGTGGGAAGAGCCTTGAGAATCCTTGGAAGAAGCATGATAATATTCCGCTTTAGAAAATCGGGAGGTTAGTATGCCGATTGAGGTCGTCGTTGGGCTGGCTGGCATCTTTGGGGTGGTCGTGGGCGGATTGATCCAGTTCATTGCTGGATCACGCATCGAGAAATGGAAGTACACTACCCAGATCCAAACAGAATCTTACAAGATGCTTCTGCGCGCCATTACAGGGGTCATTTATGCTCAGAGGGCTAATGATAAGCCTTCTGAACTTGAACACTTAATGATGATGGCAGAAGCAAAAGCTCAGATGGCCTTGTATGGAAGTAAGGGTGTGTTGAAGGCTACAGCAAGGTTCTTTCGCGATCATTCAGGAATCAATGATGATGAATCAGCTCGAGCATTCACCGAGATTGCGATTGCCATGCGCAAAGACTCATTTGCGAGTGATTATGTGGGATTCAGAGACGACTACAGCGCGCTTCTCTTAGGTGATAAAAAATGACAACAGTCGTTCATTTCTCATTCCTAGCCCTAAAACAAGTTCAGCGTGGCGGTATTGCGCAGGTCGCATCCAAACATTATAATGACCTTATAATGTGAAGGAATCCTCAGCCATGCAAACCGAACGTGTTACTTTCCTGACCAGCGCCGATCATAAGGCGGCGCTTGATGCCTTTGCTTCAAAGCGCGGTGAATCCGTGGGTAACGTCGTGCGAGAGGCGACGGCCAAATACCTCGCGCAAGCCCCGGAATCCGATGAGGAAGCGGAACTTGCGGCTTTGTTGGAACTGGTGCGCACTGCCGTGCCGCAAATGCAGGCGTCGCTGGATCGTTCGATTGCGCGGCTGGATGCTTCCCACAGCAAGGTGGACAGACTGCTTCGAGAATCGGGTGTGCGGACATGAGCGCGATCAGTGATGCATTGAAAGCGATCAAGGATGTCTTGATGCTTCAGTCCCGGGTGGATTCGCTCGATCATCGGATCGGCAGAACTGCTGACGATCTCGATGGATTGGCCGACCTCGTCGCATCCGTGCGCGATCGCGTGTCGCGCCTAGAAGGCATAATTGAGGGTGCCGCGATGGCTTCGCGCTCGCGGCTTGAACTTCCCAAGGAATAGGAAACCCATGCAGGAAATCTACATCGTCAGCGGCTGCCGCACGGCAATCGGCGACTTCGGCGGGGCGCTGAAGGGCTTTATGCCTAGCGAACTTGGCGCAAAAGTTGCCACCGAAGCACTCGCCCGCGCTGGCATTTCGCCTGATGACGTTGGCCACGTCGTCATCGGTCAGGTCATGCCGACCAGTGCCAAGGATTCGATGCTGGCTCGCGTTATTGCACTGAATGCGGGCGTTCCCTATGGCGTTCCGGCGCTGACGCTCAACCGGCTTTGCGGATCGGGTGTTCAGGCGATTGTTTCCGCCGCGCAGATGATGCAGCTGGGTGAGGCTTCGATCACGCTCGCGGGCGGGGCGGAGTCGATGTCGAATGTCCCCTATCACGATCACGGCACGCGCTGGGGCAAGAAGATGGGCGACAACACGGTTGTCGATGCGCTCACCGAGGGGCTGCAGGATGCCATCGGCGGCTATCACATGGGCATC
>JANLOZ010000278.1:0-1625 GCA_031366845.1 Novosphingobium sp. | reverse complement strand
AAGCGCGTCTGCTACTCGATGACCGAAAAAGCAGCCGGTGCAGACGCGACCGGGATGCAGACGCGCGCGATCAAAGACGGCAACTCGCACTATGTGCTGAACGGGGAGAAGTGGTTTTCATCGGCTGCATCAGCGGCCGATATGGCTTTGGTGATGGCGATGACCGATCCCGAGGCACCACGGCACAAGCGCTACTCGACCTTCATCGTCGAGCTGCCCGATCCGGGCTACATCATCAAGCGCGACATTCCCACGATGGCGATCGAGGGACCGCTATCAAAGGTCATGGGCGGCGGGCACAGCGAGATCGAGATCCACGAGCTTCGGGTTCCGGTAGAAAATCTGCTGGGCGGCGAGGGGAACGGTTTCAACATGGGCCAGCACCGTCTCGCTTATGGTCGGTTGCGCCACGGTATGCACAACATCGCAATGGCCCAGCGTGCGCTCGATATGGCGACAGCGCGAGTCACCGAGCGTTCTACGTTCGGACAGATGCTATCAGACCGGCAGGGCGTCCAGTTCATGCTCGCGGATTGCGCGAGCGAGCTATACATGGCGCGGCTGATGCTTCTTCATATCGCTTATAAAGCGGAGCGGGGCATGGACCTTCGGCAGGAGAACTCGATCGCCAAAGTATTCCTCGCACATATGGTCCACAAAGTGGTGGATACCGCGATCCAGCTGCACGGCGCCCTGGGCTACAGTCAGGACACGCCACTTGCCGCGTGGTACACCCACATAAGGTCGCAGCGCCTGGTCGACGGCCCGGACGAGGTCCATCGCTGGACAGTCGGGCGAAACGTTATCAAGGCTTACAAAAAGCATGGCACGACCGCCTCAGCCGCCGGCGGAGACCTTATCTGACAAGCCTTAACCAGGCGCGTCCGCACTGGAACAAGCGCGGCAACGCAAAGAAAGTACAACGCAGATGGTACGGTTCAATTTCATCAAGATAGTGGTCCGCGATCTCGCGGCGATGGAGCAGTTTTATATCGAGGGCCTGGATTTTGCAGTCCAGGACCGGATCGATGCCGAGGGCTTCAGCGAGGTGATGTTGGCGCAGAAAGCAGGTGCGTTCACTCTGGTGCTGTACCATCACACCGATCAGCGCGCGGTCACCGGCGGCAATAACTGGGGGCCGCTCGGATTTATCGTGCGCGAATGTGCAGCCGCTCACGCGGGTCTGATTGCGCTGGCCGCGCTGGAGGTTCGGGCACCGGGCACGTTCGGCGCCATGACAGTCTCGTTCGTCAGCGACCCCGAAGGCCATGAAATCGAGTTGCTTCAGTTGCCGGCCGCCGCATGACAGAGGTGGCCTGGCAAAACTGGACAGTGGGCTAAGTGGATTTTCTGCCTGACGGCGGCCTATGGGCCGCATGACAAGAGAGCAAATGAGCAGACGACCACGCCGGAACCACAGCCCGGCATTCAAGGCGAAGGTGGCATTGGCCGCCGTGAAGGGCGAGAAGACGCTGGCCGAGTTGGCGCAGCTGTATGACGTTCACCCGAACCAGATCACGACTTGGCGGACCCAGTTGCTGGAGGGTGCCGCTGGCGTTTTCGGCTCGGACAGCGCCACCGAGGCGGCGGAGCCAGCGATCGACGTAAAGACACTGCACGCCAAG
>JANLOZ010000264.1:0-5253 GCA_031366845.1 Novosphingobium sp. | reverse complement strand
TTAATTGAAAATGCGTTGGCAATGGGTGTGCCGCGCGTATCGATTGAAAGCCCGCGATTGGGTTGGTTGCCGTTAACGAAATCGCGCTGATTTCCGTAAAGCGCGCCGTTCCAGCTTTTGCTGACCGCCGCCATCACGTTGAAACCCTGCTCGTCGAGCTTGCCATAGCCAACCGTGCCGGAGAGCCGGTAAATCGGGCCGTCACCCTTTTCGGTAATGTCGGTGAAGCCGGTGAGGGTGACGCCGGTGAAGTTCTTTTTGGTGATAAAGTTGATCACGCCGCCGATCGCATCGGTGCCATAGATAGCCGATGCGCCATCCTTGAGCACCTCAACGCGTTCAATTGCAGCAAACGGGATCTGGTTCACGTCAACCGCTGAGCCCTGAAGCCCGTGGGCTGCTACCCGGCGGCCGTTGAGCAAAACCAGCGTTGATGCGCTGCCCTGTCCACGCAAGTTTGCAGCCGAAAGTCCGTTCGTGCCGCGCGCTGCGCCCGATACAACATCCGAATTCGAGGCAAGATTGTCAGCCCCGTTGCCGTTGGCGGAAAGGAAAGAAATGAACTGCTCGGGATTGCTGATGCCTTCGCGGCTCAGATCGCCCGGGGTGATTATCTGCAGCGGCAGCGCGCTTTTGCTAGGGTCTTGCTTGATGCGCGATCCGGTGACGATGATCGCCTTGCCTTCATCGGCGCTGGCCGAGGCGCCTTCCTGGGCCAGAGCCGCGCCGGGCAGTAAGGCCAGCGACGCGATCGCTGATCCGGCGGCGAGCGCCACGCGAAGTGCTGAGTGATTACGCATGAAATACCCCTGTGCTGAATGGCTTGCCCGTCCCCAAGGGCGAATGGACGAGAATATGCTTTATTCTGTGAGCGATGCCAGTGATTTTGCATGGTATTGGTTCGCGGCACAGAGAAAGCTGCAAATGCGTTGCCATGCAGCAACAATGGGCGCGCGTTAGTTGGCCTCGGCGATCAGCACCAATGCCTTGTCGATCAGCGGCGTTGCCTTGACCGCATCGGGCACATCGTTGGCATAGGCGGAGAAAACCAGCAGCTTGCCGCTGCGTGCAGTGAGGAAACCGGCGAGCGCGTTGGTGGCGTTGAGGGTGCCGGTTTTGGCCATGATCCGGCCTTCAAGCGCGGTCGCTTTGAACCGCCGCGCCAGTGTGCCGTCGACCCCGCCGATCGGCAGGGTTGCCTTGAAACGCGCGCCCCAAGGCTGGCTCTGCGTCCAGCGCAGGAAGGTTACCACCGCGCGCGGCGCGACGCGGTTGTAGCTCGACATGCCCGAGCCATCGGCGAAGAAATACTGGTGGGGTTTGAGGCCAGCCTGGGTGAGCATGGCAGTGACCACCTTTTGCCCGCCTTCGATCGAGCCCCCACCCCCGACTGCGCCGCTTTCCGCGCCCAGCCGCCGCAACAACAGTTCAGCGTGGAGGTTCTGACTGACTTTGTTGATGATCGACAGATCTTCGGCGAGCGGCGGAAGATGGGAACGCGCCGCCGCGTCATCGGTTTCGCTGGCCATTGCACCTGCGAGCGCGGCGACGTCAGTAATGTCGGCAAGGCTGTCGCGGGTGCTTTCGGTTTTGCGTTCGCTCCAGTGCTTCGCCAAAACCTTGCCGCCAACCGCCACCCCGCGCACGCGCAGGGCCTGGGCAAAGGCCCATGCGGTATATTCCGCCGGATCATCGATGCCGAGCACCAGCTTGACCGGCGGCGCGTCCGCTTTGATCGCCCCCATAATACGCACGCGCCTGCTTCCGGGCATCCGCGAAAATTCTATCGGTTTGGGGAGATCCTCCACGGAAGTTGTAACCGTCCCTGCCGGAACCGGGCCGGCGGCGGTGGCCGTTTCCATCCTGCTATATGTGGCCGCGCGATTCTCATAAGTGAAATAGGCAGGGCCATCGACCAGCGGCGGCGCGCCTTCTTTTCCGGGCGTTACCGTCACCACCGCCTCATTGTCATCGAGGCTTAACGCGGAAACGCCGGTGCCCGAATCGCTCTGGATATTGTTCCAGCTCATCCCCGGGCTCCACCGCTGATCGAGGAACTGCGTGTCATCCCCAGTGATATTGCCGACGCGCCGGGTGCGCTTGGCAATGTTGTAGGCAAGCGCGTCCAGGCAATCGATCTTGCAGTCCTTGGCCGAAGAAAGCCGCGCATCGCCGCGCCCATAGAGCACAATGTCTGGAATCTTGGCCCTGCCGGAATTGGGGCCGGAATTGGGGCCGGAATTGGGGCCGGGAATGAGATAAGCGCTGGTCCGCGCGCCGACATCAGGCCCATCCAGTTCGCTCATCTTCCAGAATGCCGCCGCCGTGGTGAACAGCTTGGTGTTCGATGCCGGCATATAGCGCCCGTCAGGATCAAGCGCGAAAATTTCCGTGCCGTCCGTATCCGCCACAACCACGCCCCAGCGTGTGCCGGGGCCAGCCTCAGCCAGAACCTGTGCCACTTGTTGCGGCAAATTGTCGGCGGCGAGAGCGGGCAGGGGGAGGGCGGCGAGGGCGAGTGCGGTGAGCAGGGTTCTCATGCCGGCAGTCTAACCCGACTTTGCGCAGTTTGTCATCATCACGGCGATGCACGGTCTATGGTCAAACCCTTGGCGTCCTGTATCAATCCGCTTGCGATGGAACCGGAACCAACCGGCCGGCAGGGGAAGAGGACAGCACATGGCGTTTGCCGCAGCAGAGGGGGACAATACAGTTCCCAATGATCCCAAAGCCGTGTGGATGGCGCTGATCGGATTTGTGACGTTTAATGTAGTGATCGGCAGCATCTTCGGATCGCCCGGCGTTTTGCTCAAACCCATGATGGCGCGCCTCGATGCCACGAACCCGATGATCTCGGCGGCGTCTTTGGCCGTGATTGTTTCATCAGCGATTTTCGCTCCGATGATCGGCTCGCTAGCGGTGCGTCATTCGTTGCGGCTGATCGTTGGCGCAGCGGCGGTGATGCTGTCTGCGGCGTGGCTCGTGATCGCCTTCACCCATAGCTATATTGTCTATCTCGGTGCCTATTTCTTCCTGCTCGGCCCGGCCATGGCCATTGGCGGCTCGATAGTGCCGCCCACACTGGTAACGCGCTGGTTCAATCAGCATCGCGGGCTGGCCATCGGCATTTGCCATCTGCCGGTGCTGGTTGCCGCGATGCCGCTCGCGATAGCCTGGATGATCGCGCACCACGGCCTGCAAGCCACCTTCTTCATGCTTGCGGCAATCCCGCTGGTGATGCTGCTGCCAGCGTCATTCTTCATCGTTGATCGCCCGCCGGGGCAGCAGGCGAAGGTCGATGCGATGATCGCCAGCGGCGAAAGCCACGCGATGACGATTGCCCAGCTGCTCGCACAACCGCGCTATTGGGCGCTTTGTCTGGCAGTCGGTGTGGTCAACACCAGCTCGACCATGCTGGGTGTCCACCTGGTCTCAATGGCCGAAAGCTGGAAAATCGATACCATGCACGCAGCCGGACTAGCCTCGATCATGTCGGGAGTAGGGCTGGCAGGGTCAGTGCTTTTCGGACTGCTGGCAGACCGGATCGGCGGCGCGCGCGCGCTGGTGATCATCGCGGTGGGCGATGCGCTGTTGTGGGCATCATTCCTTGCCGGTCTGCCCTATGCCGGGCTTGCCGCTGTGATCGGCCTGATCGGTTTGATGGGCGCCGGAGCCGTTCCGGCGATGAGCAAGGCGTTCGGCGATTACTTCGGGCGTGAAACCTTCAGCCGGGCGATCGGTCTGATGGTGCCGGTAACCCTGCCGCTGCTGTTCGTCGGCATGATCGGGCCGGGAACCGTGGTGCGGTTGACCGGCAGTTACACACTGGTTGTGCTGACTGCGGTTGTGGCTTTTTGTGCATCTGCGATGCTGGCGCTCTATGCTTCGCGGATGAAAACTAACCCCGCTTAACCGCCGCCATTGGCTGCGAGGTTATCGGATAGCCAAGATCATCGGGGATGGTCAGGCTATCCACCCCATCGATTTCGCGCCGGACCGGGGCCACTACCCTGATCGGATAGCGCGCAGCGAAATCGCGGGCTGCGGCGAAGCTGCTGTGCAGTGCCAGCCGGTCCAGATTGCGGCGCGTGGGGAAAATTACGCTGATTTCGCCCCGATCCGCCATGGCAAGCGCCTCGCGGGCGGAGGCCCAGAACAAGTGGGTGTTTTCGGTATCGTCTTTCGAAACATCAACCGCGCCGGTGCCGAGATCGGCGAGGTAAAAGCGCGTATCGAATGACATCGCCCGATCAGGGCACCAGCGCGCCCAGGGGTGAAGCGCAGACAGATCAGGCACCCAGCCGAAGCGTTCAAGCACCGGTGCCAGCGCGCCATGCCCCGCGAGCATTCCGCGCGCCTCGGCGGCCTGTTCTGCGGCGACCTTGGCATGCATGCCGAGCACCAGCCCGGCTTCCTCGATGGTTTCACGCAAGGCGGCGACGCGCGCCGCCGCTTCGTCCTGATCAAGCCCGTGGTCCAGCCTGGCGGCGAGTTCATGGTCCGAAGGATCAACCCGTCCGCCGGGAAACACTGCGGCTCCGCCGGCAAAGCGCATCGAGCCCGAGCGTTCGAGCATCAGCAGCTCCGCCGGGCCGCCGCCCGCCGCGCGGCGAAACACCACGACCGTGGCAGCAGGGATTGATTGGGGGTTGGGGCTTTCAGTCATGAAATGTCCCTTGCGGCAAGCGCGCGCCGTTGCAAGCGGCATCTTGCTGCCAAAACTGTCGGGATAATTGACATTCTGGCATCTGCTGCGGGGTGCGATCTCCCTGGAAATGGCAGAAACACAACACTTTCGGCAAACTGGCACGGGGCCTGCTTATACAAGGATACCCCCCAAGGTAGTCTCGATAGAGGCGGGGCGCTGCACCGGTCTCCGCAGCCCCCGCCTCCCCCCGATTTTCAGATAACCCGTTTCAGATCACCCGATCTCCGGTTACCCCAGTACCCCGCCTCTATGAACAGGCCCGCGAGTTTCAGATCGCGGGCCTTTTCGCTTGATGGAGCCTCAACGAACTCAAGACCGCGCCGGGGGTGGCGGTGCGGCTGGAAGCTGCGCAAATCGACACACCGGGGACATGCTATTGCGTGTCCCCGTCCTGCCGTGGCGGGGAGAGGCAATGGCATGTCCCGGTGCGTGCAAAAGGGGACACGGAATACCGTGTCCCTGCGTGTCGCGAAAAAACCGCTTTCCTACAGCCCCCCGATTCGCATATTCCCCAGCCGTCCGGAGCGCTGCAGCGCGCCGGATGG
>JANLOZ010000307.1:0-9036 GCA_031366845.1 Novosphingobium sp. | reverse complement strand
CGCCCGCCAGCCATGCGGTGCGCAAAACCGCCAGTTCACGGTCACGCGGCGGCAGCGCGGACTGGGTGAAGAACATGATCCCGGCCTCAAGGTTGCAGCGGAAAAAGGCCGGATGCCTCGCCATCAGCGCGAAATAGGTTGTGAGTTCCTCGGGCGGTTCATAGCCGAGCGGCTTGCCGATGGCGGCGACCAGTTCGCGCAAGTCCGGCCCCAGTTCCTCCTGCGGCAGCGGCGCAATCCGCATCGGCTTTTCGGCGACGTCAAGCTGGCGGGCCCTGGCTTGCTCAGGGGTCATCGCAGGCTCAGCCCCGGGTTGCTCGCTGCCAGGCCCACGCGCAGCGCATTCTGGACATAGGCGGTCGCGACATATTGACCGACCATCATCGGAAATTCGATCAATTGCGCCTCGTCCCAGGTCTGCGCCAGCGCGGCCCATGTCGCATCGCTGATCGCCGCTCCGCCGATCAGTTCTTCCGCGGCGCGCAGGATCGCACGATCATGAGCAGTCCACCCCGCCGCCGCCGAACCCTGCGTCACCCGCTCAACTTCCGCGTCGCAAAGCCCATACCGCTTGGCGATCACCACATGCTGCCCCCATTCATACGGCGCGCGCATCAGCCAGCCGACCCGCAGCACCGCGAGTTCGCGATCGCGCGGCGGCAAGCGTCCCTGAAACAGGGCCGTGCCCATCGCCATCTGGCAGCGGAAAATTGCGGGATGTTTGACCATCGTCAGCATGTAATCGGGGATCACCGAATGTTCATGCACGCCAACAGATTCGCGGATGGCGATGCACAGATCAAGCGCATCTGCGCCAAGTTCCGCTTGCTTGAGCGGGGCGATGCGCGGGGCATCGCCCACCACCTCGGCCTGCCGCGCGGCCATATCGAAGGCAATCGGTCCGCATTCAATTTCAGCCATTATCGTCCTCGCAAATTCGCCCATGTCTTACCTGCCATGACTGACCTTCGGCCAGCTCCCGGAAGAGAGCAAGAAGCAGGCAGACTGATCGCCGGGACAATACTCTGGCAGAACCGCAAAGGGCGATTTACCGCAAGCGCGTGTTGCTCATGCGCAGCCGCTGACAATCGCCCGCAGTGGCAGCGGAGACGACGGCGAAAATCTGCTCGAACCAAGGACCATGGCCAGGGCGTCAACGACACCGGGGAAGCTCCCGACTATTCGTCTGGGGTGCCTGCAGTCGGTGGCTGCGTGACTATTCCCAGCCGTCCCGGTCCAGCCCGCGCATCGCCTTGGTAATCGCCACCGTCTCCACGCTGACCCGCACCACGCGGGCGAGCAGGTCGATCATGCTCTGCTTGTAGTCGGCAAAGCGATAGGTGTTGAACTTCGCCGCTATGGTCGGGTCGCGCGGCTTCTTTTCCTTGTGCTGGTCGAGCACCCAGTCGATCGCCGAGCGATTGCCGAGCCGGTAAGTCCAGGCCGCTGCCGGAATGCCGGTCAGTTGCGTATCGGCATCGACCACCACACTGCCTTGCTCGGGGAGCGATTTCAGCACCGGCTTGGGATGGGTGCCTTCTGCCCGCTTGGCCGGAGTTTCCACGCGGTCCAGCGGCCACGGATCGACGCCTTCATAGCCGATATGCAGCGCCATCAGCGCCTCACCCCACGCCGCCCATTGGGCAAAATCGGGATAGAACGGAATACGCGGGAACTCGCGCTTGAGGTTCAGCGCATATTTCTCGCGGTACAGCGGATCGTGCAGCACGGCATAGCAATAGGCGAAGATCGCGTCCTTGGTGATCAAATCCTCCCCCAGCTTGCTGGGGGAGGGGGACCGCCGCGAAGCGGTGGTGGAGGGGTGCGCGGGCGCAGCTCGCGCCTTGCTGTCACTGCCCAAGCCGCCTTCGGCGGCAGCCCCTCCGTCAGTCCCTGCGGGCCTGCCACCTCCCCGAGACAAGCTAGGGGAGGATTTCCCGTAATGCCCCCGGAACTGCTTCAGCCCCCAGTCGGTGATATTGTCGATTCGCTCGCCGGATTTGGTGTAGCGGTAGCGGGAGACCGTTTCGGTACCCCCATTGCCCATCTTTAAAAAATCATAGTCACATGGCGTTTGCGTTGCCAAAACAGCGAGTTCGTTGCTGGAGTATCTTCCTAAGAACGGAATTGTCGGGTTAAACTCTGTCAAGCCGTCGCCATAAAAAGAGTCGTGAAGTATTGTGTAAACGTCTGCCATGATATGGCTTGCGTGAAACCACAACCGAGAAAAAGGCCGATGTTCAATAGGGACTAAAGCCGGATTTTCTTGACTGATGAACGCGCGCTTTCTCTTAAGGTCTCGGCTCCACTTTATACGCATATCAAAGGGCTCAATTGGAAAGCCTCGTGAGCGGCGGTGAGAGTCGAAAACACTTGCAAAAAAACGTGATTTCTCAATCAGGTTGTTCGAATCTCTGTCGTAAACCCATTCTCCGCGATTGGTTTTAATTCCACCCGCAAAGACACCGAAAATCGCTTGAGCATTTGAATGCGAAGCCCTCCGCTTGGCGCTTACGCTAGCTATTGGGAGGAAGGACGAAAAACCGCCATCTTCTGGGACATCAATCCAAGTGGCGTCGTCGCGTCGCGCGATTTGAACCCAGCCCTCGTCAGTCATTGATCGCCCTGCTAGCCATGAACGCTTGTCCTCGCCTGTTCCGGGCGGAGCGGAGACATACGATAGTTTAAACGCCCCAGTATGGCCTTTGCGCTTGATCCAGAAACCAATCGCAACTCCTGTTCCGATATCGAAGACGTTTCCAGTCCCGCCCACTCCCATCTTCTTATAATCACCTCCTAAATCGACGACCCATCCCTCGGCGAAATCTTTCCCCATGGTGCGCCGGAAGCCATCGGCAGTGTGTGCATCGATAAAACTTCGGTTGGTTATGAATGCAACGATGCCGTCGTCGCCAAGTCTATCTGACGCCCATCGGAAGAAGCGAACGTACATGTCATACATCTTAGTTTTCTGCGCGGCGCTTGCCTTAATATAAGTATTCTTGATCCGCTTATCGATGTGCGCATAGGTGCGGTTCTTGTTGTTGTCGTTCTCGTTCTGCTGGTTGGCATTGTAGGGCGGGTTGCCGATGATCACGCTGATCTTGCGGCGGTTTTGGCGCTTGATCCGCTCGATATTCTCGTCGCTCAGGCTCCCCAACAGATCGAACTGGTGGCCCGAATGGATGCCCAGCGCATCGACGTTATCCAGCGTATCGACCAGGCACAGGTTCTCGAACTCGGCAAATTGCCCGGTGATCGCCTGATAGGTCGCCTCGATGTTCAGGTTGGCGACGTAGTAAGGCAGGATCGCGATCTCGTTGGCGTGCAGCTCTTCCTTGTATTTGTGCCGCAGCTTTTCCCCGTGGCCGCGAAAGCTCTCGAGCAGCTCGACGATGAAGGTGCCGGTGCCGGTGGCCGGATCGAGAATCTCCACGCCCTTGTCGATCAGGTTCTTGCCGAAATGCTTCTCGCACAGCCAATCCGCACTGCGGATCATGAACCGCACGATTTCGCCGGGGGTATAGACCACCCCCAGCCGGTCAGCCGCTTTGGCATTATAGACCTTGTAGAAATTCTCGTAGAGCCCCTTGAGGAAGCCCTGCTTTTCCGAATGGGTGGAAATCACCGCCGCAGTGCTGGCGATGCCCGAATAGTAGGGCGCGAGCGCGCTTAGCAGTCGCTGTTTTTCGCCATAGCCGAACAGCTTCTCCTCCAGCTTGTAAAGCTCGCTGGCGACATTGTTCTGGCGGTGGAAATCGGGGTTGTCGAACACCTTGGCGAAAATGTCTTCGGTCAGGATGTGCTGGATCAGCATCTCCTGCACATCGTCTTCGCTCACCGCCGGATTGATCGCTTCCTGCGCGTGCTTGAGGAAATCGGTTTCGGCGCGCGCGAAGTCGCGGCTGGCGGCGCGCTTCTCAGCGATCAATTCGCGCAAGGCTTGCAGCACGGCGGGCAGGTCTGCCGCGAACTGCTTCACTGCCTTGTTGAAATCGGCAATCTCCTGCCGCTCATGCGCGAAGAAGCTGGTCAGCAGGCCATAGAGGTGATCGGTATCGTCCATCGCCACGCGGGCGCGTTCATGGCCAGCCTGAATCAATACGGCGGTGTGGTCGTCCGAATAGATGATGTTGTCACGCGGATAGCCCTTGCGCGATTTGGCCGCGATTTCCGCGTCAAGGTCGTCGTCAGCGTCCTTGGCTTCCCAATAGCCGAACGGCACGCGCAGCGCATGGAGCAGTGCGCCATCGACATAGATGCGGTTCTTTTGCGCGGTGACTATGTCATGCTCGGGCACGAATTGCAGGTCCGCCGAGCGCCCCCAACGCTTGAGCAAGTCCTTGAACGCCTCACGCAGCACAGATTCGCGGCGGCTGCCCGATACTTGCCGGAGCCGGTCAAGTTCGGCGCGATATTCGTTGATTAGCTGGCGGCTCATGCGGGTCGCACCATCGCGGACTGTGCCGGACGCCGCAAGGTCCGCCCGAAGATTTTCCTACAGGCCCCCAGCCTGCTAGCTTCACGCCCGCTTCATCGATTCGCCCAGTCGCGCGCGGCTACTGCCAGCCCGATGTTCAGCACTACGCCGGACCCGCTCCCGCAGAGCCTGAAAATTAGCCTAACATCCTCAAATAGCTAGATATTTATCCCGGAAACCAGCGCCACGGTGATGCGCTTGTGCAGCCTTGTGCCGCTATTGTGCACCCTCTGTGCACTTTGTTGCGCCCGCAGCGCCCCCGGTTGCGTCACAGAATCAACGACCGTGCCGAATGCTGAACAAATCAGATTGCCAACCGGCCATGTTGCAGTGCACCATGCGCGAATGCGAATAGCGATCATCGATGAAAGCGCCAGCCGGGCTGCAGTGATCCACGAAGGGCTGGCGAGTCTGGATGATTGCGAGCTGTTCGTGCTGACCGAGCGGCGCGGCCTGGTGGCGCGGATTGCGGAAATCGCGCCCGATGTCGTGCTTATTGATCTGGGCAATCCTTCACGCGATGTGCTCGAGGAATACTTCGCCGTCAGCCGCGCGCTCGACCGGCCGATTGCCATGTTTGTCGACGAGTCGGACGAAGAATCGATTGCTGCTTCGGTCGATGCCGGCGTTTCGGCCTATGTCGTCGATGGGTTTGCCGCGAACCGGATCCGCTCGCTGCTCGATTTGGCGGTGCGGCGGTTCAACGCCTTTGCCCGTTTGCAATCAGAGCTGGCCGAAGCGCGCAGCGCGCTGGCGCAGCGCGAAACAATTGACCGCGCCAAGCGAATCCTGATGGACAGCCGAAACCTGCCCGAGCCGCAAGCCTATGCCGAAATGCGCAAAGCCGCGATGCAATCGGGCCAGCGGATCGCGGACATCGCCGCAGCCATCGTTACCGCACACCAGCTGATCGGAGGAAAATAGTGTCCAGCGAACTCACCATCGGCTTTCTTCCGCTGGTCGACGCTTGCCTGCCGATCCTGGCCCGCGAGCATGGCTTTGCCGAAGCTGAAGGAATATCGCTGCGATTGGTGCGCGACACAAGCTGGGCAACGGTGCTTGACCGGTTGCTTTATGGGCATTCCGACGCAGCGCACATGGTCGCGCCGCTGGCCATCGCGACCACTTTGGGACGCGGACGGCCGGCGCAGCCGCTGTCGGCTCCGTTCGTGCTGGGGCTGAACGGCAATGCCATAACCATGACCCGCGCGCTTGCCGGCCAGCTTCGTCCGTCAGGGCAATTGGGCGATCCAGCATCAGTCGGTGCGGCGCTTGCTGAGGTTGCGGCGGAGCGGCTTGCCGCGGGTAAGCCGCTGCGGTTCGGGGTGGTGCACCGCTATTCAAGCCACAATTACATGCTTCGCTACTGGCTGGCAGCCTGCGGCATTGTCCCCGATCGCGATGTCGAGATCACCACCATCGCTCCGCCCTTTTGCGCCGATGCGCTCGAGCTTGGCGAGGTCGACGCGATCTGCGTGGGCGAGCCGTGGAACTCTGTGGCGGTTGAGCGCGGGGTGGGCGAGATTGTGCTCCTGACTGCGCAAATCTGGCGGCGCGGGGTGGAAAAGGTGCTGGCGCTGCGTGAGCCGGTGCTGAATAACCGACGCGATGAGATCGAAGCGCTGCTGCGCGCGCTGGTCAAGGCCGCGCGGCACTTCGTCGATCCGGCCAACTGGGAGGCCAATGCCGCGATCCTCGCCCGCGCGGAATACCTCAATGGTTCGCCCGATCTGATCCGCCATGCCATCTCCGATCATCTGCTGCTGGCGCGCGGCGGAGAGCTGGTTCATGTCCCCGATTTCATGTTCCAGTATCGCGAAGCGGCGAACTTCCCCTGGGTAAGCCAGGCCGAGTGGCTTTACACGCAAATGGTCCGCTGGGATGGGCTGCGCTTCGATTCGGGCGATGCTGTCAGCGCAGCGCGCGTGTTCCGGCCCGACGTCTATCGCAGCGCATTGAGCGGCACAGCTGAACCGCTGCCCGGCGCCAGTTCGAAGGTTGAAGGAAGCCTGGGAAAAACCACCGTTGTCGGCACCCAGCAAGGCGCAATGACTCTGGAAAGCAACCGCTTTTTCGATGGCGGCGTGTTCGATCCGGCCAACCTGAGAGGCTACCTCGCCGATCTGCCGTGAGCATTAATTTATGCTGCAATGCAAATAACGCTTTACCGCAATGCAGCAAATAGCATAGCATTGGGCGACCAGTTCCGGTGCGATCCGATGAGGGATCGCTCAGTCCGGCGATTTGTAACCTTCCATTGCGTGGCAACGGTGCCGCCCGAACCGATCCCTCCGGATCTGCTCGAGGCGGCTTTTTTGTGTGCGCAAAACCGGGGCAGCGTGCATGTTTTGGCAGCCGAGTTCATCGCAGCAGCAACAGGGCCGCCAGCGCCGTTGCCAGAACTGCGCTCACAGCTTGCCAAAATGCCAGCGGATTGCGTTCGATCAGCGGTGCGGTGCGCCGCACTCCGCTGCCCAGCGTGCCGCCGCCCTCGAGCGCGCGCAGCAAGCCGATAACGTCGCCGAAGCGGGCATCGCGATCGGGCTCTATCGCGGTCAGGATGGCGTTATCAAGCCAGCTGGGGATTTCAGGGCGGTGGCGCGAGGGCGGCAGGGCTTTGCCGAACCGCGGCCGCTGGAACGCTTCTTGCTCACCATAGGGCCACTTGCCGGTGAACCAGCGATACAGCGTTACCCCCAGCGCGAACTGATCGGTCAGCGCGTCGCCGGCATTGCCGTCGAATTGCTCAGGCGCCATGAACCCCGGGGTGCCGGGAATCTCGTCGCCGTGAAAATCTTCGACTCGCGGCAACCGCGCCACGCCCAGATCGATCAGTTTGAGCCCGCCATCGGTGGTGATGAAGACGTTGTCGGGCTTGATATCGCGGTGGATCACGTCGAGCCGGTGCAGCGCCGCCACCGCCCGGATCAGCCTGACAGCTTGCACCACCCCGACGTGAAGCGAGGGCAGGCTGCGCTCCAGCCGGGCCGCCATCGTCTCACCTTCAAGAAGCGGTTGCACCCCGTACAGCGCAGTTTGCCGCTCGGGCCTGAGCGCATGTGCAGCCAGAACAAACGGGCTGACGACGCGCTGCGCCAGCAGTATTTCGCGGGCGAAGGCCAGCCGCAAGGCGCGCTCGGAAAGCACCTCGCGGCGCGGGAATTTGACCACCACCGCGCTGCCGTCCTCGGTATCGGTGGCCACGAGCAGAACCGCATGACGGCCCAGGCTCAATACCCGTTCGATACGGAAACCGTCGATGCTCTCGCCAGGCCTAGGTGGCTCGACGAACGGAAGCGCGGACAGTCCGGCCAGAATGCCATCGTGATCGGGCGCGGGCAGCCGCACGATATCGATCACAACAGCGGTGGCATTGTCGCCGCTGCCCGCCGCGATTGCGGCCTCGGCGATCATGTCGGCGGTCGCCTCGGCGCTGGCATTTTCGCGCAGGATAGTTGCGATCCTGGCAGCCGACAGAGCCGAATGCACGCCATCGCTGGTGAGCAGCAAACGGTCATGCTCGGAGAGTTCGATGTCGAAATGGTCGAGCCTGAGTTCGGGCTCGATGCCGATCGCGCGGATCAGCACATGGCGCAAATCCGGTTCGGAGCGGACGTGATCGGTGGTCAGGCAGGTCAGCCGTCCACTCGAGAAGCGCCAGGCCCGGCTGTCGCCTGCGTGGACCAGATGCGCCCTGCGGCCGCGCAGTGCGAATGCGGTGAAAGTTGTGGCACTATCAGCCATCGTTTCGCCGCGACCCTGCGCATAGAGCCAGCGATTATAAGCGGCCAAGGGCAAGTGCATGGCCCGGCCCGGTCCCCATGTGTCGGGAAGCGCGTAAAACCCCTCGATCAAGGCGCGCACCGCCAGCTCCGATGCGGCGCGGCCGTGCTTGCCGCCGCTCACCCCGTCGGCCACCGCAGCAATAATTCCGTGGCGCGCACGTTCGATCGTAGAGCCGAGGTGAACCCCGCCAAAGTCCTGATTTTCCGCGCGCGGGCCGGTCTTGCTGGCAAAGCCCGCTGCCGCCACCAGTTCACCCGCATCGCGCATAATTCGCCCCGCCCGTCACGCCCGGGCACAACGCCCGCCCGCGTGAGGATCGGATTTCATTTCGTCTCGTCAAGTGCAAGGAAGACATAATTATGGCCAGTGCTGCCATATCCAAGGACGCCAATCCCGAAAAGATTACGCAAGGCGCCGCATTCTGGAACTCGGGCCACCGCCCGACGCTGTTCGCCGCGTTCGTTTATTTCGATATTGCGTTCATGTGCTGGGTCATGCTCGGGCCGCTCGCGCCCATCATTTCCAAACAGCTGGCGCTCGATCCGGCGCAAAAAGGCTTTATGGTCGCGGTGCCGACTCTGGCTGGCGCGCTGCTCCGTCTGGTCAACGGGTTGCTGGTTGACCGGATCGGTCCGAAGCTGACCGGCACAATCAGCCAGATTATCGTGATCGCCGGGCTGTTTTGCGCCTGGTGGTTCGGGGTTTCGACTTATCAGGGAACGTTGCTGGTTGGCCTGGTGCTCGGCTTTGCCGGGGCCAGTTTTGCGGTT
>JANLOZ010000202.1:0-3017 GCA_031366845.1 Novosphingobium sp. | reverse complement strand
CCCGGCAGGCCATAATTATAGCCGCCGCCCGGCACCCATTGTCCTATTGCATCTTCAACCGAGCAACTGTCGGCGAGCGGGCCGTAGCTCATCAGCAGGTTGAGGATTGCGAGGTGATCCTCGGCGGCTCGCAGCCGTGCTTCGAGCGCGGCGAGGCGTGCTTCGGTATTTGGGGCTACGGTGCTCATGCGTCCTCTTCCAGCGGTCGCGAACTGGCCACGGCGGGCTTGCCCGATCTGGTCTTGAGGTCGAAACCGATCATGTCGACATCGTCCTCGACCCCGACTCCCATCGAAGCCGCCGCCCAGCCGAGCATGACGTAATTGCCGATGGTGAACAGCAGGTCCATCATCTGCCTGCGGTCATAGAAGCGCGACAGCTCGGCCCAGCTGGCGTCCGACAGCTTTGAATCGCGATAAAGTTCGTCGACTGCGACCAGCACTGCGTGGTCTTCGCCCTTGCCCTGCCAGATCGCGGCACTCGGCCCGTCGCGCACCGCGGCGATCTCGTCGATGGTCAGCCCGGCCTTGAGGCCATAGCCGACATGATAATGCCACTCATAGCCGCACTTGAGATGCCAGGCGGTGCGCAGCACCACCAGCTCGCGCGGGCGCACGGGCAAAGTGGAGGCCAGCAGCAGGTGCTTGCCGAAGGTGTGGTAGGCATTGGCGAGGTCCGGATGCTGCGCCATGGTCATGGTCATGTTGGTTCTGGAGCCATTCTCCCAGGCACCCGGTTCGCCCCAGAAGGCAAAGACCGCCCGAGCTTCATCAGTCCATTCGTCGCGCGGCAACCTGCCGATGCGCGGGGGCTCGTCTCCTGACATGTCCACTCCCGATTCTGTTTGTTACAGCCATGTTCGGCCGGAGGAGGGCATGCGGTCAAGTGTTATAGCTGCGCTTTGCGCCGGCGCCCACGATCAATCAACCTTGTCGTCACCCCGGGCTTGACCCGGGGTCCCGCTGGGGTCTGGCGCGAGTATAGCAAGAAAAGCTGGCCCCCGGGGTCAAGCCCGGGGTGACGGGGGTTGGAGTTTGAAGTCCGGCCGGAGACTTGGGGCCCAAGAGTTTCAACCCTAAAGCTTTGGCAGCGTGACGCCCTTCTGGCCCATGTATTTGCCCGCGCGGTCGGCATAGGAGACCTCGCACGGCTCGTTGCCCTGCAGAAACAGGAACTGGCAGGCGCCCTCATTGGCATAGATCTTGGCGGGCAGCGGCGTGGTGTTGGAGAATTCCAGCGAGACATGGCCTTCCCAGCCCGGCTCCAGCGGGGTGACATTCACGATGATGCCGCAGCGGGCATAGGTGCTCTTGCCCAGGCAGATCACCAGCACATCGCGCGGCACCCGGAAATATTCGACCGTGCGGGCGAGCGCGAATGAATTTGGCGGGATGATGCAGACATCGGTCTTGCGATCGACAAAGCTGTTGGGATCGAAATCCTTGGGATCAACCACCGATGAATTGACGTTGGTGAAGATCTTGAACTCGTCGGCCACCCGCGCGTCATAGCCATAGGATGAAAGGCCATAGGAGATGCACCCTTCGCGCCGCTGGCTTTCGACGAACGGCTCGATCATGCTGTTCGTTTGCGCCTGCGCGCGGATCCATTTGTCTGAAAGAATCGCCATGAGGGGCGTGATTCCCGAAGGCTGCGCGATGGGCAAGCGCAGACTTGGAATTATCCCCTTTCAGCTCATCTCTTTCGCACCCAATCGCTGACCATCGTTGTTCCGAAGGCCGATCATCGCCGAGAAAGCGCAAAGAAATGCGGGCAGGAGACGGGCCTTGATCCGACTCCTGCCCGCAATTTGAGCATATCTTATTGGCAGCTGCGTGGGATCAGAAATTTAACGTCCCGGTCACAAAGACCTGCCGTGGATTGCCGTAGAATGCAGTCAGCACGCCCTCCTTGCCCAGCGCCGCTGCGAAGGGAGTAACGAGCACGCCAGTGGTCGCGTTGGCAGCGAGGAAGGTATAGCCCGAAGTCTTGTATTTCTTGTCGGTCAGGTTCTTGCCAAACACACCCAGCGACCAGCGGTTGCCCGGCGAGCGATAAACGATGCTGGCATCGATGAGCTGATAAGCAGGCTGATCAAGGAACGGATTGGGCACCTCGAAATTGGTGGTTGTGCTCTTGAAGCTGACCCCGCCGGTCAGGTCTACGCGTCCATCACCAACGGGCATGGCCCAATTGAGTGAGGCGTTACCCGTCCATGCTGGCGTGTTCTGAACCTTGCGGAACGCGGCTACGTCGGTTGGCACGCCACCGATATTTGCGACGTATTGCAGAAACTTGGCATCGATATAGCCAACAGCACCCGTGAAGCTGAGGCCGGTGCCGGCAGGGCCATCGATCAGCTTGGCACGAGTTTCAACCTCGACACCCTGCATGCGCGCCTTGCCTGCGTTGGTGACCACGCCGCAGAAGGTTGGAACCTGTGTAACAATGCCACTCACTACGACTTTGGTTGTGCAAGCCGACGAGCCGGGAACCTGAACATCTGTGTAGTCCATGCGGAAGGCGGCAACGGCAAGGTACATGCGGTGGTCGAACAGGCTGCCCTTGAAGCCGATCTCGTAGCTGTTGACCTTCTCGGGGCGGAAGCTGAGGAAGGTCGCGACTTCGCTGTCGGATGGTACGCCGTTCGCGTTTGCGGTGGGCGCGTTGGTGCCAACCCCGCGCGGATCGAACCCGCCGCCCTTGAAGCCCTGGCTGAAGCTGGCAAACAGCGTCGTGTCAGGCGTCGGCTTGAAGGTGATCGTTGCTTTTGGTGTGAATTTCTTGAAGCTCTGGTTGCCCCGGAAATTGGTGCTCGGTCCGCCGAACGGGGTGCCCGCGCCGCCGAACGTCGGCGAACCGCCGCCAGTATAGTTCTGACGCAGGATATAACCGTCACGCCGATCCCAGGTGTATCGCCCACCAACAGAAACGCTCAGCTTATCGGTCAAATCGTAGCTCATGTCGGCGAAGCCGGCCATGGTGTCAGTACGAATGTCGGCATTGGTATAAGCGGC
>JANLOZ010000189.1:0-2132 GCA_031366845.1 Novosphingobium sp. | reverse complement strand
ATGCGCGAGCTCTGATCCATGTCACCATGATTTTCGCCCGCCGAAATGCCGTATTGCTGAAGGCTCTTGGCCAGCTCGCGCACGGTAGTCTTGCGGTTGCAAAAAACGATGGCGGTAGTGACGTTGTCGGTCTTGATCAGCTGGCGCAGCACATCGCGCTTTTTGCGCGCATCGACGAGCACTTTATGCTGAACGATATTGGTGTTGTTGCTCGCCGGACGAGCCACCTCGATATAGCGCGGGTTGGTGAGGAACTTGTCGGCCAGCTTCTTGATCGGCGGCGGCATTGTCGCGCTGAACAGCAGCGTCTGGCGATTGGCCGGAAGCTTTGAGCAGATCGTTTCGATATCGGGAATGAAGCCCATGTCGAGCATCCGGTCGGCCTCGTCGATCACCAGCAGATCGCAGCCGGTGAGCAGGATCTTGCCGCGCTCAAACAGGTCCATCAGGCGGCCCGGGGTGGCGATGAGCACGTCGACACCGTCTTTCAGCGCCTTGACCTGATCGCCCATCTGCACGCCGCCGATCAGCAGTGCCATCTTGAGATCGTGGTTCTTGCCATAGGCGGCGAATTCATCGGCAACCTGCGCGGCGAGTTCGCGCGTCGGTTCAAGGATCAGGCTGCGCGGCATCAGCGCGCGGCGGCGGCCGTGATGCAGGATGTCGATCATCGGCAGCACGAAACTGCCGGTTTTCCCGGTACCGGTCTGGGCGATGGCGATCAGATCGCGCATCATCAGCACCTGCGGAATCGCCTGCTCCTGAATAGGCGTAGGCGTGTCATATCCTTTGGCGGAAACCGCCGCGAGCAATTCGTCGGACAGGCCGAGATCGGCGAAACTCATAGGCTTAAATGATATCCGGATAAACAGGGTTAAGTCTGCTTGGCAGACAGTCCCTGTATTTTGACGCTGCGCCCTCGGCACAGTCGCGCGCCCCTAGCCCCATTCACGGCAAAAAGTCAAGGAATTGCGGGCGGGGGGACTGCGTCACTTTGAACCTGCAAGGTTGAATCAATCTCGCAAACCGGAGCGGTGCGTGGTAGGATGCTTAACGTTAAGCAAGAGGCACCGATGACATTCAAGGAATACCTGGCAAAACGCCAAGCGAGAGACAATCCCCAAGGCGATTTTGTGCGGGACGCGCGAGGCGATAGCCGCATGCCAGATGTTTCGAGTTGGCCCCAACTGGAATCATATCTCCGGCTGGCGGGATCGTGCGCCGAGGCTGTTGAAGCGGGAAAATTGGTTTGGCGTTCGTATCAGGTTAAACTGAGGCAGTCCCGTGCCTAAGGGGCCAGCCGGACAGAAGCGCCCCGCAGACGTCGTGAGCAACGCCGTGCATGTCATGCGCGTTCTGACTGGCGAGGCCGACGACGAAGCGCCCGACGATGGCAAGGATAAGGCCGCGCAGTCGATGGGCAGGCGCGGTGGCGCGGCGCGCGCGGCGGCAATGCCCCCGCAACGACGCGCGGAGATTGCTCGGAATGCCGCCAAAAAGCGTTGGTCCAAGGAGCAGGAATAGAATCAGAATAAAAAGCCTTGCTGTTGTGAGGATTCGTCCCTAGGGTGCCCTAGACAACAAATGGGGGGCCACATGCCCGATCAAGACGAAGTTCTGAAATACCTCGCCCCACTCCTGCCCGCGTTTTATCGCGCGGTGACGAGGGGCGCGAAAGACGCTTTTGATTATGACGCGCCGCGCATGCATATCTTGCGGCCCGTCAGCCGCCGTAACAACACCCGAGATACAATCGTCGACTTGCTCCGCGAGGAGATCGGGGCCCGACCAGATGTCGTGATTAAGGAAATCAATCAAACCACGATTTTCGGCGCACTCGGACGCTTCGACATCAAGGTTAAAAAGGCCGACGAGCACGGTATTGTCGAGCTTGCCGATACCCAGGCATCGTTGGATTTCCAGTGTCAGAACGGGCCGTCGATGTTGGGCGATGATTTTCCACCGATCTTGAATCTCTACTTGGCAGCCATTGACACTGCCAACCCGCGTGAAGTGACACCGGTCGTGGTCTGCCCGAACGCAGACGGCATCGAATGGATGCATGAAATCGCCCGGCCCGCCGGGGACTTGGTTGTCGAAATTACTCCGCCCACGCCACCGATCCCCCTCGG
>JANLOZ010000169.1:0-15178 GCA_031366845.1 Novosphingobium sp. | reverse complement strand
GCCTTTGCCATCGCGGTGGAGGCCGGAATTCTGCTGGGTGCGGCCTATATGCTCACGCGGCGCTTGTGGTTGGCTGCGGGTATTCACGCGGCTTGGAATTTTACGCAAGGCTGGATTTTTTCCGCGCCGGTTTCAGGCGGCGAGGCGCCCGATGGACTGCTGCTCACGCACCGCAGCGGGCCTGACTGGCTGACCGGCGGTGGCTTCGGTTTGGAGGCTTCGGTTATCGCGATGCTGGTTGCGACGGCAGCGGGACTGGTGATGCTGGTGCTGGCTTTGCGGAAGGGGCAGGTTATCGCGTCTATCTGGAAGCGCGCTCAAACAAAACTATAAGGATCAATATCCACCGCCACCCGCACGCCGCTGGGAAAGCGCAACGGTTCCAGCCATGCCCGGATGATTGCCTGCAATTCTGCTGACCGCCTCGCGTTTATCAGCAGGCGGTAGCGGTGACGGCCGCGTAGCAGTCCGAGCGGGGCGGGGGCGGGGCCGAGGATCAGGACTTCGGGCTCGTTAGGCCGCGCGCCGCCGATTGCGCGAGCGGCATCGCGGGCTTCGGCATTATCCTCGGATGAAACGATGATCGCCGCCCAGCGGCCGAACGGCGGCGCCATGGCATCGCGGCGGGCTTCCACTTCGGCGGTGTAAAACGCATCGCGGTCTCCGCTGGCGAGCGCGGCGATTACCGGCGATTCGGGGTGGCGGGTCTGGATGAGGACTTCGCCGGGTTTCTCGCCCCGGCCCGCGCGGCCTGAGACCTGGGCGATCTGCTGATAGCTCCGCTCGCTCGCGCGCAGATCGCCGCCTTCAAGGCCAAGGTCGGCATCAACCACGCCGACCAGCGTGAGGTCGGGGAAGTGATAGCCCTTGGTCACCAGTTGCGTGCCGACGATGACATCGATCAGCTTGTTCTCCGCCGCCTCGACGAATTCGGCTATCTTGGCGGGGGAATTGAGCGTGTCTGAGGTGACCACGGCGATCCGCGCCTCGGGCATCAGTTCGCGCACTTCGTCAGCGATGCGTTCGACGCCGGGTCCGCAGGCGACGAGGCAATCGCCGGTGGCGCATTCGGGGCATTTTTCGGGAATGCCGGTTTCGTGGCCGCAGTGATGACAGGCGAGGCGGCGGGAAAGGCGATGCTCGACCATCCAGGCGCTGCAATTGGGACATTTGAAGCGAAATCCGCAATTTCTACAAAGGGTTAGCGGTGCATAGCCGCGCCGGTTGAGGAACAGCAGGCTCTGCTCGGAAAGCGCGAGCCGCGCGCGCATTTCCTCAACCAGCCGGGGCGAAAGCCAGCGCCCCCGCTCGGGCTGTTCCTTCGTGAGATCGACGATCTTGATCGTGGGCAGGGTCGCGCCGCCGAACCGGGCTGGCAGGTCCACCTTCTCATAGACCCCGGCCTCGGCCAGTTGCATCGATTCGAGCGCCGGAGTGGCGCTGGCGAGGATCACCGGAATGCCTTCAAACCGCGCCCGGATCACCGCGACATCGCGCGCATTATAGCGCACCCCGTCATCCTGCTTGAAGCTCACCTCGTGCGCCTCATCGACCACGATCAGGCCCAGCCGCGCAAAAGGGAGGAACAGCGCCGAGCGCGCGCCAACCACCACCTGCGCCTCACCCTTCACCACCGCGCGCCACGCCCGGCGCCGCTCGGTGGACTTGACCGAGGAATGCCACAGCAGAGGCGGCGTGCCGAACCGCGCCTCGAATCGGCGCAGGAAATTCTCGGTGAGGGCGATTTCGGGGAGCAGGACCAACACCTGCTTGCCAGCCGCAATCGCCTCGGCAATCGCCTCAAAATAGCATTCGGTCTTGCCCGATCCGGTTACGCCATCGAGCAGGAAGGGGCGAAATCCGCCTGCCACAACCGCGGCGACGAAGCGGTCCGCCGCGCTGCGCTGCGCATCGCTGAGTGCAGGCGCGGCAAAATCGGGGCGGGCGCGGGGGTACGCGCGATCGAGATCGACAATCACTGGTTCGAGCAGCCCGGCGCCAACCATTCCCCTCAGCACACCCTCGGAAACGCTGGCGCGTTCTGCAAGCTCGCGGATAGTCGCCTGTTCGCCCTCAAGCGCATCCATCGCGGCGGCGCGCTGCGGGGTGAGACGCTTGGGTTCATGCCCGCTCAGCCGGTATTCGGTCATCGTCCCGCCGCCGCGCAAGGCTGCGGTCGATCCCAGCGCCATCCGCGCCACCGATTGCGGCGCGGCGCAATAATAGTCCGCCGTCCATTCGATCAGCCGTCGCAGCGCCTCAGGCAAGGGCGGGACCGGGAGCACTTCGAGTATTGGTCGCAGTTTGGCGTCGGGAACCTCGTTGCCGCCCAGCCGTTCTGGTTCCCAGACGATGCCCAAAATCTGCCGGGGGCCGAGCGGCGCAACTACCACGCTGCCCGGTTCAACGTGCATGCCGGGGGGAACCCGGTAATCGAGCACGCCGAGCACGGCATTGAAAACGAGGAGTCGTACGCGGTTCATGTTCGCGCTCATAGTGACAGGACAAGATCAAAACGGGAAGGACGGGATCATGGTCGCAAACAATTTCAGCCGCGTGGCAAGGCGCAGCTTCTTAGCGGGCGCGGGTTTTGGCGCGACAGTACTGATTGCCGGATGCGCAAGCTTGCCACCGCTCAGCCTGACCGAGGCGATCCGGCGGCTGCTCTCGGCGGCTTCGCACAATGCGATCAACCGCCTGATGGCGCCTGGTGGGTTTTGGGACAATCAACTCGCCCAGCTGGACTTGCCCGAGATGCTGGGCAGCCGCGGCGGGGTGGTGCAGTCGATCTTGACGTCTGACCTGTTCAGAACCCGGCTTCGGCGCGAACTCAACCACATTGCCGAACGCGGCGCGCGGCGCGCTGCGCCCGATATCGCCGATGCTGTGCGGCTGATCGGGATCAGTAATGCCAGAGCCCTGATCGACGGCGGGCCATCGGCAGCTACCGCGTTCCTGCGCTCAGCGATGAATGGCCGGCTTGTCGATGTGATGATTCCCGAACTGGGCGACGGCCTGCGCGTCGCCAACGATCCCATCGTCGGGCAGTTGCTTTCGGCGCTGACCGGAGTCGATATCGGCGGTGTCGCGCGCGCGCTGGCGATCGAAGCGGACGCAGCGATCTGGGGCGAAATCGGCCGCGAGGAAGCCTTCATCCGCGCCGATCCGCGATCAACAAACGATCCGCTGCTGATCGGGGTGTTTGGCGCGCGGTAAATTCGAATGCGTAAGGGTTGGTCTGCAAGGGCCAGCCTCGCTATAGGCGGGCGACTCGCTTTCCATGCCCCGGAGCCATGCCATGAAATTCTTCGCTGATACTGCCGAAATTGCCGACATCAAGGAACTGGCCGCCACCGGACTGCTCGATGGGGTGACCACCAACCCTTCGCTGATCATGAAGTCGGGGCGCGATTTCCATGAGGTAACCAAGGAAATCTGCGGCATAGTCGATGGCCCGGTCAGCGCCGAAGTGGTCGCGCTCGATCACGAAGGCATGATGCGCGAAGCGGAAGTGCTGCGCAAGATCGCCGATAACGTCTGCATCAAGGTGCCGATGACGATGGACGGCCTGAAAACCTGCAAGGCGCTCACCAGCGATGGCTCGATGGTCAACGTAACGCTGTGCTTCTCAGCCAATCAGGCGCTGCTCGCCGCCAAGGCCGGGGCGACTTTCGTTTCGCCTTTCGTTGGCCGTCACGATGACAACGGCTTCGATGGCATGGAGCTGATCAGCGACATCCGCCTGATCTATGACAACTACGATTTCCGCACCGAAATCCTTGTCGCCTCGGTGCGGCACGGAATCCACGTGCTCGAAGCCGCCAGGATCGGCGCTGATGTGATGACGGCCCCGCCTGCGGTGATCAGGGGGCTGATCAAACATGTGCTGACCGACAAGGGGATTGAGGGCTTCCTCGCGGATTGGGCCAAGACCGGGCAGAAGATTTGAGGCTGGGTGTGGAGCTTCGGGAGCTTGCAGATGCCTATACGGCGGCATGGAACACTGGCCAGCCGGAGGCAGTAGCGGCGTTCTTTTCGCCGGACGGCTCGATTGTCATCAATGGAGGAACGCCATGGCTCGGCCAAGATGGTGTAGCTCAAATGGCGCAGGGCTTTTTCGACGACATACCCGATCTCAGCCTGGTCAACGATGGCGTGCGATCCTCAGGAGGGCACGTAATATATCTTTGGACCTTTACAGGCACACACCAGGGATCGGGCAAGTCGCTGCGAGTTTCCGGATGGGAAGAGTGGACTATCGATCCAGCAGGTCAAATCACCAGCTCGCGCGGTTGGTTCGACGCCGATGACTATGCCGACCAAACCACTCCAACTTAATTTTGATGCCTGTTTCCGCTGCGGACGATCATTCGCTAGTTGTTGAGCACCATGTCCGACGAATCACCCCTTGACCGCTTCAAATCGGTGCTAACCGGCGCGAGCCGCGCCATTGCGCGTGAGCCGGAGCTTGAAGTGGCATGGACCGCCGATAACCCGCTGATCGCCGGCAACACCATGCGCGTGCCGATGCCGGGCCGCGCGCTGCCGCGTGGTCAAGTGGCCGAAGTGCGCGGGTTTGCTGACAGTTTCTCGCTCAAACGGCGATTCCACGATGAAGCGATGCACGCGCGCGGGGTTCCGCAGGAGCCAGTCGCGCGCGCGGCCTTCGATGCGATCGAGCAGGTGCGGTTTGAGGCACTGGGGGCGAAAAGCTATCCCGGCATGCGCGAGAACCTTGATGCCGCAACCATGGTGCGTATCGGTGGCGATCCGATTACCCGCGCTCTGACCGCCGACGAAGTGCCAATTCAGGGTGCTCTGGCGCTGATGCTGC
Source organism: Novosphingobium sp. (assembly GCA_031366845.1). Classification (GTDB taxonomy): domain Bacteria; phylum Pseudomonadota; class Alphaproteobacteria; order Sphingomonadales; family Sphingomonadaceae; genus Novosphingobium. Next base: position 10,344 of record JANLOZ010000169.1, on the reverse strand, counting down.
GCGAACATCTTACCGGACAGCAGATACCCGAGGCGGCGCGCGGCGGCGTGGAAATGCTGCGCGGCTGGATTGAGGACAAGGCGGGGAGCGATTTTGACGCGCTGGCGCTGTCACTCGATGATCAGCGGGCTTTCCAAAGCCTCGCGCTCGATTTGCTCCAGCACCTCGAGCTGACCCGCGCCGAACCGCAGGACGCGAACGAGCAGGACCCCGACGCACAAGACGGCGACGAGGAAACCGAGGATGAGGAAGATGGCGGCGAGAGCGGCAAGGAAGAACAACCGCAAGACGTCGCTGCGCAGTCCAGCGAAGGCGATGATGAGGCTGACAGCGACGCCGAGCGTGAAAGCGGCGAAGAGCCCGACGAAGCCGAGGGCGGCGAGGATGGCGAAGACGGCATGCTCCCCGTCCGGCCAAATCGGCCGTGGACCGATGATCCATCGACCTTCGATTACAAGGTCTGGTCAACGAAGTTCGACGAAGTCATCGCCGCGAACGAGCTGTGCGATGACGAAGAACTCACCCGTCTGCGCGCCTACCTCGACGCGCAGCTGAAGGGCCTGCAATCGGTCGTCACCAAGCTGGCCAACCGCCTCCAGCGCCGCCTGATGGCGCAGCAGAACCGATCATGGGATTTCGATCAGGAAGAAGGCCTGCTTGATGCTGCGCGGCTGGCACGGGTCATCGTCTCGCCCGGCACCTCGCTGTCCTACAAGATGGAACGCGAGATCGAGTTCAAGGATACCATCGTCACCTTGCTGATCGACAATTCGGGATCGATGCGCGGTCGGCCGATCTCAATCGCTGCAATCAGCGCCGATGTGCTCGCGCGCACGCTCGAGCGTTGCGGCGTCAAGACTGAGATCCTCGGCTTCACCACCCGCGCGTGGAAGGGCGGGCAGAGCCGTGAGGCCTGGCTGACAGGCGGCAAACCGGCGCAACCGGGCCGCCTCAACGATCTGCGCCACATCGTTTACAAAAAAGCGGATGAACCCTGGCGCCACGCGCGCAAGAACCTTGGCCTGATGATGCGCGAAGGGCTGCTCAAGGAAAACATCGACGGCGAGGCGCTGCTATGGGCGCATTCACGCCTGCTCGCGCGGCCAGAGGATCGCCGCGTGCTGATGGTCATATCCGACGGTGCGCCGGTCGATGATTCGACGCTGAGCGTGAACAATGCCGGCTATCTCGAACAGCATCTGCGCAAGGTAATCGACTGGATCGAGCGGCAATCGCCGGTGCAACTGGTAGCCATCGGCATCGGCCATGACGTGACGCGGTATTACAAGCGCGCGGTGACGATCATGGATGTCGAGCAGCTGGGCGGCACGATGATTGAACAGCTGGCGGGGCTGTTTGAGGGGGATTGAAGTTCATACTAAGTATGATAAAGTATGATCTATGGGAAAACTTGAACGCATCACTGTCACCATGCCTGAAGAAATGGCCGCGAAAATGCGCGCCGCGGTTGATTCGGGCGAATATGCCACCACAAGCGAAATTGTCCGTGATGCAATGCGGGACTGGAATGATTTGCAGGAACGGCGGCGCGCTGCACTCGAACAGCTGGTTGCGATGGTTGATGACGCGCGCAAAGGACCATTCGTAGATGGGGAAACCGCTATGGCCGACTTGCGGGCGCGTATTGCCGCAAAGGTTGCCAGCCATGACGGAATTTAGGCTTTCACCATATGTTGATGCTGACTTGGATGACATCGCCGAATACATAATGCGTGATAACCCGATCCGCGCATTGAGCTTTGTAGATGAGATAACCGAAAAGTTTCGGGTCATCGGAGAAAGACCGCAGAGTTTCCCGTTGGTTGAAGGTTGCACGTGGCCTCTGCGCTCAGCGCTGCATGGCCGCTACCGCATTCTTTTTGAGATCGTCGAAGAGATACCGCACATCCTCCGCGTCATCCATGGCGCACGCGATATTGACAGCTTGTTCTGACTTCGCCTTACGCAGCAGTGCTATGACCACCACCGCCCCCCTAACGCTGTTCAACAGCCTGACCCGCCGGCTGGAGCCTTTCCAGCCCGTTCACGCAGGCGAGGCGCGTGTCTATACCTGCGGGCCGACGGTCTATAATTACCCGCACATCGGCAATATGCGCGCCTATGTGTTTGCCGATGTGCTGGGGCGGACGCTGAGCTTCAAGGGCTACAAGCTCACCCATGTGATCAACATCACCGACGTAGGCCATCTTACCGATGATGCTGATGCGGGTGAGGACAAGTTGGAGAAGGCGGCGGCGGAGAATGCCCAATCGATCGGGGACATCGCGAGGCACTATACCGAGGCCTATTGGGCCGACATCAGGGCGCTGAATATCCGCGAACCTGCGCACTGGTCGATCGCCACCGACTATGTGCCGAAGATGATCGAATTTGCGAAGACCATCGCCGAAAAGCACTGCTACGAGCTGGAGAGCGGCCTCTATTTCGATGTTTCGACCGTGGCTGATTATGGCCGCTTGGCGCGCGCTGCTACCGATGAAGGCGAGGGCCGGATCGAGGCGGTTGATGGCAAGCGGCATCAGGCGGACTTCGCCATCTGGCGCAAGACGCCTGCCGGCGAAAAGCGGCAGATGGAATGGGATTCGCCGTGGGGCAGGGGCGCGCCCGGCTGGCACCTCGAATGCTCGGTGATGTCGGGTGAACTGCTCGGCTTTCCGTTCGATATCCACACCGGCGGCATCGATCACCGCGAGATTCACCACCCGAATGAGATCGCCCAGAACCAGGCGCATTGCTGCACAAATGGGCTGGATGTCGCCGCCAATTCCGGCGCGCAGGTGTGGATGCACAACAATTTTCTGGTCGAACGCTCGGGCAAGATGAGCAAATCGAGCGGCGAATTCCTGCGGCTGCAATTGCTGATCGACCGGGGGTATCACCCGCTGGCCTACCGGATGATGTGCTTGCAGGCGCATTATCGGAGTGAGTTGGAGTTTAGCTGGGAGGGGCTGGGGGCTGCTTTGACTAGGCTGAAGCGGATCGTCAAATGTTTCGGACTGTTATTGTCCAACCCCGACATGATTAAAGTTGTGAATGCATTCACTGCCACTGGGGAGCTTGACCTTAAAGGACTTTCTCCAAATGTCGTCGAACTCGTCGACGATTTCGAATTAGCAGTGAGCGATGATTTGAATACCCCTGTCGCGCTTGTAGTGTTTGAGCGAGCAATTGGACTGTTGGGTGTTGCGAGTTGGACCATCGATGCAGTTACGGCGGCATTGCACATGGACAGAGTGTTGGGACTTGAAGTCTTCGCTCTCACCCGCGCCGATCTCCGCATCCGCCCCAAGTCCGCCCCGATCACCGAAGCCGAAATCGAAACCACGCTCGCTGCCCGTAAACTCGCCCGGGCCGCCAAGGATTTCGCAACATCCGACCGTCTTCGCGACGAACTCGCCGCGCAAGGCGTCGAAGTCATGGATGGCGATCCGCTCGGTTGGGACTGGAATCTGGGGTGAAAATTGCGCATCATTCTGCGCAACATCCTTGACATCACTTCAATTTTGCGCAAATAGATGCGCATGGAGCGTGACAGCCGTAAAATCGTAAAACGGCTGTTGGCTGACGGTTTCGTGCTGATTGCGAGCAAGGGATCGCACCACAAGTTCCGTAAAGGCTCGGCAACGGTGATCGTTCCCCACCCCAAGAAGGACTTGCCGCTCGGCACCGCGTGCAACATTGCGAAGATGGCAGGATGGGTCAAAATGTCAGGATGGGAATGATGCAGTACTTTTACGCCGTGGTTCACAAGGAGGAAGACAGCGCCTTTGGTGTGACATTCCCCGATCTTCCCGGCTGTTTTTCAGCGGCGGATGAGATTGAGGATGTGTTGCCCAATGCCTGTGAGGCACTCGAGCTGTGGTTTGAAGACGCAGAGGACGTGAAGCCGATTCGCCTCGATCAGGTTCGCGCAGCGGCCGCCGAGGAATTGGCAGCAGGGGCCTTCATCGTCGCCGTCCCGCGTATCCGGCGGACGGGCAAGCAGGTGCGGGCCAACATTTCGCTGGATCGCGGCATGCTCGATGCCATTGATCGCGCAGCGACCGAACGCAGTCTGACGCGCAGCGCTTTCCTCGCCGATGCAGCCCGCAACGAGATCGAACGGCGACATTGAAACTCTGGCGCATCACCCGCGCGCCATTTGTTGCGCTGGATGGAGCGGGGGCCTTGGCCAAGGGCACGCGCTATGCGCCGCCGGGTTTTCCAGTGACCACGCTGGCGAGTGAAGCTGCGCTCGCGGTGCTGATTACGCTGCGCTATTTGCCGCAGGACCTCGCCGGTATCCCCGATGATTATGTGCTTGGCTGGACCGAAGTCGATGCCACACCCGAACGTGCCCCTGATAATGAAGGCGAGGAGGCGGTGCGCGACTTTGTCGGATCGTGGCTCGAACAGCGCCGCTCGTTGCTCGCCGCGGTGCAATCGCGCGTTCTGCCCGAGGCGGATGTGGTGCTGTTCAATCCCGCGCACCGCGATGCGGCCACAGTGGCGCCGCTCACCACCCGTCCGTTCAGCTTTGCCGAGTGCCTGCACCGGCCGCCAATGCTAGACAGTTACCGGAGCAAACAGTGACCGTCACGCTGCTCGACGGCATACTCGTGAGGATACTGAGTTCAGCTTTCTTCGAGCAAGAGCAGATCGGCAACGACAACAAACTTCGGCTCGGGCAGCATCGACAGACTGGCTTCGGATATTGTCGCATCGGCCACCAGCTGCCCCCTGATGTCAAATTCATGATCGGGCAGAACCGCGATGAATTGTTCGGCGGCGGCAATCGCCTCAAGCCCGTCAAAGTTCAGCGTCACCGTGTGGCGGCTGCCCGAGAAAGTGGCGCTGGCCCAGGGGCGTTCGGTGTGGCTGACCAGTTCGCCGTGCCCGCCTGTCAGCGCCAGCAGCGCGTCGAGAAGTTTGGCCCAAGGGCGCGCTATTTGGCGGGACGTGCCTTGGCGGCGGATCGTGTTTCGCATCGCGCGGCTTTGCCCGGGGTCACTATGCATGGATTTTCTCCCGGTATATGTTCATGAAATGTTCCACACGTTTCGCGGTTTCTTCGCGGGGGGTACGCCCATTGCGCAGGTCTTCGACAAAGCGCGGATCGTGAACCGCAAGTCGGCCAAACTTGGTCCAGGGCAAGCCCGTCTCGCGCAGGAAAACCTCGATACGGCGTAACAACATAAAGCCCCTCCTTGGTGCGCGGCGTGAGCGAATCGACCAGCGACTCGGGTGTAGGAATAATCCTCTGGTGATGAGGTAAATCCTACTTGTCTAGGAAAAATCTTTCGTGTAAGTAATTTTCATGGGAACCGGCGATCCGCGCAGCAGACTTTTGCAACTGGCCGAAGAGCGCGGTGTCAGCCTGGCCGGGCTTTCGGCGTTGATTGAGAGAAATTCCAGTTATTTACAGCAGTATGTGCGGAAAGGCAGTCCGCGCAAACTTGAGGAGAATGACCGGCGCAAGCTTGCTGCATTCTTTGGCGTGGCCGAGTCGGAATTGGGCGCACCGGAGGATATTTCTCCTGCACTTGCGGCGAAGGGGCGGCGGAGCGAGTTCGTTGACGTGCCGCGCTTGCCGCTTGATGCGTCGGCGGGACCGGGGGCTTTTGCTGCTGAGGAAATGCCGGTTGATACCTTCCGCTTTTCTGCAAGGTGGCTGCGCGCGCAGGGGTTTGATCCTGCCTCGCTCAGCGCGATTGCGGTGGCGGGGGATTCGATGGAGCCGCTGCTGCGCGATGGCGATGAAATACTCGTTGATATCGCGCCGCGCCCTTTGCGCGATGGCATTCACGTTGTGCGGGTCGGCGATGCGCTGATGGTCAAGCGGGTGCAAACCGGCGTGCCTGATGTGATCGTGCTCGAAAGTGAGAACCCGTCCTACCGCCCGATCGAACTGCCGCGCGGCGAAGTGCAGGTGATCGGGCGCGTGGTGTGGAAGGGCGGCAGATTGTAGCCATTGCAATCGCCGCCACTAGCCGCCATTTGCGCGACTATGCCAGATACCCAGCCACCCTTACGCGCCGCCATCGTTCCGGTTACCGCCTTCGAGCAGAACTGCTCGCTATTGTGGTGCACCAAAACCATGCGCGGTGTGCTGGTTGATCCGGGGGGCGATCTCGACCGGCTGAAGCTGGCGATTGAACGCGCCGGGATCACAGTGGACAAGATTCTCATCACCCACGGCCATATGGACCATTGCGGGCTGGCAGGTGTGCTGGCGCGCGATCTTTGCGTGCCGATCGAGGGTCCGCATCGCGATGACCTGTTCTGGATCGAAAGTCTTGACGAGCCGCGGTACGGCGTGCCGAGCGAGAGTTTCGAGCCTGATCGCTGGTTGGCCGACGGCGATACCGTTTCGTTCGGCGAAATCACCATGCAGGTAATCCATTGCCCTGGCCACACGCCCGGCCATGTGGTGTTCTTCCACCCCGAATCGCGACTCGCGGTGGTGGGGGACGTGATCTTCCAGGGATCAATCGGCCGCACCGATTTTCCGCGCGGCAATCATCAGGATCTGGTTGATTCGATCACCGAAAAGCTGTGGCCGCTTGGCAATGATGTTACCTTCATTCCCGGCCATGGCCCAACAAGCACTTTCGGCCACGAACGGCAGACTAATCCCTTCGTGGCCGACAAGCGTTACAGTTAGACGCTACATCTTGCCGAGCGATGCTCCGACGGCAATGACGACAATCGCCAGTTGCAGCAGCATTCCGGTGACCATGCCAATCGGCCTGCCCGCCTTGAACGTGCCGTCCATGCCGATGCCATGTGCAATCCGCCCCAGCAGGAACAGCGCGCCGAGCGGAGCCAGCCACATGCCGCCCCTGCCAGCCACTTCCAGCAGGCCGACGCCGATCAGCGTCAGCGGAACCTGCTCGATGAAATTGAGTTGCGCGCGCATGCGGCGCATCAGCAGGTCATTTCCGCCATCGCCCACGCCGATCTTTTCGGCCGAACGGACCTGGCCGCAGCGCATGCCGAGCCAGAAATTTATCACCAGCGCGGCAGCCGTAAGGCACAGCGTGGTTGGAAGCAGCATTGTCATCGGTATTCTCTCCCCAGTTTCGGCCCCAATTCAGGCCCCAATTCAGGCCCCAAGTTTGACCGGAAGGCGTGCTAGCCCCAAGCGGGTTGCAACGCACGAGAAATAAGCTATAGGCGCGCCTTCGCTTTCGCCCCCCGGCCATTCCGGAGTGCGGATCACCCATATTAACGTCAAGAAATTTCAGGAACAGGTGCCGCAATGGCTGTCCCAAAACGCAAAACATCGCCGTCCCGCCGGGGCATGCGCCGCAGCCACGATGCGCTGAAGGTCGATGCATTCCACGAATGCAACAATTGCGGTGAACTCAAGCGCCCGCACAACCTGTGCCCGTCTTGCGGTCACTACAATGGTCGTGAGATCATAGCTGTCGGCCTGTAAAGGCCTGGCCAGAACAAGGGTAAGGGAAAATGGAACTGCCGCGTATCGCCGTTGACGCGATGGGCGGCGATGTTGGTGTGCGCGTAATGGTTGAGGGTGCCGCTCTCGCCCGCCGCCAGCATGATCGCTTCAAGTTCCTGTTTGTTGGCGATGAAGTGGCGATCAAGGCCGCGCTCGAAGCACACCCGAACCTGCGCGCCGCTTCGGAAATTCTCCACGCTCCCGAAGTCATCAGCGGCGAAGACAGGCCCAGCCAGGCGCTGCGCCGAGCCAAGAACACATCGATGGGAATGGCGGTCAATGCGGTCAAGGTCGGTGAGGCCGGGGCTGCTGTCAGTGCAGGTAATACCGGCGCATTGATGGCGATATCGAAGCTGGCCTTGCGCACAATGCCGGGAATAAACCGCCCGGCGCTCGCCGCGCTGCTGCCTACGCTCGGCGATAATGACGTCATCATGCTCGATCTGGGTGCCAATACTGAGTGCGATGCGCGCAATCTGGTGCAGTTCGCCATCATGGGCGCGGCCTATTCGCGAATCGTCACCGGGCTTGAAGCGCCGCGGGTGCGGTTACTCAATATCGGCACCGAAGAGACCAAGGGCACCGAGGGCCTGCGCGATGCCGCCGCGATTCTCAAGGAAGCCAGCGGCGAACTCGCAATGTCATTCGATGGCTTTACCGAAGCCGACAAGATTTGCCGCGGTGATGTTGATGTTGTGGTGAGCGATGGCTTCTCGGGCAACATCGCGCTGAAGGCCGTGGAAGGCACCGCGCGCTTCGTCGCCGACCTGCTGCGCCGCTCGTTCGCCAGCTCGCTGCGGTCAAAATTCGGTTTCCTGATTTCGCGCCCGGCGACCGAGATTTTGAAGCATCACCTCGATCCCAACAACCACAACGGCGCGGTGTTTCTCGGGCTTAACGGTGTGGTGGTCAAAAGCCACGGATCGGCGAGCGCGGTTGGTGTGGCCAATGCCGTGGCGGTTACCGCGCGGCTGCTCGAGAACAATATCACCGCCCGCATTGCTGCCGATATCGCCCGTGTCGGGGCAGACAATATGGGCAATGCGCCCAAGGCGAAAGCGGCTGGGGCGTGATCCGGCGTTCGGTGATTATCGGCACAGGCTCGGCCTTGCCCGCGCGCGCAGTGAGCAACGCCGAACTCGCGCAAACCGTTGATACCACAGACGAATGGATTGTTGAGCGGTCAGGCATCCGCAATCGCTACATCGCCGGGGAAGGTGAAACGACCGGGACCCTTGCCACCGAAGCCGCGCGCCGCGCGCTCGCTGCCGCCGGGATTGATGCCAAGGCGATTGACCTCATTGTTCTCGCCACGACCACGCCCGACCAGACCTTCCCTGCAACAGCGACAACGGTGCAGGCCGCACTGGGCTGCAATGGCGGCATCGCCTTTGATGTCCAGGCGGTGTGCTCGGGGTTTCTCTATGCGCTGGGTGTTGCCGATTCGATGTTGCGCACCGGCATGGCCAGCCGCGCGCTGGTGATCGGCGCCGAAACCATGACCCGGCTGCTCGATTGGGATGACCGGGCCACCTGCGTGCTGTTTGGCGATGGCGCGGGCGCGATCGTTCTTGAAGCGCAGGAAGGCGAAGCTGAAACAGCGCGCGGAATTCTCGTGACCAAACTGCACGCCGACGGCTTGCACAACGAATTGCTCTACGTCGATGGCGGGCCTTCAACCAGTGGCACAGTCGGCAAATTGCGGATGCGCGGCAAGGAAGTGTTCAAGCACGCGGTCACCAATCTGGCTGACGTGCTGCGCGAAGTGCTTGAAGGATCAGGGATTGATGCTTCCGAGGTCGACTGGGTCGTGCCGCATCAGGCCAATGCTCGCATCCTCGATGCCACCGCGCGTAAGCTCGGATTGCCGCCTGAAAAAGTGGTGGTTACGGTAGATCAGCACGCCAATACCTCCGCCGCCTCGGTTCCGCTGGCGCTCGATGTTGCGGTGCGCGATGGGCGGATTTGCAAGGGCCAGATGGTGGTTCTTGAGGCGATGGGCGGCGGCTTTACCTGGGGTGCCAGCCTGCTGCGAATGTAGACTGAGCGGCGGATCAACTTTTCTCCCTTTGTGACAAGCGATTGCGTTGCCTTTTGCAGTAATCTGCTTATGATCCCGACTCGGGGGTCGTTATTTGGAGGGGAAGGGGCAGCATGCGCTCCATGAGCACATTAACGCGCGCTGATCTGGCAGATGCGATTAATCGCAAAGTAGGCCTGTCGCGTGCAGATTCGCTGGGTATGGTCGAAGCTATTCTTGACCGGATGAGCGATGCACTCGCCGCCGGCGAAAATGTCAAAGTTTCGGGCTTCGGCACGTTTTTGCTGCGTGACAAGACGCAGCGGATCGGTCGCAATCCCAAAACCGGCGTTGAAGTGCCAATCACCCCGCGCCGGGTGATGACCTTCCGTGCCAGCCAGCTGCTCAAGGAGCGCGTCGTCAAAGGATGACTGATCTCGGCGGGGCTCTATTCGCGGATAACAAGGACCCCGGCGCGCTGCGGACCATCGGTGAGGTCGCCGATGCGCTCGGCATCCGTCAGCACGTTTTGCGTTACTGGGAAGAACAGTTCCCCACGCTCAAGCCGCTCAAACGCAGCGGCGGGCGCCGCTACTACCGGCCTGAAGACGTCGCCATGGTCCAGACAATTGACCGTCTCGTCCACCGTGAAGGCTATACGCTGAAGGGTGCGAAGGGCGTGCTTTCGGGCGGAAATGGGCGGCTTGCTGCCTCGCCGGTCGGGTTGCAGGCACAGGCAGGCTCGGGCGTCTCGGTGCAGCGGCTGGTGGTGATCAGGGACAGGTTGGCCGCGGCGCTGGCGGCCTGAAACCCTTTAGCTAGAGTTTTTCCGATTACCATCGAATCGGCACCAGCCCGCTCC
>JANLOZ010000099.1:0-7987 GCA_031366845.1 Novosphingobium sp. | reverse complement strand
AGCCCAGAGTTCTTCGCGCTCCGGCGACCCGGCCGTGCGCGCGCGGGCCTTGAACACCTTGTCCTTCACCTGCAGCTCGACATTGGGGTCCTCGAGCAGGTTGCGATACCATTGGGGGTGCTCGGGCCAGCCGCCCTTGCTGGCGATGATCACGCAGGCATCGTCAACCTGGGTGAAGATGATCGGGATGGTGCGTTTCAACCCCGATTTGCGCCCCGTAAAGGTCAACAGCAGCGTGGTGACGCCGTTCCAGATATAACCCTGCTCGCCGCCGGTTTCACGGTAGACGCGAACGTGCTCGTCACCCATCAGCGTGATATCGGTACCTGCAGTCGTCTTGACCTTTGAGGTGTCAACCATTCCCACGCTCCCGCAGAATGTTCAGCGCTTATGGATTGTGGATGGCACAGGCTGGGCCGCCGTGTCCAGATCGGTATCATAAAAGGAACGATAATTCGCTATTGGGAATAATAGCAGCCAATCGGTGGCAGCGATGGCGATCGATTCATTTCCAGCGATGATGGAAAAACGGGCTCACCTTGGTGGATACGTTTCGAACTTTCGCCCGTATTCCCAGATTCAAGTACATGCAACTGGCGGTGCTGTTGTCGGAAGCGAACTGGCCCGTGTTGAAGCGCTCGGCGAATTCGATCATCCCTGTGGGGAGATACTCGGGCGTGAAACCGTTACAGCCGCGAACGCCATTTTTGTCAGATTTCTGCGATGTTCATGGCTCTACACTCGAACCAAACGGTAACAGCACCCCGAGACAACGACGCTGCGAACAGCGCCCTTTCGGGCAATTATTTAACAAGTTCAATAGCTTGGTGCCCAGAAGAGGACTCGAACCTCCACGCCCTTGCGAGCGCCAGCACCTGAAGCTGGTGCGTCTACCAATTCCGCCATCTGGGCACGGGGCAGGGCGCGATGGTGCGATCTGCCGGGTAGGAGCGGGCCGATAGCGGCGGGGCGATGGGCTTGTCAACCACAGCTTTGGCATTTGCCTGTGCCCGCGCCATTAAACGGTCGGCATGGCGGAGAACAGGAGCGGCGTGCCATGCAATCAAGCGAAGGCATGATCGCCGCGAGCGATTTCGATTTCGAGGTCTTCGGGCGGCCAATCGCGAACGATCGCTAGACCTGTCTTCGGAACAAATGTGCCTCCAGAGCGTTGAAATGTCAGCGGCGGCTGGGCGGTCTTTTCAAGCACGCATATGTTAATATGGCCCGCAGCCCCGCGTTATCAGCCAGCCAATAGATCGGCATTAGGCTTCAGCGTAGGAACCGATAATGCCGAAAAAAACTGCTGCCGCCTCGCCCGCAAACACCAACGCGCTGCAAGATCATGCGCCGGGGGCGGGCACTATGGTTCCTGAAACCGGCACCGGCAACGCTGGCGAAACCCAGCAGCATGTCGCGCCCGATGGCGATCACGGTGACGGCATCGCGCATCTGACCGACAATTTCGGCCACCGCATTGCTGACAATCAGAACAGCCTGAGGGCAGGCGAACGCGGGCCGACGCTGATTGAAGACTTCATCCTGCGCGAGAAAATCTTCCATTTCGACCATGAGCGCATTCCGGAACGCATCGTCCACGCGCGCGGATCGGCCGCGCACGGTGTGTTTGAATGCACCAAGGCAATCCCGCAACTGACCAAGGCCTCGCTGTTTCAAGAAGTCGGCAATTCGTGCCCGGTGTTCACCCGGTTCTCGACCGTGGCTGGCGGCGCGGGCTCGGTTGACACCCCGCGCGATGTCCGCGGCTTTGCCGTCAAGCTCTATACCGATACCGGCAACTGGGATTTGGTCGGCAACGATATTCCGGTGTTCTTCATCCAGGATGCGGCGAAATTCCCCGATCTCGTGCATTCGGTAAAGATGGAGGCGGATCGCGGCTATCCGCAGGCAGGCTCGGCGCACGATACCTTCTGGGATTTCATCAGCCTGATGCCCGAGGCGATGCACATGATCATGTGGGCCATGTCTGATCGCGGCATTCCGCGTTCGCTACGGATGATCGAAGGCTTCGGCGTGCATACCTTTCGCCTGGTCAATGCCAAGGGGGAGGGCACCTTCGTCAAGTTCCACTGGAAGCCGGTGCTGGGGATCGCGTCGACAACATGGGATGAGGCGGTCAAGCTCGCAGGCGCTGACCCCGATTTCCACCGGCGCGATTTGTTCGAGGCGATTGATGGCGGCCATTTCCCGGCTTGGGACCTTGGCATTCAGACCTTCGACGAGGCCTTTGCAGCCAAGTTGCCTTATGATGTGCTCGACCCCACCAAGCTGATCCCCGAGGAGGATTTGCCGGTGGAGATCATCGGGCGGATGACGCTCAACCGCAATGTCGATAATTTCTTCGCCGAAACCGAACAGTCGGCCTTCATGCCATCGAATGTCATACCCGGAATCGATTTCAGCAATGATCCGTTGCTGCAGGGGCGGCTGTTCTCTTACCTCGATACGCAAAAATCGCGGCTGGGGACGACCAACTTTCACCAGATCCCGATCAACGCGCCCAAGTGCCCGTTCCACAATTTCCAGCGCGATGGCATGATGCAGACACTGGTCCCTGTGGGACGCGCGAATTACGAGCCCAACAGCCTTGCTGAAGCAGGCGAGGCCGGCGGGCCAAGAGCCTGCCCCGAAACGGGCTTCACCAGCTTCAACGCCAATGATGAGCGCAATGACGGCGGCCAGAAACTGCGCATCCGCGCCGAAACCTTTGCCGATCATTACAGCCAGGCGCGGCTGTTCTATCGCTCACAGACCGCCAGCGAGCAGGCGCATCTTGCCTCGGCGCTGGTGTTCGAGTTGTCGAAGGTGACGATACCGCACGTTCCAGGGCGCGTGCTGGCGCGGCTGCGGAACATTGACGAGGGGCTGGCGAAACGCGTTGCCGCCGGGCTCGCTGCCGAACTCCCCGCCAAGGCCAAGGCCGCGCGCGATCCGATCGACATGAAGGCGTCTGACAAGCTCTCGATCCAGAAGCAGGCCGCCACCGATCCCAAAAAGAGCGTCATGGGCCGCACTGTCGGCATTCTGTTCGCCGAAGGATCGGACAAGGCAGCTATCACCAGGATCAAGGGTGAGATTGAGGACGCGGGCGGCATGGTCAAGCTCGTCGCACCCAAGATAGGCGAACTTGCGGTAAAAGGCGGCACGCTTAAAGCCGATGCCCAACTGGCAGGCGCGCCGTCGGTGGTGTTCGATGCGGTGATCGCCATTCTGATGCCCGATGCCGCCGCGAAACTTGCCAGCGACAGCGGCGCGGTGGCGTGGTTTGCCGATGCCTATGCCCACTGCAAAACCATCGGCGCCTGCAACGGAACGCGCGAGCATTTGCTGCCCAAGGCGAATGTCGAGATCGACGAAGGTGTGCCGCAACCAGCTGATTTCATGAAGGTCGGTGCGGTGCGACATTGGGACCGCGAGCCCAAGGTGCGCGATCTGGCCTGATCAGCAGGCGGGCCCACTTGCCGTGTGACTTGATTGCGGCCCTTGCCGCGAGGCAATATTGAGAATAATCATTCGCCCATGGGAATGCCTGCCGCCCGCGTATCTGACATGCACGTCTGCCCGATGGTGACCCCGGGCACGCCGCCCATCCCGCATGTCGGCGGGCCGATCCTGCCGCCAGCAGCGGTCACCGTGTTCACCGGCAAGCTGCCGCAGGCGCGGCAGGGCGATATGGCGGTTTGTGTTGGCCCGCCCGATTCGATCGCAATGGGCTCCACCACCGTCTATGTCTGCGGTATGCAGGCGGCGCGGATAGGTGATCCGACGGTGCACGGGGGCAAGATCGTCAAAGGCGAGCCTACGGTGCTGATCGGCGATTCCGGCAGCGGCGGCGGCGGCGGTGGCGGCGCAGGAATGTCGATGCCGCTCGCTGCTGAAGGTGGCGATGCCCTTGCGGCGGCGATGGCCAAGGCGATGATTGCCGCCGCCAAGGAAGGCAAGCCCTTCTGCGAGCAGTGCACCCGCGCGGCGCTGATCGCGCAAGGCTATAAGTAGCGCGATGTCTGATCCCATCTGGTATGGAATTATCGATTGCGCGCAGGACCCGCGCCTCCACGATCTGGTGGCCGCCGCGCCTTCGAGCCTGTGCCTGTTCAAGGGCAAGGACTTGGCGCCAGAGGTTAAACAGGCGGCGCCGTGGCTGGTGCGGCTCGAACCCGGAAGTCAGGTGCTCAGCCTGTGGCAGCAGCATGGCCGCGCGGCGAACTGGGGCATCATGGTCTGGTCCACCTCTCCCATCGAGCAGCTGCAACGCCACTTCCGCCGCTTTCTGCAGGCCAAGCTGCCCGACGGCATGATCGTCCTCTTCCGCTTCTACGATCCGCGCGTATTCAACACCTACCTGCGCGCGGCATCGCCCGAAGAACGCGCGCCGTGGTTTTCCGAGGTGGTGCAGTTTGCAGTGGAGCCTGCCGGGGATGCGGTGCACAATTTCAGGATGCACGAGGGGCGGCTGTTTGATGGGGCGGAGTGTTTGGGGTAGAGGGCGTGTCTTCAATCCAGATGAGAAGTAAAGTGCTTTGGCTTCAAATGTCAGGCCAAGCTTCATTCTAATGTTGAGGCGGCCAACGATGCGCTGCCTTTGCCGATACCACCTCTTCCAATGATGGCGGGGGCCATGGAAATCCGACCTGACGCAATTTCGCTAGCACAGCACTGCGAGCTTGGCCTTCATCGCTAGTTGCAGAAATATTGGATTTGCTGATCCAGTAGCCGATCGTCAATCCATGCGAAGAGGCAGCAAATGGATTGGCGCCACGGTCAAGCAAGTACTCCACCATTCGATATCGGTCTACCTGCGCGGCAGCGAGTGCTGGCGTAAATTCGTCACCATCAATTTGGTCAATGTTGGCATTATGGGCGAGCAGCAAATCAACAACGTCCTTTCGGTTGTTATTAGCTGCGCGCCATAAAGCACTCTCCTGATTCGATGAGCCATTTGGATTTGCTCCTCTGCTCAGAAGGGCCTGAATCGCGTCAATTTTTGCCGTCGATGCCGCGACTGCGATGGGGGAGCGCTTTTCCGGGATATTGGGGTTTGCCCCTACTGCAAGCAAAGCCGTTATGGATGCGGAATTGCCGGATTTGATTGCAACGATAAGCAGGGAGTCGTCCTCAGGACCTATTGCGTTAATGCCACCAGAGGTCGATTCCGCGAGACGAATAGCTTCCTGCACATGGCCGTCTTCGACCAATTGCGCGGCGCGGCGTAGAATTGGGTCCGGGAATTCTGTTTCGGTAATAGAACTCATGGTTTGCCCTTTTTCAGGCGTACAGCCCATTGCGGTAATCGCGAGTACCAGAGCAAGAGCGCCATACCAGCGCGTTGGGCATTGCCCTTTGCGTAGCAGCCGTCCGTGCCCATTAATTGCATCCTCGTACATTCTGTTCAGCCTTGATACCATCGATCAACAGCGGCATGCTATGCCCTTCAAGCGGGTCAATCGGGCGGAGTTTCTCCCCTGGTGGAAACGGAATGAATCTGCGATTGCCATAAGCGCGCGGCACATCCGGTTTGTCAGCCAATTCATTGCCGACGACGACTGCCCCGGCCATTTGCCCGGCCGCCGGATTTAATGCGCCCAATGCGGCTACCGCGCCGCCTAACAATATTTCACGATGATCCTGTATCGCGGACAGGGGATCAGTTGGATCATAATAGGCTTCAACATCAGCGGGCGGATCCGGGTAGCCACCAGGAATCGTATTGCTGTGGAGACCTGCAGCGTTGTAGGTGTTGGCTGGCAACTTGGTTACCGCTGCTGCTGCGGAGGCCATTCCGCCCCCAAGAGAATGGCCAGTGAATGATAGTGCGGCCCCTTGATTTGCTGCACCAACTTTGGCGCGATTGGCTAGGGTCATTGCATTGACGTAAGAGCTATTCGTGGATTCAGGATTGATTTGCCCGGTTGCTTGCTTCACGTTTTCAGTCCAGTTCTTCCCCGTTTTAGTGCCCCTATAGCTGATAACGTACTCGGCTTTGTCATTTTTCATGCGCTTAAAGACACTGGCTGAAAAGTCAGTATCCTTATTTTCGAGTAATTTCTTTGGGTCATTTGTAAGCAGAAATTTCTTTAATTCAGCAAGGTCTTCTTTATTGTCGGGATCGAGGCGGTTATATCCACCTTTTTCAGGGTACTTTCCTCGTTCTTCTGCATACGCTTCGTTAGCCAATATGGCTTTTTCGAGAGCGTCCTGCAATTTTTCGCATTCTGCAGTCTTGAATGGGCACGGATGAGTGGGTGAACCGGCATTTCCAGAACCAAGAGCGGATTTCATCGAGGCATAAGTATGTCGTGCATATTCCGATGGTCCCATGGCCTCGAGTGAGCGCGCTTCAATGACAAGCCGCTCAGCCGCGCCAACTTGAAATTTTGCTCCAGCTATGGCCGCGTCTTTCACGGCGACGGTGCCTTGGATAACCTTTTTCTTTGTGTAATCTATTCCGGCGACTGCTTTCTCTACAGCATAATCCTTGGCTGCGACGCCAGCATGGTATGCAGCCTTCGCGACTGCCTTGGTGGCATTGTACTGCGCGACCTTTTCATCAATCCAGTGTTCGGCCGCAGCAGCGGCGGAATCGCCAATCTTGGTGGCCGCGCTTTTGGCTGCGTCTGAGGCTGCGCTTGCAACAGAAGTCAGGAAACTGCCCCAGCCCACGCTATTGCTCCAGCGCTTCCAGTATCGCGATTGTCAGACCTTCTAGCAGCTCGGCCTTTCTGGCACCGCTTTCGCGCCCTTCGAGAATGTCACGCGCACCTCGAAACCGGCTAACAAATTCAACTCCCATCAAGCCTGCAGTGGTCAGGTAGACAGCAATTTCCTCTTCGTTTTTCATGCCATAATTACGGGCTTGGTTTACAAGGGCTTTCACTTGCCCGCGCAGTTGTGATTCCGGCTCACTGGCCAGCGAAGGTATGGCATTCACAAGTGCTGCACATGCTTTGGAAATGAATTTTTCTTCCTCATCTGCTGCAAGAGCCGTGAAGCATGTGAGGCTTATTTCATGCACTTCCAGTCCCTTTCCCAGTCTGCATAGAAATTGGTGAATTTCGAAACGCTGAAGCCGGAGCAGCATGACAATTGGCTAAGTTTGAAATAGAACATGGTAGAGTAGACGGCGCAAGCGCTTCTTGCTGATATCCGTTCATGTAGCAATTGGGCTCGGCCACTGTTCCCTTGACCCCACTCCCGAATCCCCCTAAGGGCCCCCTCTTCCGGGAGGGGCGACGGTTTCTTCCGGAAACATTTTGAGCTGAACATTGGCGGTGCGTTTGGGGGTTCTCTCTCTTGCAAGCCGTCAAAGTAACCCGGTCTTTTTGTCAGGGTGGAGCGTTTTCGGTTCGTGTGGTGCGGTTCGCTTGGATGCGGCCAGCGATCCCGGGTTATCCCGGGGTGTCGTGCACTTCGCGGCTTTCCGCAATTCTCTTCACCTTGGCGCTTTGGCGTTTTATCTAGGTGAAGTTTTTTCATGCCTACAATCAACCAGCTGATCCGCAAGGGTCGCGTGCCGCAGAAGGCCAAGTCCAAGGTCCCTGCGATGGAGCAGAACCCGCAGAAGCGCGGCGTTTGCACCCGTGTTTATACCACGACCCCGAAGAAGCCGAACTCGGCGCTTCGCAAGGTCGCCAAGATCCGCCTGACCAATCAGCGCGAGGTCATCTCCTATATCCCTGGCGAAGGCCACAACCTGCAGGAGCACAGCGTCGTGCTGATCCGCGGCGGGCGTGTGCGCGATCTTCCCGGTGTGCGTTACCACGTCCTGCGCGGCGTGCTCGATACGCAGGGGGTCAAGGACCGCAAGCAGAGCCGTTCGAAATACGGGGCCAAGCGGCCGAAGTAAGCGTTTAGTTTTGGTTGGTGCGCCCTTGGCCTCCGCCAAGGGCTTGCGGCACCATGGATCCTGAAACGAGTTCAGGATGACCTGACGCCTTCGACCGTCAGGTCACTTGGGCCGCTTGGCGCC
>JANLOZ010000081.1:0-3608 GCA_031366845.1 Novosphingobium sp. | reverse complement strand
GCGACCGCGCTGGCCCATGATCGTGCTCAGATCGCCCAAGGGCTGGACGGGACCCAAGGTGGTCGACGGTCTGAAGAACGAGGGCACGTCCAGATCCCATCAGGTGCCGATAATCGTCGATGCCAAACATCCCGAACACCTGGCGCAGCTCGATTACTGGATGAAGAGCTATCGGGCCGAAGAATTGTTTGATGACGCTGGCCGCCTCCGCACCGAGCTTGGCGAACTGGCGCCGCAGGGTAAGCGCCGGATGGGGGCAAACCCGCATGCAAATGGCGGAATTCTGCTGCGCGATTTGCGCATGCCTGACTTCCGAACGCACGGCGTGAACGTGCCTTCGCCCGGCGCCATCGACGCCCAAGACGCGCTCGTACTGGGCAGTTTTTTGCGCGACATCGTTGCGTTAAATGCAGAGCAGCGAAATTTCCGGATTTTCGGGCCTGACGAGACACTCTCCAACCAGCTCGGAGCGGTCTTCGAAGTAACCGACCGGCAATGGGATGCCAACGTCTCCGAAGACGATGAATTTCTCGCGCCGCAGGGTCGGGTTTTGGACGCCATGCTCAGCGAGCACCAGTGCGAGGGCTGGCTCGAGGGCTATCTGCTGACCGGCCGGCACGGGCTGTTCAATAGCTATGAGGGCTTCATTCGCATCATCGATTCGATGTTCACTCAGCACTCCAAGTGGCTGAAAGTAACGTCTGAACTGCCGTGGCGGCGCAAGATCGCTTCGCTGAATTATCTGCTCAGCTCGCATGTCTGGCAGCAAGATCACAACGGCTTCACGCATCAAGATCCCGGCTTTCTAGACCACGTGATCAGCAAGAAGGCGGATATTGCGCGGGTTTACCTTCCTCCGGACGCGAACTGCCTGCTTTCCGTTTTCGACCATTGCCTGCGCAGCCGGCATTACGTGAACGTCGTGGTGGCAGGAAAGCACCCTCTCCCACAATGGCTAACGATGGACGCAGCCATCGTGCATTGCACCCAAGGAATCGGGATCTGGCAATGGGCGAGCAATGATCGGGGTAGCGAACCGGATGTCGTCATGGCCAGTTGCGGCGATACACCGACGCTGGAGATACTGGCAGCCGTTTCGATTCTCCGCGAGCATCTGCCCAACCTGAAGATTCGGGTGATTAATGTAGTCGATCTGATGCGGCTTCAGCCAGCGAGGCAACACCCCCACGGGTTGAGCGACACTGACTACGATGCGCTTTTCACCAAAGACAAACCGATAATCTTCGGATTCCACGGCTATCCTGCTCTTGTTTACGGGATGACCTATCGGCGGACTAATCGCAACCTGCACGTCCGGGGCTATCAGGAAGAGGGCACGGTCACGACCGCCTTCGACATGCGGGTGCAAAATGGCCTCGACCGGTTTCATCTCGTCCAGGATGTGGTTGATCATTTGCCTCAACTGGGTGGGGCGGGCGACTATCTCAAACAGATCGTTCGGGACAAGCTGGTCGAGCACAGGCTCTATATCGCCAAGCATGGCCAAGATATGCCCGAAATCCGCGACTGGAAATGGGCCGCTGGATGAACGCGCTTGCGCTCAATCAAACCGCCCGTCTGCTGGTAGCTGACGACAAGGGTCTGCTTGCAATCGACGAGAGTAACGCAACCTGTAACAAACGGTTCGCGGCGCAAGGTATCCCTGAAACCCTGGCTGCTCGGCGCGCCTATCGCGAACTCATCATCACGACACCGCATTTGAACGAGTCGATTAGCGGCGTAATCCTTTACGACGAGACGATCCGGCAGCAGACTGAAGACGGAAGAGCGTTTGCGGGCATTTTGGCCGAGGCCGGCATCACTCCGGGGATCAAAGTCGATATCGGTGCCAAAGCACTCGCGGGCCATCCCGGAGAGACCGTTACCGAAGGTCTGGACGGCCTGAGAGAACGCCTGCAGGAATACCGTCAGTTGGGCGCGCGTTTTGCGAAATGGCGGGCGGTGATCTCGCTGGGTGATTGCATGCCCAGCCGGGGCTGTATCGAAGCCAACGCACAGGCGCTCGCCCGCTATGCCGCTCTGTGCCAAGAAGCCGGATTGGTCCCTGTTGTCGAGGCAGAGATTCTCATGGACGGCGACCATAGCCTTGAGCGTTCGCGCGCGGCGACGGACGAGATGCTGCAGGCGGTGTTCAGGCAGCTTTACGACCAGCGCGTGATGCTCGAGGGCATGATCCTGAAGCCCAACATGGTACTTCCCGGCTTGGCGAGCGCAACACAGGCGACCGTCGACGAAGTGGCCGACGCGACATTGTGCTGCCTCATGCGGGTCGTCCCTGCCGCCGTACCGGGAATTGCCTTTTTATCAGGCGGTCAGTCCGCTGAACTGGCGACTGCGCGTCTGAACGCCATGAACGTCACATCCGCCGCACTCCCTTGGCAGGTGCCGTGGGCACTAACATTCTCGTTCGCACGCGCTATTCAGCAATCCGCCCTGGAGATATGGAATGGGCAGGCTGCCAATGTTCTGGCGGCGCAGAACGCGCTTCGTCGCCGCGCAATGCTCGATCGCCTCGCCCGCCGGGGTGAATACCGCGTTGCAATGGAGACGGCATGACTTTGGTAACCGATCCGGCATCGAGCACAGGCTCGCACATTTACTTCATCCGCCATGGCGAGACGGAGTGGTCACTTTCGCAGAGACACACCGGCCGGACCGATATTCCGCTGACTGCGCATGGCGAGGAGCAAGCGCGTGCCGTGGGAGTTCGCCTCAGCGACATCGGCTTCTCGAGCGTATTGACTAGCCCACGGCAACGCGCTCGGCGAACTTGCGAATTGGCCCTGCTGACGCCTTTAGCCCAGATCGAGCCTGACCTGGCAGAATGGGATTACGGTGCCTACGAAGGGCAAACGACCGTGGAAATCTGGCAGTATCGACCGGGGTGGAATCTGTTTCGTGACGGCTGTCCCGGCGGCGAAATGCCCGCACAGGTCTCAGATCGCGCGGATCGAGTTATAGCAAGTCTTGGCGATGCGAGGGGGAACATTGCGCTGTTCTCGCACGGCCAATTCGGCTGCGTCCTTGCCGCACGCTGGATTGGCATGCCAGTGATCGAAGGGCAGCATTTCTTGATTGGCGCTGCATCACTCAGCATCCTTGGCTACAACCCGAGCCACCCCGAGGTTCGGGTTATTTCGTCGTGGAACGATGCCCCGGTGATGCGATGACGTATAAATCCTTCGGCCACAGGCCAGCGAACTCGTGCTGTCCTAACCAGCGCGGGCACACCTAGAGCGGTGCATTAACGCCGCTGAAAATCCGACGAAGGATGGATGGAACAATCGGTCGAGATAGGCGAGAATATCGTCCACCTCTTTAGTCCCTTGCTCTATAATCCTTGGCAACCATGAAGTTAAATCCAAATGTGCTTTTCGGCCACAGCCAGTTTCACCGCAGGGATTGGACTTCTGGCCATCGGTGCAGTCACGACTAGCCACGTCGGGCGTCGGGCTGAGCTACCGTTTGCACTAATCCCGGTTCTGTTCGGGGTCCAGCAGTTGCTCGAGGGCGGATTGTGGCTAACCTTCCCGGACAATGCGCCGCTTGCAAATGTGGTGCTAACCCACCTCTACTCCTTCTTTTCG
>JANLOZ010000291.1:0-12039 GCA_031366845.1 Novosphingobium sp. | reverse complement strand
TCGACCAGCAACACCTTGCCGCCGCCAGACCATGCGCGCAGCACCTCGGGCTTGGGCGGGGCAATCGCGATCTCGCCGTGGTGGACGGGGAAATAGACGGTGAACCTGGTGCCTTTTCCCAGATCGCTTTCGGCAAAGATGAAGCCGCCCGATTGCTTGACCACGCCGTAAACCGTTGACAGGCCGAGCCCGGTGCCCCCCATTGCCCCACCTCTTCCCTGTTCCTTGGTGGTAAAGAACGGTTCGAAGATCTTGCCGAGGTGTTCGGGCGCGATGCCCGATCCGGTGTCTTCGACCAGCAGCACAGTATAGTCCGCCTGCGGCAGGATTTCGCTGCGCATCGCACGGACCTGATCGGCGCTCATCGCCCGGGTGGAGAGCGAGAGCCTGGCGTGGCCATCGACTTTGCCCGCCGCCCCTGTCTTGCCAATCAGGGCGTCGCGGGCATTAACCACCAGATTGACGATCACCTGTTCAAGCTGGGTGGGATCAGCGCGCACCGGGCCGAGATCACGATCATGGGTGATGGTGAACTGGATTTTCTCGCCCACCAGCCGTTTGAGCATCTGGCCGATGTCAGACACCACATCGGGCAGTTGCAGCACCTCTGGCCGCAGCGTTTGCTGGCGCGAAAAGGCGAGGAGCTGGCGGGTGAGGCTGGCGGCGCGGTTCGAATTGGCGCGGATTTGCTGAATGTCGTCGTAGTCGCTGTCACCCGGCGTGTGGCGCAGCAGCATCAGATCACAGGTGCCAAGGATTGCGGTGAGGACATTGTTGAAATCGTGCGCGACGCCGCCCGCCAATTGCCCCACGGCCTGCATCTTCGTCGCCTGGGCAACCTGCCGCTTGAGCCGCGATTGCTCGGTCGAATCGGTGAGGCTGAGCAGCACCGCCGCCTCGCCCAGTCCGCGCACCCCGGCAAGGCTGAGCGAAACCGGCTCATCGGGCTGATGCTTCAGCCGCACGGCAATGTCTCCGCTCGATGCCGGGCCCTGGCTGAACCGGCGCACCGCATCCGACAGTGCGCCCTTGTCTTCGCGCACCACAAGGTCGGTGGGATAGGGCGGCGGGGCTTCGCCATCCATCCCCGCGCCGCGCATGAAGGCGAGATTGGCGAACAACATCCGCCCGTCGCGATCAGCCATGGCGAGCCCGAGCGGCAGCTGACCGAGCAGCGCTTCGAGGTGCGGGGCCGCGCTAGGTGCCTCGCTCGCCGCGCCGCCGCCGATGGCGATGCCGGCTTCCATCAGCAGCATCAGCGATGGCACTTTGTCCATATCGGGATCGCCGCCATCGGGATCGGCGACGGGGACGTAATACATGGTGAGCGGATTGCCGCGCCGCCCTTCACGCGCCCAGGTCAGCCGGTCGCGTTCATCCTGCTTGAGGTAGGAGGTGAAGGGTTGCCCGGCGAGCAGCGAGGCCGCGCCGCCCGAGGCATGATCGGCAAAGCCGGCGCTGGCGGCGCGGATCTGGCCGCCTGCATCGACCACGGCGGCTGCAATGCCATAGCGAGCGAGCGCGCGGCCAACCTTGCCCTCAATCGCACCGACAAGGTCCGAAACCGGGTCAGCCACCACCAGCGGGATGAACCGCCAGACGAGGAAATCATCACCGCGGCCAACGCGCTCGGCTTCGGCGCGCCAGCGGCCCGAGGCACTTTCCACCAGATCAACGCTGCCATGGCCATCGCGCCAGGCAACCCGCGCGGCTTTGCTCAGCCGTTCGAGCGTGGCCGCATCGACATCAAGCCGGGGGGGTGCCTGACCCGTGCCGAACCACGATTCGTAAACCGGGTTGGCGCAGGTCAGCCTTCCTGCGCGGTCGGTTATGCAGATGCCCGCATCGGGGCGCGAGATGGCGGCGACGGTGACCGACCAATCAGGCAGTGCCCATTCGCTGCCCACTTCAGCCACCCGCGATTTCGCCAGGGTCCACACCAGAGCGCCGAGTGCGATCACCCCGCCGGTGAAGCCCGCGATTGCCGAAAGCGAGTGGGTTACGGTCCACAACACTGCGAACGAAGCGGCAAAGGCGGCAGCGACCAGCAGCCATTCAAGCGGCGAGCGCCTGGGCACGTTACTAATGGCCTGGCTGCTGATGGCGGGGCTGCTTGCGCTCATTGCATTGCGCTCATTGAAGGGGGGGCTTTCTGCGCGACCCCGCAATCCGCGAGCGCCACTTGTGTGCAACCATGAAGCGCCAGACAAGGCTGGTCAGAAGATAGCCGACCGATGCGGTGACTGTGGCGATGACAAACAATCCGAACGCGGTTGGAAGCCCCTTGCTGGTGACCATTTGCAGGACATGATCAAATTCGGTCCTGTTCATCGTCTCGGAGATCGGCGCGACCCCGGTCATCTTGTCAATGTGCAGCAACCACGGCCCCAATTTATAGGCGGCGGCGGCGATGAACACATAGATCGCCGGGAAGCCAATGAAGGTCGCGGCCATGGCGACCGGGATATTCGCCCGCACGAAAACCGCGATGATCGCCGCGACAACAAAGTGCGCCAGCGGGATCATGATGCCGACGAACAGCCCCAGCGCCATGCCGCGCGGCACCGACCGGCGATTGAACCGCCACAGCTCGCTACGCAGGATGTTCTTGGAAAACGGCTTGAGCCAGCGATTTTGCTCAAGGCTTTCACGCGTGGGGACGTGGCCTTTTAGCCAGGCGGCGGTGCGGGAAACAATCGTACTCATCAAAATTCCCGTAGCAAAAGCCCCTCCTCTTCAGAGGAGGGGTTGGGGGTGGGGTTTGTCGTTTTAACGCAACCTCGCGCATGGCTGACAGACCCCACCCCAACCCCTCCCCTGAAGAGGAGGGGCAAACGAAAGGAAGAAAGCTGGACCATCATTTGTGCTCACGCATAATCCGCGCCTGATCGCGTTTCCAGTCCCGATCCTTTGCCGTCTGCCGCTTGTCCGCCACATTCTTGCCCTTGGCGAGCGCGAGTTCAACCTTTGCCCTGCCCCGGCTGTTGAAATAGACCGAGAGCGGCACCAGTGTCATCCCCTTGCGCTCTACCGCACCGATGAATTTGGTGATCTGGCGTTCCTTGAGCAGCAATTTGCGCACCCGCTTGGGTTCGTGGTTGAAGCGGTTGCCGTGGCTGAATTCGGGGACATTGGCGTTGATCAGCCAGACCTCGCCATGTTTTACCTCGGCATAGGATTCGGCAATCGAACCCTCGCCAAAGCGCAGGCTCTTTACCTCGGTGCCGGTGAGCGCGATGCCGGCCTCGAACACCTCCTCAATAAAATACTCATACCGCGCCCGCCGATTTTCGGCGACGATCTTGGTCTTGTCGAATTCTGCGTGGGTGGGACGTGCCATGGTGAAGCGGGATGTAGGGGCGGAATGGCGGAAGGGAAACCCTCTCCAATCGCTTATTCGTTATTCGAAAGCCGTTGCAGGATCACGGAACAGCAAGTGTGCGGTTATGCGGCCTAGACCAGCCCCGCGTGCACCAGCGCCTGGTCCACCTGCGCCCGCGCGGCATCGCTGCACTTGACCAGCGGCAGACGCAGATCATCGGTGATCCAGTCGAGCCTGCGCGCCATCGCGTATTTCACCGGAGCGGGCGAGGCATCGCAGAACATCGCGTAGTGCAGCGGGTAGAGCTTGTCGTTGAGTTCGCGCGCCAGCTTGAGGTCATTGGCCTTGCACGCCGCCTGAAATTCCGCACAGAGCTTTGGCGCAACGTTGGCGGTTACTGAAATGCAGCCGATCCCGCCCGCCGCGTTGAACGGCAGCGCAAGCTCGTCGTCGCCCGAAAGCTGCCAGAATTCGCCGCTGATGCCCATCCGGTGATCGGTTACGCGCGACAGATCACCACTGGCATCCTTGATACCGACGAACCGCCCCGGCCAGGTGTTCGCCAGTTCGCACACGGTTTCCGGCTTGAGATCGGTCACTGTGCGGCCGGGCACGTTATACAGCACTATCGGCAGGTCGCTGTGCTCAGCCAGATAGCCGAAATGCGCGAGCAGCCCGGCCTGGCTCGGACGGTTGTAATAAGGCGCAACACAAAGCGCCGCCTGCGCCCCGCACTTCTTGGAAAAGTTCATGTGCAGCAGCGCGTTCATCGTATCGTTGCTGCCGCATCCGGCGATCACCGGAACGCGGCCCGCCGCCTGCTCGACGCAAACTTCGATCACCCGGTGATGCTCGGCGTTGGACAGCGTCGAGTTCTCGCCCGTGGTGCCGCAGGGGACCAGCCCCGACGAGCCGCTGTCGATCTGCCAGTCAACGAGCTTGCGAAATGCCTTCTCGTCAAACGCTCCGTCGCGAAAAGGAGTCACCAGAGCCGGAATTGAACCGGAAAACATGGACATTATCTCACTTGTTGGCCCAAAGCGCGCGGATTGCTGGAATTCCGCTCCTTGGGGCATGAATGTTCACGCCCCTGTAAGGTCTGTTTGCCGAAAATGTCCAGCATGGTGAAATCGCGACTCGCTTATGCCTTGCTGATCTGCGCCAGCATGAGCGCGCCCGCGCTCGCCGAGCCGGTGGTGCAAGCGCTGCCGCCGGGGTATCAGGCTTCTGGCCCGCTGGCCCCGCCCATGCCCTATTCCATGCCAGCGCCTGCGCCAGCGCCAATGCCAGCGCCAACAGTCGTGCCGATGGTTGGCGGCGGTAGCGAATGGGATGCCGCGCGTGCTGCTGCGCGGGCAGGCCGCACCGGCGATATGGCAATGGGAATCGAGCGCTGGAAGATTCTCAGCCGCACAGATGCCGCCGATTTCGGTTCTTACACGGGCTTTATGCTCTCCTATCCCGGCTTCCCGGCAGAGGAAAAGCTGCGCCGTTATGCAGAAAAAGCGCTCGACCGCGAAAGCGTTGAACCGGCCCGCCTTGTCGCTTTTTTTGACCGCAAGCCGCCGCTGAGCAATCCTGCACTGGCGCGCTATGCACGCGCGCTTTCGGCGATGGGGCGCAGCGAAGCGCGGGCAAAAGCCATCAGTGCATGGCGCGGCGGCGCAATGGCGGACGATAGCGAATCGGCGCTGTTCGCGATGCTTTCGGGCCAGCTCACCGCGGCGGACCACGACGCGCGGATGGACGCGCTGCTGTGGGCTGGGGCCAGCGATCAGGCCAGGCGCCAGATCGCCTATGTCTCGCCGCAGAACCAGCCGATGTTTGCTGCGCGACTGGCGGCACTGGCCGATACCGACGCTGCAAGCATGGGCATGGCCATACCCGGTGCCGCGCGTTCCGATCCGGGCTGGCTTTACAACCGCGCGCGGCAACTGCGCCGCAGCGGCCAGAAGCAGTCCGCCGCCCAGTTGCTCGCCAGCCGCGATCCGCTGAGCCGCCTGCCGCTCGATCCGGAAAAATGGATCAACCTCCAGCTCGATGCCGCCAAGGATGCCGACGCCAGCTCGGCAATCCAGATCGCGGCGAAAATCGATGATGGCTTTGCCCCCGGCGCGGACATCAGCCGGCTGTCATTCACCCTGCGCGATCAATATACCTCGCTGATGTGGCTCGGCGGTGAGAAGGCGCTGCAGCAAATGGGCGATGCACGGAGCGCCGCGCCGCTGTTCTGGCGTTACGGCGCCGCTGCAAGGACGCCGCAGACGCGTTCCAAAGGCTTTTACTGGGCAGGCCGCGCGATGGCGCAGGCGGGCGATGCGCGGGGTGCGGAACGGTACTACACCGCCGCCGCCGCCTATCCCGATCAGTTCTATGGCATGCTCGCGCTCGAACGGCTGGGTCAGCCGCTGCCGCCGCTCGATACCAACCCGACTGTCATCCCCAGCCAAAGTCAGCGCGCCGCCTTCGCGGCCCGCCCAATCACCCAGGCCGTGCGCGAAGTCGCCGCCGAAAGCGATTGGCCGACCGCCGTTCTGTTCTTCCGCGAAATATCCGAACAGGCGGAAACCGAGGCCGACCACGTGCTCGTCGCCGATCTTGCCCGCGAACTGGGCCGCCGCGACCTCGGGGTGATCCTGGGACAAGCCGCGCATATCGATGGTCACGGCGTCTATCGCCACACCAGCTTCCCGCTAATCCCGGTGCCGCAGGGCTCTGACTGGACGATGGTCCACGCGATCATCCGGCAGGAAAGCCAGTTCGCCAGCAGCGCGATCAGCCATGCCGGCGCGCGCGGGATGATGCAGCTGATGCCCGGAACCGCGCGGATGGTCGCGAGCAAAATTGGCCTGTCCTATGATCTTGGCGGGCTGACCAACAACAGCAGCTATAACTTGCAGCTTGGCAACGAAACCTTCGCGCGAGATATGGACGCGTTCGGCGGCTCCTACCCGCTCGCCGTCGCCGCCTATAATGCGGGGCCAGGCAACGTGCGCAAATGGCTGCGCGCCAACGGCGACCCGCGCGATGGCGCGGTTGACTGGATAAACTGGATCGAACGCATCCCGTTTTCGGAAACGCGCGGCTATGTGCAGCACGTGCTGGAAAATGCGGTGGTTTATGAAGCGATGAACCCCGATCACGCGCGCTATAAGGGCGCGAACCCGCTGAGCCATTTTCTGGGGAAACGGGCTGGGGGGTAGATCCCGCAAGCGTCGCTACAAATACTCCTCGACTCCTCACCCCCTCAAGCCGCCACCCTCAACTCCTCCACCCGCCGCGCACCAACCCCCTCATGCCTCGGCCCGATATTGGTGATCACATCATGTCCGAGCGCCACAAGGCATTCCTCAAGTTTCGCCTGACTAAGCCCATTAAAATTCCCGCGCGTCAGCTGCGAGAGTTTGGGTTGGGAAATGCCCATCAACCGCGCAGCGGCGCGCTGGTTGAGGCCGAGTTCCTGCACGGTTAGCATGATGCGAATGCCGAGCTTGGCCTTCACGATAAAGGCGGGATCAAGCCCCAGATCATCGAGAACGCTGACGCCCGCCGGGGTGCGATAGATTTCGGTCATTTCCGTGTTCCTTTGCTATGTCTGCGCGCACTTTCAATCGCCATAACCTCTCTCAATCTGGCCTCGATTGTCTCCCGATCTGGCTTTGGCAGTTCGCTTTGCCGGGCGGATTTCTTTTTGAAGCAATGCAGCACATAGACCGTTTCCGCGAACCGTGCGGTATAGACCGCCCGGTAGGTATCTGTGTCATGATCCTCCAGCACCTCGACCACCGGACTCTTGAACTGGGTCAGCGTTTTTGCATCGGCATAACTCAGACCATTTTGCGCAAGGCCAAGAGCGTAACCGAAGGTGTTGACCACCTGTTCGGGCATGGCGAGCAAGTCTTTCTTGCTACTCCCCATCCACGCAATCTTCTTGGCATCCATTGCGCAATTCAATCCTTGCGTGACTGCGTCTTGATACCAAAATAATAATCAAACTGCAAGCCTCTTCCCCCAACCCCGCACCTCCCCTAAGCCTCGTAGATGAACCCCAATGCCCCGCCCATAACCCCCGCCGGCCTTGCTGAAGCACGTGCTGGAAAATGCGGTGGTTTATGAAGCGATGAACCCCGATCATGCCAGCTATCGGGGGCCGAACCCGCTGAGCCATTTCCTGGGGAAACGGGCCGGGGGGGTGAAGGTATCGGCATTATCGAGATTGACTTTACTAGTCCATTGCACTACATGATTTTCACATGACTGCTGCGCCACTTGTCATTGTTGAAATGCCGGACTTCGTCGCTTCAACTCGCAAGATGCTGGAGGATGATGAGCGAGAGGAACTGGTTGATTTTCTGTCGTTGAACCCGGTTGCAGGAGACGTTATCGCCGGGACGGGCGGGGTGCGGAAAGTGCGCTGGGCGCTTCCCGGTCGCGGCAAAAGCGGCGGTGCCCGGGTAATCTATTTCTATCATGATATGGGTATGCCGCTGTTCTTGCTTGATGCCTATGCCAAGAACGAAAGGGCCAATATCTCACACGCGGATAGAAACGATTACAAGCGGTTGGTCGGCATTTTGAAAGCGCAATACGGAAGGTAGGACGATGAGTGAAGTTGCAGATGGTATCCGGCGCGGACTGGAACAGGCCATTGCCTATGCGCGCGGTGAGCACGTGCCCGGCCTCGTTGTTCATTACCCCAAAATCCTCGACGTTCGTGCAATCCGCGCCAAAACCGGCATGACGCAGGAGCAATTCGCCCAGCGTTTCGGCTTCAGCGTCAACACCTTGCGCCATTGGGAACAGGGCAAGCGTTACCCCGAAGGCCCGGCGCGGTCTTACCTCAAGGTGATTGATAAAGACCCTGAGGCGGTGATGCGGGCGTTGCGGGCGGCTTGATTTTGGGTCATTTCCCATGCCCCCCCCCTCCCCGCCCCTAACCCCCGCTGGCCTTGCTGCAAATACTCCTCGACTCCTCACCCCCTCCCCCGCACAAAGTCACGCAGGGTAATTGGGGGTGAACAATGGCAGACGGGCCTATTCCAAAGGCAGAACGGCATCCCACCGGCGTCGCCGTCTTGTCTGGCACCGAAATGGCCGAGCGCTTCTCGTATTACGGGATGATGGCGCTGCTGATGCTCTATATGAACAAGCAGCTGTTGCTGCCCGGCCACGCCGAAAACGTGCTGGGGCTCGCAGCGTTGCGGCACCTCTTCGAATTTCGCGGGGCCATGTCGGATCAGGCTTTCGCATCGCTGATCAACGGCTGGTACGGCGGGTTGGTCTATTTCACCCCGATGGTCGGCGGCTGGATTGCAGATCGCTGGCTTGGCACCAAGTATACCGTGGCACTCGGGCTGGTGCTGATGATGGCCGGGCATCTGGCGATGTCATTCGACCAGTCATTTCTGATCGCGCTGACCCTGCTCATCGCCGGATCGGGCTGCCTCAAAGGCAACGTCGCGGCGCAGGTCGGGATGTTGTACCCCGCTGATGAGGAATCGCGGCGCGCGCGCGGCTATGCGATATTTTCCACCGGCATCAATATCGGCGCGGTGGCGGGGCCGCTGGCCGCAGGGTCAATGGCGCAGACCTATGGCTGGCACGCCGGTTTCGCGCTTGCCGCCCTGCTGATGCTCGTTGCCCTGATCGTCTATCTGGGCGGACAGCGGTTGCTGCCCGACACCGGCGTCGCCAAGGCGGCACGCGCCGAATTCCCGCCTTTGACCCGCGATGAAAAACGGCGGACCTGGCTGCTGGTGCTGGTCATCTTGCTCAATATTCCTGGCGACATGGCCTATTCGATGATCTGGAGCATTGGCGTTTTGTGGATCGACCAGAAGGTCAATCTGGCGACGCCGCTCGGGCTGGTTCCGGCAAGCTGGTTCAATTCGCTCGACAGTTTTGGCAGCATCCTTGCGGTAACACCGCTTGTCGCTCTGTGGGCAAGACAGGCGCGGCGCGGGACTGAGCCGGACAGCCTGGCCAAGATTGGCATAGGCTCGATGCTCGTCGGTTGCTCGGCGTTGTTGATGATGGTCGGTGCGCTGATTGCGGGCGAGGCCAAGGTTTCTGCCTTTTGGCCGATCGCCGCGTTCCTCGGCATGGGGCTTGCCTTCATGTGGTATTGGCCAACCACGCTGGCGCTGGTTTCCCAGACAGCACCGTCCAAAATTGCCGCAACGATGGTGAGCGTGGTCTATCTCACCAGCTTTTTCGGATCGGTTGTGATGGGCTGGATTGGCACTTTCTATAGCGAGATGAGCAACGCCAGCTTTTGGGCGCTCGATGGCGGAATTCCGCTTGTCGGGGCCGTAGTGATCTTCGCGGCGCGGCCGGCGCTGAAACGCGGTTTGATGCCCAAGCCGGGGCCATAATCACCCCAAATGAACCCCACCTCCCCGCCCATAACCCCCGCTGGCATGGCAGCCCTCCGCGCCCGCTATGACCACTTGCTCGGCACCGAACGGCCGGAGATCACTGCCATCGTCTCATGGGCGGCGGGGAATGGCGACCGGTCCGAGAACGGCGATTACATCTATGGCCGCAAGCGCATGCGCGAGATTGATCGCGAGCTGACTTTCCTGGCCAGGCGGATGAAGGCGCTGCGGGTGATCGATCCGGCTGGGCAGGCAGATCAGAGCCGCGCATGGTTCGGCGCAACCGTCACCATCGCTGATGAGGATGACAACCACCGCACGCTCACGCTGGTGGGCGATGATGAGCAGGACGCGACGCTGGGCCTGATCGGCTGGAGCGCCCCGATGGCGCGCGCGCTGCGCGGCGCGGCAGTGGGGGATTTGCGCCGTGTCACCCTTCCGGGCGGCGAGAAGGCATGGGAAGTGATGGGGATCGCCTATCCCGAAGTGTGAGCCCTCAAGCATCGTCCCCTGCTTGGAAAGCCCAACTTCACCGCGCAAAAGAATGTCTGGCTTATTGATAGACATTATCCCCCCTACCCCATTGCTGCCACAATGGCGGCGCGTATGATGCGCGCGGGGATTCGGGGGCGGAAGCTGGAATGGACGTGTTTGCTTCGTTTGACTTGATGCACGCGATTGCCGGGTTTTTCGTCGGCGTGATGGTCGGGCTGACCGGCGTTGGCGGCGGATCGCTGATGACGCCAATTCTGGTGCTGATGTTCCACCAGAATGTGAAGACCGCGGTCGGAACCGATCTGCTCTATGCGGCGATCACCAAGATTTTCGGGTCCGCAATCCACGGCGCGCGCGAATCGGTCGATTGGCGGATATTCCGCCTGCTCGCCACCGGATCGATCCCGGCGGCGCTCGCAACAGTGGTCGCGCTGCAATATCTCGGCAAGATCGGCACCCACACCGAACACGTCATACTGATGATTCTGGGCGGAATGCTGCTGCTCACAGCCCTGGCAACGCTGTTCCAGAAGCGGCTGATCGCCTTTGCCGGGGAACACAACGAGATGAAGCTGCGCCGCGCGCAGGCGCCAACCGTAATCCTCGGCGCGATTATCGGCGTGCTGGTGACGATTTCCTCGGTTGGTGCCGGGGCGATTGGCGTGACCGCGCTGCTGATGCTCTACCCGCGACTTCCCGTCGCGCGGCTGGTTGGCACCGACATTGTCCACGCCGTGCCGCTGGTTCTGGTGGCTGGCACCGGCCACTGGCTGATCGGCGATGTCAACGTGCCGTTGTTGATCAATCTGCTGGTTGGCTCGATCCCCGGGGTGCTGATCGGCGCGCTGCTATCCACCCGCGCGCCCGATCAGGTGCTGCGCCCGGCACTGGCCTTCGTTTTGACCTTGTCGGGGCTGAAGCTTCTGGCGCAATAGGGGCGCGTGACCAAACGCGCTGCCCTTTGCCTGATCCCGCTGTTGCTCGCCGCGCCCGCCGCCGCGCGCGATAGCCTGGGTATCTATGCCAACTGGGGCGCGTTCCGCGATCCTGCCGTGCCGCGCTGCTATGCAGTCGCCAAGGCCGAACCATCGAGCCGCCAGCGCGCGCTTGAACCCTATGCCGATGTCGGCACCTGGCCCAAACGGGGCCTTCGCGGACAGGTCCATTTCCGCCTGTCGCAAGCCATCGCCCCGGGATCGCGGGTTACGCTGTCACTCGGCGGTCAGCGGTTTGAACTCAGCGCGGGCGGCGGCGATGCCTGGGCGGCGGACAAGCGCATGGATGCAGCCGTCGTCGCCCTGATGCGCTCCGCCGCGGGGATGGCGGTCTATGGACGCGATGCCGCAGGCCGCAACTTTTCCGATGCTTACCGCCTGGAAGGCGCAGCCACGGCAATGGACGCCGCCGCGATTGGCTGTGCGGGAGCGCGCTAGCCAAGCCCTTCCCCGCCGCCTATAGGCCGCCGCCATGGCCGACACTGCTCTTATGCAAATTCCCGGAAACATCGATCCCGTCCCCACCCCGCGTGCGGTAACCCCGCGCGCCGATGGGCGTGTCGATTTGCTCGGGCTCACCACCACAGCCATCGCCGCGCTGTTTGAGGTGGCGGGGCTTGATGCCAAGGCGGCGAAGCTGCGGGCGCGGCAGCTATTTCACTGGATCTATCACCGCGGGATCAGCGATTTTGAGGCGATGACCGACATTGCCAAGACCATGCGGCCGTGGCTGGCCGAGCGGTTCATCATTGGCCGCCCCGAAGTGGTGCTCGCGCAGCATTCGAGCGACGGGACGCGCAAGTGGCTGCTGCGCACCGATGATGGCCACGAGTTCGAAATGGTGTTCATT
>JANLOZ010000299.1:0-62916 GCA_031366845.1 Novosphingobium sp. | reverse complement strand
CGCGCCTGCCAGCGCCGATTTCCAAGCAATCATGCCAAACCCCTTCTCGAAGGATGCGAAAATCGGGCATTGCCCGAATAGGTCGCACCGCCTACAGTCTCGTGTTGCCTATTCGGGACATTGTGATCCTGATTAGAGATTTGTCAACGGTAGAGATCACGCATGTCATCGAACCAACCTACTCTTGGCGCTCTTTTGCGCAGCGTCCGCAGCCGCGAGGGCTGGACGTTGAAGGAGATGAGCGCGAAAAGCGGCATCCCGGTTTCGACGCTATCGAAGGTCGAACACGATCGGCTAACGCTAACCTATGACAAGCTGTATCTGTTGAGCCAGCGGCTCGGCATGCGCATGTCTGAATTGTTCGCCGAGCCGACCAAGGATACACCAACCCAGGTCACAGCCCGTCGGAGTTTGGGGGACATCGGCAGCGCGGTACGGGTCGAAACCCCGAATTACGACTATTATTATTTGTGTACCGAGCTGCGCCGTAAGCGCATGATCCCGGTGATCACCCGAATTCGCGCAAAGACGCCCGAAGAATTCGGTGACTTGATACACCATGAAGGCGAGGAGTTCGTGTACGTCCTGCGCGGCAGCATTGTCGTCAGCACCGAATTCTACGATCCGGTTACGCTGACCGAAGGTCAATCGATCTATATCGATTCGAGTATGGGGCATGGTTATCTCGCCGCTGATGGCTGCAAGGAAGCCGAGGTGCTTGGGATCATGGCAAGCGCGGATGAGGAGTTGATGCAGGCGCTGTTGGGAATGCACGAGGATCGCGCGCGCGGCGACAACTTGAACGCTGGGACCAAGTCGGCAAGCGTAAGAATTGCCAGCGGCAAACTTCCGAGCAACGGCGAGAAAATGACGGCGAGCAGTAAGCATAGAGTCGGTGTGGCCAGTTTGGCCCAAAAGAGCTGATCCACGATGGGCAATTCGGGAACTTCTTGTCCATCAATCTCGGGCCGGTTCGGCGGATGATGCGCTCCCGGCCGATTGAACTGTTCAGCCGCTTACGTGCGCTTGCACCTTTGAAGGTGCCATCTCGTCTGCGAATGGAATGCCTGATCCGTTTTGTCGCGTCGGCTCAACGCTGCGAGCGACACGGTTGGGCAGGCAGAAGCAACAACGCGCTCGATTCGGCCGCTTTATGGAGACTGGTAATGCAAAAGGTCTGGCTTTTTCTCGTTTTCCTGGCGCTCGCCGGACCGGCGGCGGCTGACAGCCCAAAACGACCAGATGCTGCCAGGACACGGATCCAGTGGGGAGTCCGCGTTCCGCTGCGCGACGGCACGCGGTTGAGCGCCATCGCCTATCTGCCCAAGGAGGCGGCTTTGCCTGGGCCCTGCATCTTCAATCTCACCCCGTACACGGCGCAGACCTATCACCAATGGGGCATCTACTTCGCTGCGCGCGGATTTCGCTTCTTAGCTGTCGATGTGCGCGGGCGCGGCGATTCGGAGGGCGTATTCCGGCCGATGATCCAGGAAGCAAACGATGGATATGACGTCGTCGAATGGTTGGCAAAACAGCCCTATTGCAACGGCAAAGTCGCCATGTGGGGCGGCTCTTATACAGGTTATGATCAATGGGCGACCGCAAAGGAGAAGCCGCCGCACTTGGTCACCATCGTTCCGGCTGCTGCCGCTCATGCTGGCGTCGACTTTCCGTCACGCAACAATATTTCCTACAGCTATTTGCTGCAATGGCTGACGGAAACCAGCGGCCATGCGCTGCAAGAAAACGTTGCTGGGGACACCGCTTTCTGGGCGGAATTGGCGCGCGACCGTTTTGAGCAGGGAAAGCCGTTTGACACGCTTGACCAAGAACTCGGTTCACCGCCACCTATGCTCCGCGAGTGGATCGACCATCCCGAAGTCGACGCGTATTTCGATGCCTATTCGCCGTCGCCCAAACAATACGCAGCGCTCGACATACCCATTCTTACGATCACCGGAAGCTATGACGACGATCAACCCGGTGCGCTGGCTTATTATAAGGATTTCATGCGCTTCGCTTCACCCGCTGAGCGAGCGCGCCACTTCCTTGTCATTGGGCCATGGGATCATGCCGGCACGCATACCTCTGCCGCCGAAGCCGGGGGTGTGAAGTTTGGTCCCGCAGCACTGCTCGACTTAAACCAATTGCATCTCGACTGGTATCAATGGACGATGACTGGAGGAGTTCGCCCGAACTTTCTGCAGAAGCAGGTTGCCTATTATGTGATGGGCGCAGATCGCTGGCGCTACGCCGATTCGCTCGACGCGCTGACTGCCGAGCCAAAGCCGTACTATCTTTCCTCTTCGGGCGACGCCAGCAATCTGTTTGCCTCGGGGTCCCTTGTCGAAGAAGCGACAAAAATTGCGGGAAATCACGACCACTACATCTATGATCCGAGAGATGTGAGCCTCGCTGCTCTGGAGACGACGCTCGACCCGACCAGTAAGGTCGATCAGCGGTGGGTGCTTGCGAACGATGGCAAACAGCTCGTCTATCATTCTTCGCCTTTTAGCAAAGATACCGAGCTATCGGGATTTTTCAAACTTGCGGCTTGGCTTTCGATTGACCAGTCGGACACCGATTTTGGCGTGTCCGTTTATGAGGTAGACCCGAACGGCCAGAGCATCCTCCTGACGACCGATCAGCTTCGGGCCCGGTATCGCGAGAGCCTGCGCCAAGCCGTTCCAATCACTACACGGCGTCCTCTCCGGTATGACTTCGACCACTTTACGTTCGTCTCTCGCCTGGTAGCAAAAGGCAGCCGACTGCGGTTGGTAATCGGTCCAATCAATTCGATTTACACTCAAAAGAATTACAACTCAGGCAAGAACGTGTCCGCTGAAAGCATGCGTGACGCGCGGCCAGTGACTGTATTTCTGCTGCACGATCGCAGCCATCCGACGGTCCTGTCAGTGCCAATCGGGCAGCCGAACTGATAGTCTTCCCGCTTGGCAGCATTGGTATTTGGCAATCATCGCGCTGGCTCTGTCAGTGAAAATGCACCTTCCATTAGGATTGGCCGTTTAGCGTAAAGTGTATCCTTGTTTATACCGGCTATGCGGGCGATCTCGCGGCGTGAGCGACCACAGTCGCTGACCGCTTCACTCAGAACATGCAGCACTGCTGCTGTTTCATGCTGATGGGATTGCTGATCCATTATTCACCCGAGTCGATGACCATGGATGCGAGCTAGACGGGCAGGTGGCCTGTAGGAAAGTAAAAAGAACATATAAGGAACTTTTAGGAATTCCCACAGCGGAACGAATCGGGCGCCAGGGCGCGATTGAGCCAGGCTGGATCATCGGGCAGCCTCGGTGGCTCACACGCGAGACAGCACCGACGCAAATCTGCAATTTACTGGCTCAAACTGCCCTCGCTTGCCGCATTCGAGCAAAAAATTCTCCCATTGGAGCTGAGCAATCGACTTCCTGCTTTCATACACACGCATCCAATCCGCATGACGAACATACAGCGAACAAGGTGCTCGCTACCGCAAACGTCATACGGAGCCTCTCCCCATGAAGTCCCCCTCTCTCCCTGCCCCGCTCACCCGTGCATCGGGCCTGATCCTGCCGCTTGCCATCGTCTCGCTGGCCGCCAGCGCCGCCTATGCCGGTGCTGATACGACATTCGGCCCGGCGCTGTCAAAGTTCACCGACTTCCTCGAAGGGTCGGGCGGCAAGATCATCACCGTCCTCAGCCTTGCCGGCGGCCTGATAGGCCTTGCCTCGGGCCGCTTCTCACTCGGCCAGGTGGCCGTACCGGTCGGCGTTGGCATCGGTGTCGGTACCGGCGTGCCGATCGTCACTTCGGTGGTCACGGCAATCATCTGATCGCCTGACCAGCGAACAGGAGGGCGGCGCTGCCATGTCAGACCGGTACATCATTCCCCAGCGACTGGACGATCCCGAACTGATCGGTCTGTGGACCGTCGATGAGTTCGCAGGGATGCTGATCCCGTTCGCCTGGGGGATCCCCTCGCAGCATATCTTTGTCGGTCTGGCGCTCGCTTCCGGTGCCTGGCTCACTCTTCGAAAGGCCAAGGCTGGCCGTGCCAGCTCCTGGGTGCGTCACGCCGCCTATTGGTACCTGCCAGGATCGCTGCTCGGCCTGACTGCAACACCGCCCTCCCATTGCCGCCTTCTGGCAGGCTGACCAACAGACGGGATATCATCCAATGCTCAGCAATTTCGCGCATGACCGCGCGCAGACTCTCCTGCGCCAGCGCAACATTCTTGCACTCACATCCTCGGTGCTCGTGATCGCGACCATCGCTGCGACCAGTCTGGCCGCCTCGCGGGACCGCGAGATCGTCCTCACCCCCACCATCAGCCGCCCACTGACACTCAGCAGCGCCGGGGTGACGAACGAATATTTCGAGCTCGTCACCCGCGACACCGCGCTGATGCTGCTCAACCGGAGCCCGGAGGGTCTCGACTACTGGATGCAGAGCATTCTTGCTCTCGCCCATCCCTCGGCCTTCGGACAGCTCAAGGCCGAGCTCATGGAAATCGTCAATGAGCAGCGCGGATCGGACGTGTCGCAGAGCTTTGTCATCAAAGCGATGTCCGTCGATCCTGCAGGCCTGACCTCGGATGTGAGCGGTAGTCTCAAGACCTTTGTCGGCGCTCAGGTCATCGCCAGCGAGGAGCGCAAGTTCCGCTTTCGCTGGACCTATTCCGGGCTTCGCCTTGCGCTGACCGGGTTCGCCCAAGTGCCCGCCGATGACAGGAACGGCAGCAAGCCAGGCTCTCCCACCAAGGGAGAAGCCAAGTGAAGCCCGCCTCCTTCCTTATCGCAGCCCTGCTTGCTGGCAGTCCCGTATATGCCGACGAGTTTCGGCAGGCAGCCGACAACGGGCGTGTCGATTGCACGGTCTCCAAGCGCGAGCTCACCCGGATCAGCCTGATCGGCGACCAGTTCGCCAGCGTCTCGAAGATCTCGAGCGGCTAGCTGCGGTCGGCAGGCCACGCTTACGGTTCTACAACACCCGCAGACGCCATTCATATCTGGGCGGCATCAGCCCGCTCGCATTCGAAGCCAAGGTGGCATAATGAGTTAAGTGACCGGCACAAAACCGTTACAAGTCCACTTGTAGCGTGGCCACCCTAATCCGACTGATCGCTTCTTGCGCCACGCTTGGATCTTTCGCCGTGTAGAATTTAAGATCTAGCTTGAGCAAATGACGCACATCTTCAAGGCGAAGCGGGGGCTCGGGATTTCCGAGCCCCTTCAACACACGTTCGACACGCGCGTCAATATCGTGAGCAGTCTTCTCTGACAGAAGCCGATTTTTGCTCAACGACCCGCTCCCATATGCCTAATTCTGTTCGCTCAAAACTGACACGAACGCTTCAAGCGCTGCTCGCTCGGTTTGGTTAAGTGCTGCGACGGACTCCGACCGCGCAGCAAAGCGAACCGCCTCCTGAATGAGGTTGTCGTTCTTAGGGGTAGTCAGCCCGGCCACTTGCATAAGGTTCCCGCGCGGGACCTTGAAGTAATTGGCGAGCTGATACACCGTGCGAAGCTCCGCCTTGTGGCGAACATCGTCCTCAATCTCGACCAGCTCTGCGACGTCAATGTCGGCCTCTTCCGAGAGTTGTTCGAGCGTCAATCCTTTGTCGCGACGCATGAGCCGGACGAACCGGCCAAAAGCGATACTCGACTCATCTTCGTCAATGTCTTGGTGGGCTGACTCACCGTCAAAAAGCGGATCAATGGCTGTGATGCCGACGCCGATTTCCACGTCTGCTTCCAAAGCCGCCATTCTGAGGCACCAATCCTTGGTGATTTCAATCTTCATGGCTAGTTTCCTCTGGCAATGAAGGCTTCAGCCTGCTCGGGGGTCACCTCGAAATAGCGCAGATCGTGATAGTCCGCGTCGATGCCGAGATCGGTCATACCGCACGTGTTGGCATAAAAGTCGTTCGATTGCGGTAACGCATGCAAGCCAACCCTTCCTTTAAACTCCTCTTCAATACTTAGCGCGATGGCTGCTCTGATCAAAATGCTGCCGATGCCGCGATAGAGCGGCGGATCAGCGAGTTCAGGGCGATTCCATGGCGCATTTTCGACATATTCCACGTAAACAAGGTCTTTTCCTTTCTGACTTTCGATCCGGCAACGATGCATCGTGGTGTCCACAATCATCATGCCTTGGGTCGTTCCATTGCACACAATACTGAAACCTGGATGTGCCAACATGCCCTGCAAGGCTTGGGTCTTTTGACGCCAGTTCCAGTGTCGGCTTTGCGGCCAATGGACACGCTCTACGCCGGCGCGATGCAGTTTTTGGATCGACTTGAACAGCTCAGGGATCCATTCGGCTTCCCAGTCGCCCAACTGCTTTTCGGTTATCGCATCCCATAGCTCCGCTGCTTCGGGCTCGCCGTTTGCAGCGTTCAGAAGTGCGATCGGACTGATCGCAGCAGTCATAGCATCATGACTTCCGCTTTCTCTTTGCTCTTTTCATCCTCGAAAAACAGCTTGTCGCCCTTTTCAACACGAGCTTCAACAAGCTGATAGAGCCGCAATGCCTGACGCAGCA
This sequence comes from Novosphingobium sp., assembly GCA_031366845.1. Lineage (GTDB taxonomy): Bacteria > Pseudomonadota > Alphaproteobacteria > Sphingomonadales > Sphingomonadaceae > Novosphingobium. Next base: position 56,366 of record JANLOZ010000299.1, on the reverse strand, counting down.
CAGCCGTTTTGCTCAAATCCTTCTTGTCGCAAAGACCTTCCAGTACGAGCATTTCCGCGTCCGTAAGGTTGAGCGTCATCGTCTTCTTGGCAGCCATCACGTCTCCTTCAGCCAGAGAGCAGCTAGGCCAAACTCGCTCAAATGTCAATTAAAAAATAGCTCTTGACTAGCTAATAAACAGCTATCATATCCACGTCACCCCAGCGATCTATCTCGGACTGGGCACATCTAAGGTTTGTGCAAGGAATCGATATCATGGCCAAAAACGCAGGAAATGACTTCCGCCGTGGAGCTGTCACGGCACGTACCCAGTTTCTGCGCGGCGATGGCAACTACCAAAAGCGCGATGAGCGAACCGGGCACTTCATGGAAGTGAAGCAAGACGGCAGGCCCTTCAAAGGTGTTGCCCGCGAGCCCGATGGTCGTGACGGCCCCAATTCCTGATGAACGGCCGACCTATCCAAATACCGACCAACAAGTCGTTTAGCATTCTTCCGACATCGAAGCCCCAAAACCCAAACCTTAAATTGGATTCGAAACATGTCTGAAAAACCGAAAAAGACCCTCACAATCGTCGTTAACCAAGACGAGCATGAGGTGGTGAAGGCGAAAATTTCATATGATGAGGTTGTTGCTCTCTACCTTCAAGACGGCGGCGCCGCTTCAACCGAATATCTTATCAAATATTCGCGCGGTCATTCCGCAAACATCAGCGGCACACTGGCACCCGGGCAGGAGGTAATGGTTAAAGATGGAATGCGCTTCAGAGTTTCAGGAACTGGCGAGTCATAATCCTTTCATCAAAGACTTGGAGGAACAGGGATATCATCTCGACTTCGTCAACGCTTATTTCGTCATATATGGACTACCGTGCCTAAACAGCGCAGGTGAGCTGGAATATGGCGATTGGGCTAGCCCAGTCGATCTAAATGGTTGGGTCATCGATGCCCCAAGCGACCATCAGGCTTGGTTCAAGGGATGTCGCCCGCATGATCAGAGCGGGCGTGCCCTGAGATTGGGCGGTGGCGCAGCAACTGTCCAGGTGGCTGATGGTTTTGTGTGCAACCATTCCTTCTCGTTCAAATTGCTCGAATCCGGCGCTATGCGCACATATCGTTCATTCGAGGAAAAGGTGAGGACCTATCTCGACGTGATCGTTGCCCCTGCAATGGCAGCCCTCCCAGACGCAAGCCCGCTTCGTGGCATCGAAATCAAAGCGGCAGCGCAGGACAGCCCGTTACGCATTCCCGACTCGATGTCATCTCGCTACCACATCAACGATGTGTCGTCGCATCTGCGCGGTAAAAAGGTTGCGATCATTGGCCTCGGTGGCACCGGGGCTTACATCCTCGATTTTATCGCCCGGACCCATCTGGAAAAGATCGGCCTTTTCGACGACGACATAATTCATATCCATACGCTTTTCAGGATACCTGGCTTCATCCACAGAGCCGTCGGAATGAAGAAGGTTGATGCGTTGGCTCAACATTATACAAACTGGCACGGGAGTATCGTTCCTATCCCGGAGCGCATTACCCCTGAGAACATCGCGAACCTACGCGACTTTGATTTTGTCTTTGTGTCGATTGACGATGGGCCGTCGCGGCTAACCATCATTGATTGGTTGAGCGTAAATGCCATTCCTTTCGTCGATTGCGGCATGGGTCTTAATCGGTCCACTGGTTGGGCTGAACGGGGTCGTCCGGATTACCGGCACGGATCGCGCTGCATTTGAGCAGACCGTCAATACGCCGTATCTGCCAACGACGAATCCGGAGAATGGTGAGTATCGGAAGCAGGCGCAAGTCGCCGAACTCAATGCGCTCAACGCGATATTTGCCGTGATCCGATTCAAGCAGCATTTTGATTTTTATGATCGATTGAGCGACGCATTCGCCTACACTTTTGAAACAGCGTCCTTTGATCTTGATCGGTTTGGGGGATCAGAATGAATTTTGCCTATCAAGCAGTCGAGCGGATTCCCAAGCAGCTTGAGCCTGGAACCGTATATCACAGTGAGGAATTTGAACTCGCCGGACTTCTCTGTGCTTGTGGATGCGGCCACCGTATCATGCTCCTCGTTCCTGATGGCCATCAAGTTTATTGCAAAGGCGGGCTTGCCACGATCCGCCCTTCGATTGCGGTGTGCGATGGTCCCTGCAAATCCCACTACATCATCTCAGCCGGACAGGTTGAGTGGCTGGAAGCATATGCCAAGGCCTTTCCCCCGACATTGATACAGGGCGGCACGCGGGAAATGCTTCTCAGCAATTTCGTGAGGGAATATCAGGCGATCCGAGGCGGCGGTCATGAAGCAGTGCTCGACCTCTACGAAGGCATGCCGCATGTCTTCCAGGGCTCGATACCAAACGCGCCGGAGACGCGAGCCGCCATTGCCAGAGCGGCCGTGTTTTTCAAGGAACACCTGAGGTAGCAACGATCCTCAAGTATGGACCGGTCCGGGAAGCCGGGTCAAACTTGGCGTTATCGAGCTCGCTATTTTGATATCCCCCTCTGTATGATCGATTGCGTTATCGCAGCCATCCGAAGGCGCGGACCTGCAATGCGAGCGAAGATGTGGAGTGCAATGACAATGTCACCTGAAAATACCGCCGCAAGGCCCGGTTACGACGCTCTTTCCCAGGTTTTCCACTGGGTCAGCGCCACGCTGATCATCTTCGCCCTGCTCCCACTTGGCTTCTATGCCCGCTGGCTTGGCGACGGCCCTGTGCGAGCCGCAATCCTCGATCACTGGCACAAGCCTTTGGGCCTGCTGGTGATTGCCATAACGGTGCTTCGGCTGGGATGGAAAGCGGTTCGCCCCCCCGTGCAAGAGGCCCGTGGGCTCAGGCCCTGGGAATCGCTTGCCTCACGCATTGCTCACATATCGCTCTATATCCTTCTCTTGGCGATGCCGTTGTCCGGCCTGCTGATGTCGCAAGGCGCGGGGCGGCCAACCAGCTTCTTCGGGCTGTTCAGTATCCCGCAAATGCTCGCGCTTGATCCATCGCTCAAGCCGCGCGAACAGGCTGCCTACAAACTCGGCGTGTTCTTGCACGAAACACTGTTTGTCTGGATACTGGTCGCTATTCTCCTGATCCACATCTGCGGCGCGCTGAAGCACCGTTATGTCGATGGTGATCGTGGCTATTTCCGCCGGATGCTGGGTCGCGCGACCGAGACCATGGGTTGACCGACCCTGACTGGCATGTCGCCAGGCCCAGTCGGAATCATTATTCCATAACCATAGCCGCGTGTAATGGGGCGACCGCCACTTTGGCGCACAGGGCCCAGAACTCCCAGGCCCGGCCCAACTGGCTCTGGTTGGCGGCATCCGATGCTTCTGCTTCCAATTCGGTAAGGAAGTCGGGGGTGCCGGACTGGCTGGCGGCAAGCTGGATACGGGCGTTTACCGCGGTATAGATCGCCCGGTACACGGCCTGTTCCAACGAAGTGCCCACCACTGTCATCCCGTGGCCGCGCATCAGCACCAACGTGTGATCGCCCAAGGCGCGAGCAAGGCTTTCGCCCAGTTCGAGCGAGCGAATCAGCATATCGCTGCCCGGTCCCAGATCGTCGCGAATGTCGTGGATCGGCGTGCCGCGCTGGATGAACCCGCTCATGTGGCAGATCGGACAAAGTGCAAGGCCCGGCACGGTCCCGAATGGCAGGAGCTCGGGCGCATGGCTGTGCACCACCGCATTCACATCGGGGCGAAGCCGGTAGATCGCCGCGTGAATGAAGCGTTCGACAAATTGGCGCGGCCCATCGGCAACGGTCGCTTCACCTTGCATATCGAAGGAAAGCACATCCGCTGGCCGCACCAGCGCCGGAGCCATGTTGCGACTCAGCAAAAATTGATCCGGATTGCCCGGATCGCGCTGGCTGACGTGGCCGAACCCGTCAACGATCCCTTGATCGTAAAGGATGTGGTTGGCAATTGCGATGCGGACGCAAGGTTTCATTGGGTATGGTCTCACGTTTCACCTTGGCATTAACAATTGGACGAGGCGTTGTCGTCCAAATTTGAACTGCGCGGCATGCCGTCGGCGAAGTTTGCAGGCAGTGGCACCCCCGTCTGGACCCAAAGGGTTTGTCAGTAGACTCAATGCACTGCCTGATCACAGCGCCCGCTTCGCGGCGGCAGCTTCAACGGTCTACCGCAGCCATATGCCAATACCCAATCACCTTGATTGGATTGGTATCGTGCTGTGCCCCGCATGGCTGCCTAGGTGCAGACTACCAGCGGCAACGCTGCAACAGAGTTTGGCGCACGGACGTCAGCCAGATCGCATAAAATATTGGGGGGAATGCCATGAAGAAGTCTTTGCTGACAGGTGCAGCTACAGTTGCCATGCTCATGTTTGCGCAATCGGCTCACGCTGAAAATGCCAACGACGCTGCAAACAGTTCAACCGCAGCAGCGGAAGCTCAATCCAGTTCAGATAACGGGCTTGAGCAGATCGTCGTCACCGCCACGCGGCGCTCGGTAAACCTGCAGAAAGTCAGCGCCACCATTGAAGCGGTCACCGCCGAAACCCTCAAAAACTTCAACGTCAATGGCGTGCTGACGCTGCCCAGCCTGGTTTCAGGCCTGGTGGTCACTCCGTCGGGCGGCAACAACATTTACCTGCGCGGCATCGGTTCGCCCAGCACCGGCTTCAACGAAGCGCAGACTGCGGTCTATGTCGATGGGCTTTACCTCGCCAACCCGGCTGCCAGTATCCTCTCGTTCAACAACATCGACCGGATCGAAGTGCTCAAGGGCCCGCAGGGGACGCTTTACGGACGCAATGTCACCGGCGGCCTGATTTCGGTGATCACCCGCGATCCCGGCAGAACGGCGAAGTTTGACGCGTCGCTTGGCTATGGCAGCTATGACACGCTATCGGGCAGCCTCTATGCGTCGACCCCGCTCAGCGATACGCTCGCCGCGAATATCGCGCTTTACCACCAGAAGCAGGCCCGGGGCTGGGGCATAAACCTGTTCAACGGCCACGATGATCAGAAATCCGATGAAACCGGCCTTGAAGCCAAGCTGCAGTGGACCCCAAGCGCGGCGACGAAAGTGACCGCCAGCTTCATCTACGATTACAACAACCGCGATTACGGCTACGCCTATGAAGTCTATCCGGGCACTCTCGGTGTTGATGGCACGCCCTACTTCGGCCAATACCAGCACGCTTCGCGGATTGACGCCAAGGCCCCGACGCACATCTATATCGGCAGCCTGAAGATCCAGCAGGACCTTGGCTTTGCTACCCTGATGAGCCTGTCTGGCTACCAGACCAGCAATGCCGATGTGCTGTTCCAGGGCGGCGTTCCCATTCTGGGCCAGCCGGTGGCTGGCCAAAGCGCGGCCTACGCACCGTTCTATGAGCAGAACAAAACTTTCAGCCAGGAATTCCAGTTGACCTCCGCGCCTTCTGATTCGCGCCTCGATTGGGTTGGCGGTGCGTTCTATTATAACGATCACACGCTGCTTCAGCTTGATTCCTACAGCACTTGCATTGGCACCGTCTGCGCTCCGGGCGCGGCACCTGCGCGCAACACCGGACGTCCGGTAACCGAATCCATTTCAGGTTACGGTGATTTGACCTATCGTTTCTTCGAGGCAACGAAGCTGACCGTCGGCCTGCGCTACACCTCGGAAACCAAGAGGCTTTCGGGGCTGATCACGCCGCTGGCAGGCTTCCCGAATTCGGTTGCCGCGCTGCCCGCGGCTTGCTCGGCAACGCAAGGTGCGCCGTGCACGACCTATCAGCCGGGCGATCCGTTCTACGCGACTGTTAACGGCGTTCCCACTCTGCAAGCCGGCATCCCGACCCGCCTGCACTTCAACAAGCTGACCTATCGCTTCGTGCTGTCACAGGATATCAGCGACGACGTGCACATCTATGCCTCGCACAACCTGGGATTTAAGTCGGGTGTATTCAACGGTAACGGTTTCACAAACACTCCGGCCCGGCCAGAACTGCTTTATGCCACCGAAGCGGGCATCAAATCGGAACTGTTCGATCACCGCGTAAGGCTCAATCTCGCCTATTTCCATTACACCTACAAGGACGTGCAGGTCCGCTCGATCGCGCCGCCGGCACCGCCGGGCAACGCAATCATTCAGAACGCTGCCAGCGAGAATGTCGACGGTATCGATGGCGATTTCAGCATCGCTGCGGCCAAAGGCCTGACGATCAACGGCAGCTTCGAATACCTGCGGGCCAAATACACCAACTTCCCGGGAACGACGATTTCCACGCCGAAGATCGTCAACGGGGTAATCGGCAATGGCGCGACGGTGCTGCAAAACCAGAACCTTGCCGGCTACGACGCCCCGTTCGCGCCGCCGTTTTCGGCATCGTTCGGCTTCACCTACAAAATCGACACATCAATGGGTCAGTTCGCATTCAGTGGAAACGATCACTACAACTCGCCCTATTCGCTGGTCGCCGACAACAGCATCCGCCAGACCCGGCACCACGTCATCGATGCGTCGCTGATGTGGACCTCGCCCGACAGGCATTATGATGTGAACCTGTTCGTCCGTAACCTGACCAAGCAGTATGTCTGGGCGGTTGGCCAGGCCGCGACCAACTTCACGGTCGTTCCCGGCGCGCCGCAGACCTTCGGCGGAACAGTCAGCGTCCACTTCTAGGAACGCAAGAATAAGCCTGCTCCGCCCGAAACGAGCTAAGTTCCTTGCTCTAGATGATGGAATTCTCGCTCATCTCGAGCGAGAACGGCTCACAAATCGCGAGCGAGCCGGAAACCGCGGTACGATGTTGCGTCAAAGCCCGCGGCCCTGACCCGGCGCGCACTGGTCAGATCGGCGGTAATCCACGAGCTGCCGCGCACCGGGCGGACATTGCAGGCATTTGTTGACATGCCGCGCCAGCAATCCGCCAGCCACGATTCGACGTTCCCCGCAGTGTCGAACAGACCGAAGGCGTTGGCCTTGTAGCTGCCGACTTGCGTAGCGGCTGCGTGCCCGTCGTGGCAGGCAATGCGCTGCAGGGGGCCGACCATTGCGGCAGCATCCTGATCGAGGCCGTTCGTATAGGTACATGCGGCATATGCGCTGTCACCCCACCAATAGGTGCTGTCGGTCCCGGCTCGGTTGACATATTCATACTCGGCCTCGGACAACAGCCGATACTGATGGCCGGTCTTGTGCGACAGCCAGCTGGCATAGGCGGCGGCGTCAGCCTGCGAAACACAAGTTACCGGATCGCGCGGTGTCGCTGAAACCTGCGGGTTGCGCCAATCGCGCGCGCGCCGCAACCTCAACACGCCTTGCTCAAGGGTGGTGCAGGACCTTGCCGCCTTGTAACCGCTTTCCTCGACGAACAGCGCAAATTCGCCCACCACGATCGGGAACATGCCGACGGCAAAAGCATAATCGATGCGAGCGCGGCGTCGCACAACCGAAGGGCCAGTCCCGGCCTGCGGGCCCATCGTGAACTCGCCCGCCGGAACAACGACCATGCGCGGCGCGACCGGAATGTCGAAGATCACCACCGGCGCAGTCTGGGTCCGCCAGAGAACGGTCGCAGCCCCGCGCGCGCCTTGCGAAACTGGTGAAAGGGCGGCGACAATGGCGGCAGTGCGCTGCTTGATTTGCTCGATCTCGGTCGGCTGTTGCGGATGCTCTGCTTTCAGCGCGGCGAAGCGTTCGATGCGGTTCTTGACGAAGTCTGGCATCGAGATCGGCTCGCTTGCCACCGGAACAGCGATCAGCGCGAGTGCCGGCAGAAGGGCGGTCCTGGTCATGATCTTGCGCATGCGTCACACTCCCCTTTCCTGTCGCTCAGGCAGCCAACCCTTCCGGCGATTTTCCATGGCCCTACACTGGCCCGGACAGTGCAGGTGATGCCAATAAACCGGGGCTGATACTGTCGGGCATCCAGCCTGTTTCAGTTGTTGCGGTCCCAACCGCGCTGTGCTTACGTTGGCCTTGTATGCTGGACTACCGACTGAGCAAGCTGTGCTACGAACTGCACACAAACCCCGCGCTGGCCGACGAATATCGGGCTGAGTGCGCGCCGGTTATCGCGCGCTACCGGCTTGCTCCGGCGGTGGTGCAGGCGCTGTTCGACAACGACGTTGCCTTCCTCGCGCGCAGGCTCAACGGCTTTTTGCTGCGATACTATTTTCTGGTCGTGGGGATGAGCGAACAGGAGTTTGTCGCCGGGCTTCAGGCCAACCGGACATCCTCTGATGGCTGAAATCGCAGGAATCTTCGCGGTGAGCCACGCACCGCCGATCATTCGCGCTTGGGATGCAATTGCTCAGACCAGCAGCCTGGCGCCGGCGTTTGCGGAGCTTGGACGCCGGATCGTTGCTGCCCGTCCCGACGTGATCGTTGCAATCGGCGCGGACCACTGGGCAAATTTTTTCCTCGATAACATGCCGGCCATTTGCATCGGGGTGGGCGAAGAACACGGCGGGCCGCCCGAGGCGTGGCTGGCCGATTATCCCCATCAGACCATGGCCGGTCATGCCCGACTTGGCATGCATCTCGCCGAGGCGGCGTTCCGCAGCGGTTTCGAACCGTCGCTCTCCCATGAATTGAAGTTGGATCATGCATTTTGCGTTCCCCTGTGGAAGGCCGACCTCCACCCTCTGCCCGCGATCGTTCCGGTCATCATCAACGCCCTGCAGCCGCCCTTGCCGAGCCCTTCACGGTGTCTTGAATTGGGAGCTGTGCTGGCCGACGCGATCGAGGCGATGCCCGAACCCTTACGCGTCGTGATCCTGGCGACTGGCGGCCTCAGCCACTCGGTCGGAGAGCCTGAAATGGGCCGGATCGACGAGGCCTTTGACCGGGAAGTGCTCCAGCTGTTTGCCGATGGCGCGCCCGAGCCGCTGCTCGCCATGCTGACCGACAAGCGGATGGCGCAGGCCGGGAATGGCACTGCCGAGCTGCGATTTTGGCTGGCCGCCCATGGCGCGGCCGGAAACCGGAGTTTCGAGCTCATCCATTATGAGCCGGTTGCCGCCACCTACACCGGCTGTGGCTTCGCGGAATGGCGAAGTTAGGTACCGATAGTTTCAGCGCTGGGCTTCACGCGGCAGCATGGGCATCCGCAAACGCGGTATATTGCGCGGCAACAAACTGTTCAAAGGAGTTTGGCACCCGGCCCAGCAGCCATGTCAGGACGTTGGAATTGCCCATGAAATCGTCGCTACTGTAACGCGCGTGCAGTGACTCGACGACTTTCACTTCGTGCCGAATTTCGCTCGGGTCGCAATCACCGAACAGGAATCTTGCATAGGCAGCGGCAGTAATTTCCTCGACCGGCACTGGCTTGCCCATGACCTTCGAAATGATCGCGCCCATATCGCGGGCTGTGTAGCGGCCAGGGCCAACGAGTTCATATGTTGCCGCCGCGTGGGCTGCACTATCGATCAAGACCTTGGCCGCCACTTCCGCAATATCGGCAATATCAACCAGCGACTGACTGCGATCCAGCGACCAAGCCGCCCTGAACACACCACTTTCGAACGCGGCCTTCACCCGGCGGGGAGCCATGTAGATCGCCGGCTGGAGAATGGTGAATTCGAGTTTGGACGATAGCAGGTATTCTTCGACATCGCGCTTGATTTCGTGCTGCACGAGATCGGTCAGCACTGCATGCAGCACGGAACTGAACACGAAATGCTTGACCCCTGCCGTCCTTGCCGCATTAATCCAGGCCATGCCAATTTCACGCTCAAGCGGTTGGATGCCCGGGCAAACGTAATAAACTTTCTCTATGCCCGCGAAGGCGCGCGCAATCACGTCCGGCTGAGTGATGTCACCGACGATTACGTCGGCCACGCCCTTTGCCCGCAACTCGGCCGCAGATCGTTCGGAGCGCACGCAGCCACGCACTTGCAACCCCGTTGCGATCAATTTGGGGATGATCAATTTGCCCTGATTGCCATTGGCTGCGCTGACGAGGATCATCTTGGTCTCCGAAAATGAAAGTGTCGAACTTGCACAGCCGGGCATGGCTGCGCCAATAGGCCTTGGATTTGAGCGACAGGGACGTCTGCGTCGAGATGGCTTTTTCGCAACATGATACCAATTCGGCAACGACCTGCACACAACGAGCCGGTAGTGCACCTGGCCGCCGGTTCAGAATGCTTGCGCCCCGCCTATTGAGCCTGACCCGGGGACTTGCTCGGTCTAACGGATATTGGCCGAGTTCAGCGAAGGCTGCGCCATCTTGCCGGAAACTCCCCATCCCGACGAAAGCTGGCGATGAAGGCAAATCGAGCCGCCTGGCTATTCGCCTGCGGCGCAATTGTCGCGCTCAGGTTCTGGACTATACCTTCTGGACCGAACGTCGGCCAATGCGGCAACCCGGGGCCGTTGGGATCGCCGCGAGTCGCGAAGTTGGCCCAATAGGCCATCAACTGGTCGGAGAAGGCGCGATCGGCCGGGCCCGCCGGAACTGTGCTGTTGAGGATGAACTGGGGAGTGAGCGTACCGAACACAAACGGCACGTCGGTGATGTGCGATGCAACGGGCGTATAAGGCGAGGTATAGGTAAATTTATAACCAAACACCTTTGCACCACTGCGCTGCTGCAGTTTCAGCAATTGCCAGGTCTGCTCGCTGATGACGAGGTCCCCCGTGAGCGCGCCAGCCGATTCATTCGCTTGGGCATCGGTATCGGCGGGATAAAGCCGGTGAAACTCCGCAAGCCGGTCGGCACCGAACATTTCAGCGGCAGCGGCGCGGAATTCGGCTGCGCTGTGGTGCGGCAGGCCATGCGCGTCGAACGGAAACTGCTCGGCGGCCATCCACCCGCCCAGCAGCGGAATGTGCATCTGGCGTTGATGATGAAAGCGGGTTGCCGGAATTTCCGGCACGACATAGCGATCAACGTTTGGCGAAAACGTGGTGACCATCGGGATCATCGAAAAATCCCACGGCGCGGCGGCGTTGACGGCTTCAGCCGGCATTGCGCGGAGCGCCGCGATCGAGCCTCCACCGTGTCGCGAGGCAAACGCCACGCCGCGCGCATGCGCCTCTTCGAAGCTTTCCAGTGGCCCGGTCTTTGCGTCCCAGAATGCCCCGCTCTGGGCGATAGCTTTTTGAAACAGACCTCTGGAGAGCGGGGAGGCCATCAACAGGCCGACAGCATGTGCGCCCGCCGATTCACCAAACAGCGTAACATTGACCGGATCGCCGCCGAAGCGGGCGATGTTGGCCTTGACCCAGCGCAAGGCCGCCAGCTGATCCAGCAATCCGTAGTTTCCTGAGGGTCCATCCCTGTCCAGCTCGGGATGGGCAAGATAGCCCAGGACCCCAAGCCGATAGTTAAGGCTGACAACGATGACGCCCTTGCGCGCCAACTGCGTTCCTTCGAACTGGCGGGAAGCGCTCGATCCGAATTGAAAACCCCCGCCATGCAGCCAGACCATCACCGGGCGTTTTTCGCTGGCGGTTTGCGCAGCCGTCCAGATATTCAGGTTCAGGCATTCCTCACTGCGCGGCGGGCCCGGTTCGCGATCCTGCGTCCAGGCCGAGAAGCAGCGGTTGCCATAATGGTCAGCCTTGCGGACGCCTGCCCAGGGTTCGGCGGGCTGAGGCGCATGCCAGCGAAGTGGGCCGATCGGTGATGCCGCGTATGGAACGCCTTTGAATGCCAGGACGCCGCTCTCATCCCGGCTGGCGCCGAGGACTACCCCGGCGGTGATGCGAACTTGTGCACCGAGCATGGCAGGCTTTGCGTTCAGGGCAACAGTCGAATTAACGGCGAGCAGCATTGCTGCAATCCTCGACAACTTGGGATACGCTTTCATCGGGTATGCCCTCCACCTCGACCGCGTCGCAGTGCGTTTGGCAGTTCGCTATCGAAATGCGCACATCAGTGCACGATGGTCGGCACAGGGGAATGATGCCTGATGAGCATCAAGCGGAATCGATGGCCGTGATGCCATTCACGGATCGGAACGGTGGATGCTGCATATCCTCGCGGTGCAATTGCTCCTATATGTATCTCAAGGGAGCGGCCATTGTGCCTAACACTTTGCGAGGATGAGCGATGCCGACACAATTCACCCTGAATGGCCATCCGGCCAAATACGACGGCGATCCCGAAATGCCGCTGCTCTGGGCGATACGCGATGAGTTCGACTTGGCTGGGACAAAGTTCGGCTGTGGCATCGCCCAGTGCGGCGCGTGCACGGTGCATATCGACGGCGAAGCCTCGCGGTCTTGCGTAACCCCTGTCGCCGCGATTGCCGGTAAATCGGTAACGACAATCGAAGGCCTCAACAATGCGGTCGGCCGGGCGGTCAAGCATGCGTGGACCGAAATCGACGTGCCGCAGTGTGGTTATTGCCAATCTGGCCAGATCATGAGCGCGTCGGCCCTGCTTATGGCAAAGAAACGACCCAGTGACCCGGATATCGACGAAGCCATGTCTGGCAACATCTGCCGCTGCGCCACCTATCTGCGGATCCGCAAGGCCATTCACCTCGCCGCTAGTAGCGTGGCGTCTTGAGATGACTGGCAGCACACGCAGGGACTTTCTGGTCCGGACTGGCGGTAGCCTGATCATCGCAATTGCGCTGCCGACGATGGCTCGCGGCCAAGCGATCCGCAGGATGAGCGCGGCCGAAATTCGTGCACTTCCCGCCACTCCTAACGCTTTCTTACGGATTGCAGCAGACAATACCGTGACCGTGATCGCCAAGCACATCGAGTTCGGCCAGGGCGCATTCACGGGTCTCGCCACATTGGTCGCCGAAGAGCTTGACGCCGCCTGGAGCCAGATGCGGGCAGAGGCCGCGCCCGCAAATTTGCAGCTCTATGCCAATTTCAACATGGGGCAGCAGGGGACTGGCGGTTCGTCCGCCATGTTCAACAGCTATTACCAGATGCGCAAGGCCGGAGCCGCCGCCCGTGCCATGCTGGTTGCCGCAGCAGCGCAGGAGTGGAATGTTGCCCCGGGCGACATCACTGTGGAGCACGGGATTGTTGCCAATGCGGCAAGCGGCCGCAAATCAGCGTTCGGTCCGCTGGCCGCAACCGCAGCCGCCATGGCCTTCCCCCCTGAACCGCAATTGAAGGACCCGGCGAATTTCCGCCTGATCGGAACTGTCCTGCCCCGGCTTGATAGCGCAATGAAATCAACTGGCACTGCCAGATACACGATCGACGTCAAGCGGCCAGGTATGGTTCACAGCGCGATCCTGCATCCATTGGCGTTCGGGGCAAAGGTCAAGACGGTCGATGACAAGGCGGCATTGGCAGTCGCCGGCGTTCTGGCGGTCAAGCAGGTTCCGCAAGGCGTGGCGGTGTTCGCCAATTCGACGTGGGCAGCACAGCGCGGGCTTGCAGCGCTAACTGTGGACTGGGATGTGTCCAAGGCGGAGCTCCGCTCGTGCGACGAAATGTACCGGGTCTATGCCGAAGCAACGAAATTCCCGGGCGACGAGGCAGAGTTGCGTGGCCGCGGTGCCGATGCGCTGGCAGGCACTGCCAGGCAGCTTGAAGCCGAATACCGCTTCCCTTTCCTTGCCCACGCGCCCATGGAGCCGAGCAACGCGGTGGTCGAGATTGGCGATGGCTCGGCACAACTTTGGATGGGCAGTCAGATGGTTACGGCTGACCAGCGCGTCGTCGCCGCGGCACTGGGCCTGCCCTCAGAAAAGGTTCTCGTCCATCAGATGTTCGCGGGAGGCAGCTTCGGCCGGCTGGGAACGCCGGATTCCGAATTCGCGGGTGAAGCGGCCACTCTTGCCAAGGCCTGGGGCAAAGGGCCGGTCAAGCACCTGTGGACGCGCGAGAACGACATTCGCGGCGGGCGTTATCGCCCGCTCTGCGTCCACCGGCTACGCGGCGGACTTGATGCTGCCGGGAATATCGTGGCTTGGGATCAGGTCATCGCCATCCAGTCGTTCCTGCGCGGTTCGGCGATGGATCCTAACAGCCAGATCAAGATCGACGCAACGGCAGTGGAAGGTGCGCGAGGACTTGCCTACGCCATACCCAATTTGCGCATCGGCCAGCACCTGATGCCCAACGGTGTCCCGGCGAGCTTTTGGCGTTCAGTCGGATCAAGCCACACCGGATTTGCCGTCGAATGCTTTCTCGACGAATTGCTTGAGTTGGGCAGCAAGGATCCAATCAAGGGCAGGATCGAACTGGTTCGTGAGGATGAGCCCCGTCTCAAGGGTGTACTCAACCGGGTCGCCGAAATGGCCGCCTGGTCGGGACCCAAATCCCGAACGGGGCGAGCATTCGGCGTCGCTGCGGTTAAATGTTTTCGAACCTATATCGCCCAGATTGCCGAAGTCTCGCTTGGCGATGATGGACTTCCGCGTGTCCACAAGGTCTGGTGCGCCGTTGATTGCGGTGTTGCGATCAACCCCGACATTATCCGCGCTCAGATCGAAGGCGGCATTGGCTTTGCGCTTGGGGCCGCGCTCTTTGGCGAGGTCACGCTGGGCGTTAATGGCCAGCCCGATCAAGCCAATTTCGATCAGTACAGGGCAATCCGCATGCAGGAAATGCCCTTGGTCGAGGTGGCAATCATCAAGTCGACGGCCGATCCCACGGGAGTGGGCGAACCAGGCGTCCCGCCGCTCGCTCCGGCGGTGGCCAACGCCTTCCGTCGCCTTACGGGAAAAAGCGTGCGTATTTTGCCTTTCGCCAAGGGTGTCCAAGCGTAAGCTCGGCGGCGAAACTCCATGCGACATGTTTGCGCACACCAAACCACAGGTTATGCCTGCGATATCACACCAGCATCACTCGTGACGCATTCATATCGTAAATTCTGTGCTTGCAACGACTAGAACGCTTCATCAATGACCGTGTCGCCAAGTTCAGCAGGAGTGAAGATTATGGCCAGCACGCCAACAGAAACGGCTGTGGCATCTGCCCCGACAGGTCAAGAGGCGGGAATTGTTTCGCCGCTGCGCCTTGCCCATATCGTCCTGCGCTCGTCTAGATTTCAGGAAATGCTCGATTGGTACAAGCTGCTGCTCAATTCCCGGATAGTATTCGAAAGCCCCGAAATCGCTTTTCTCGCCTATGATGAAGAGCATCACCGGATTGCCGTGATCAATGTGCCAAACCTTGCCGAACAGCCGTTCGGTGCGGCCGGTGTGCATCATTTCGCATTCACCTATGCCAACCTGCCGATTCTTCTGAACAATTATGAACGGCTGAAAGAGCACGGTGTAGAGCCATTGTGGTGCACCAATCACGGTCCGACTACTTCGATGTACTACGGTGATCCTGATGGAAACCAGGTCGAACTTCAGGTCGATAATTACGATACCGTAGAGGAGGCAGGCGAGTTTTTCTTTTCCGAACAATTCGCCACCAATCCCATTGGGGTTGATTTCGATCCGGCGGATTACATTGAGCGGCTGAAGGCTGGTGCCGGCGAAGACGCGCTCAAGCTCCGCCTGGCCAGCGGGCCGCGCGGAGTTGAGGATATAAAGCTGCCGCGCTGATCGTCGGCCGTCGGATATCCCAAGCCTCGCCCTTGCCAATCCAGCCGCCCGGTGCGAATAGTCTGATCTGCGGTAGTCTTGCTGCCGGATGGGTTATTGGCCTAGCGTAGTGTCATGTGCCCCGGTCGCAGCAATTCGCGAATGCCGCAAGGCTCCAGGTGGGGCCGCGGAGTGGAGCTTGGATGAAGCTTAGCCATCTGCGCATCGTTGTCGCTGTGGTCGAACGTGGCAGCGTTCGCAGTGCAGCGCGTCAGCTCGGCATGGCTCAGCCCGCGATATCACGCAGCATCCAGGAGCTTGAACGCGAACTTGGCGTTCAGTTGTTCGAGCGCACCAAGACCGGGATGGTGATGACCCCGGTCGGCGAAATGGTCATTCGCCGAGCCAAAATGGTGCAGATCGAAATTCAGCGCACGCTGGACGATGTCGGACATTTCAAGGGTCAGGATGTCGGATCGATCTCGATTGGCCTGTCGACTGCGGCACACCTCGCAATCCTGCCCAAGATCCTCGCACCATTCCGGCAGCGCTTTCCCAAAGTGCGCTTCAAGTTGACCGAAGGCCTATTTCCTTACCTCGAGGCAGACATTCGCGACGGTTTGATCGACATCTATGTGGGACCGGTCCCCAAAGACCGCAAAAACGACGATCTGATCATCGAACACCTGTTTGAAAATCGCCGGATCATCATAGCACGACAAGGCCATCCGTTGGCGCACGCTACTTCGGTCCGCCAACTAGCCGAAGCATCCTGGGTGACCACGCCGGTGATGCCCGATACCGAAAACGAAGTGAACGCGATCTATACCTCGGTCGGCATGCCTCCGCCCAACATTGTCGCCCAGGCAAATTCCGGGATGAGCATTATTTCGGTCGTCGCTTCGTCCGATCTGCTTGCGCCCATGCCGCAGCAATGGGTGGACTTCATCGCGCGATCGAACCTCATAGTGCAGATACCGGTTGTCGAAACGACATATACTCCCGCCATCTGTGTCGTTCACATGGCACGATCACCGCTTACGCCGGCCGCGCAATACCTTAAGGACCTGATCGATCGAGCGGGAGCAAATCATGCCCGCACGCTGAGCGATCCGGACCTTAACAAAGGAACCGTGGCTTGAGTGACGCCGGCCCGGCGGATATCAATTATTGTTGCTTGATGCCAAATTGAAAATGAAGATTGCGGTCTGATCATGCCCACAGCCTCCGCACCAGTCTTAGATAAATATCTGTAATTGATATTTTTATTTTCCTACGGGGGACGGTTGTCAGCGACATCCGGCCATCGGCCACCAGCGATGTGGGGTATGACGGACGGCGGCCAAGCAGGGTTTCGCCCAATTGATAATGACTCTGTCAAACCACCAGTTTAATGGCTCCTCACCGATCCGGTTGATGCAGTCGGCATCGCCAGATGAACGAATGAGAGGATAGGTCATGCAGACACTGAAGCTTGGAAACACCGGCCCCGATGTATCGGTCATCGGACTGGGCTGCATGGGAATGTCGGGCATGTATGGCCCGGCCGATCGCACGGAGAGTATCGCCACGATCCATGCCGCGCTTGATGCCGGCGTGACCCTGATCGATACCGGCGACTTCTATGGCACGGGCCACAACGAGATGCTGATCGGCGAGGCGCTCAAAGGGGTTCCGCGCGATAGCTACCAGCTCAGCGTCAAGTTCGGTGCCTTGCGCGGCCCCGATGGCGGCTGGACCGGATTTGACAGCAGCCCCAAGGCCGTCCGCAATTTCATTGCCTATTCGCTTCAGCGCCTTGGCGCCGAATATATCGACATCTATCGCCCCTCCCGGCTCGATCCCAACGTCCCGATCGAGGAAACCATGGGCGCTCTAGCCGGGTTGGTGACGGAGGGATATGTCCGGCACATCGGCCTTTCCGAAGTAGGCGCGGAAACGCTCAAACGTGCGGCGGCAGTTCATCCGGTTTCAGATCTGCAGATCGAATATTCGCTCATTTCGCGGGGGATCGAGGATGACATCCTGCCAACTGCGCGCGCGCTAGGCATAGCCATCACTGCCTATGGCGTGCTGTCGAGAGGCCTGATCAGTGGCCACTGGGACAGGGATGGCCGGGGAGCCGGTGATATCCGCTTGATGACCCCTCGCTTTTCAGAAGACAACGTCGATGCTAATCTCCGGCTTGTCGAAGCATTGCGAGGCGTGGCGCAGGCCAAGGGAGCAACGGTCGCTCAGGTAGCGATTGCCTGGGTGATCGCGCAGGGTAACGACATCATGCCGGTAATCGGGGCCAAGCGGCGTGATCGGCTGGACGAGGCGCTTGGCAGCCTCGACATGACGCTCAGCGGCGATGACCTCATGCTGATCGAGCGTGCCGTTCCAAAGGGTGCCGCAGCCGGGGATCGCTATGCCCCCATGCAAATGACGGCGCTCGACAGTGAAAAGACTGGCTAGAGCGCTTCCGGTTCACGGGTCGTCAGATGATGCCATCCGGCTCGAAATCACCTCATCTTATCAGAACTTGATGAAGCCTTCTTCAACGGGCTTTTCGGAAATGCCGGTCGCATTTTCGAAGCACGATGCGTCGTCCAGCATTTCCCAATTCCGGTCGGTCTTCCGCTCCCAGATGTTGGTCGTGGTGACAGGCTCGGTGAACGCCTCGTCATCGTAAAGCGTGATGTGGGTGTGCAGGACGTTAGGGGCGACCCGCTGGATAGACCATTTGATGTGCAGCTTTGCGCTGTGCGGATGGCGCATTCCATCAATCGGAGTGGCTGCGTTGATGCCAATGGTGTCGACAAACAGCGTGTCACCAACCCAGTGGCCAATTGAGTGGCCGTTGTAACTGGGCACCAGATCCTTGAGATGATCGCGGCCGTCGGTCCAGATCATGATCGGGAATGTGCCAAACACGAAAATGCTGGTGACGCCGGGTGTCTGGACGATTTCGTCGGGATAGTTCTTGTTGAGCAACATCACCGGCAGGCCAAATGGCAGGCAGCGAGACCCGGTGTCACCCAAAGCCCTGCCCTGCTTGGCGGCTTCGGCGCGTTCGTCGGTGATCCTTTGATAGGCCGGAGTGAATGGCAGCGGCCAAGGGGTCAGATAGAGCGGCGGACGGCCATCGGCAGTCTTGCCGGAATTGTTCGCCGGCCCCTGCCCTGGCACCGCCATTGCCGTCCCCATCCACAGCCCCGAAATATCGGGCGCGCTGGCATCGCCATAGAAGGAAACCCCGGACGGCGGCCAGGTCTCGGCGGCGTTGGACGGGGCGGCGGCGAGCAGGAAGCCCGCCACCATCGCAGCAAGGGAGACCGCAGTTCTCATTTCAGACGCTCACCCAGAAGCTGGCCTTTGGCCAAACGCACCGCGTTGATTGCCCCTCCTTTGAGCCCGCTGCGCAGCGGCGAGATGTAGACCGTGACCCTGTCGCCAGGCTGTATGGAACCCTTGGCAAAACCCAGGCGGCGCATTAAGCCTGGATTTCCGCCCTCGAGGCTGTATCTTTCGCCATTGGGGGCAACGACGAAGAGCCATGTGTGTGGGCTGGTCCACTGCCAGTCCTTGACGGTAACATTTGCGAGCTCGATTTCCTTGCTCTTGTCGAACATTGCATAACTGTGATGCGCCTGAGCAGGAACCGCAGCCAATGCGGCGGCAAATGCGGCAACGATGAACTTGGCCTTCATGGGATCTCTCCGGATTCGAATTACTTGACGAAGATCTCTGGATGATAATCTTTGCGTGGCGAGCAGATAAATTCCCGGGGCTCCCACAAAGGATCGCTGAAGGTTTTGTAGGTAACCGTGGACTTCATCGGACTTCGATAGGCCGACTTATCGGTCATCGTCACCTCGACTGTCAACGTGTCGGCATCGACCCGGTGATATCGTTCGGATATCGTCAAATCATCGCTGTGCGGCACTCCGGTGCTGTCGATCGGTTGATCGCGGATGCCGCGAACGTCGGTCACCAGATCCCGCCCCTCGTAATGACCGATGGCATTGCCGTTGGAAAAGCTTTCCAGATCCTTGGCCGCTGGCAGAGCATGGCCATCCAGCCAGATGCGCCGTACCGGCATTCCATCGCGGTACATCATCACCCGGCCCGGCGTCTGAAGGATCATCATTGGCGTATTCATGCCGGTAACAAAGCGCGGCATCCCCGCGGGCATGCAACCTCTGACGGGATCGTCGGTCCGATTGCCTGCCGCCTCGGCAGCCACGCGCTTGCTCCAGATGGCAGCGAATTTACCCTTCAGCGGGGGCGGAAACGGCATCCAGCCTTCCCGGCTTTTCGAGGCAGGACCCGGCGTCTTAACGCGCACCCAGACACCGCTGATGTCTGGCGCCCTGGGATCGCCATACCAGCTCAGCTTAGCTGGCGAACTGACCGCAGCGGCCTGAGCACGGGCTGGCGCAGACGAAAGCCCCAATGCCGAAGCTGCCGCAACGACAAGCAGAAACAGGTCAGAACGCTTTGTCACGAGAATCCTCCATTTTCGCTGCAAGCGACGGATATATCGGCTTGCTCCGCGTCGCCTGCAAGCCATTGCGCGCCCTTGGCATATATCGCTTCGATTTCAGGCCCCCGCAATCCCGGCATATCGGTTTTGACTACCATGCCCAGCTTGGTTTGCAGATAGGCAAGATAGCGATAACCTTCCGGAAAGCACTGCAGCACGGTCTGATCAAATACCAGCGCTGCGCCTGGCTCGACGGGACTTATTCTGTCGCGCTCATAAATTGGCTGGCGCAGGACGATCCGCCAATTGCCATCCCGGCACTCGAAGAAATCATAGAAGCGCCCATCGCACGTCGCATCGCACAGGATCCCGTCGATGGCGCCGCGCTGGGTAATCGACATCTTGGTCTGCGCGATAGCCCGGTTGCCGACGATATCGATATGGCAACCGCTCAGCGAATGATTGACCATCGCGCCATTGGCAAAGGCCTCTCTTGATCGGGCAACGAATTCGGCGGCAGACACCTGTGCCCAGGTTGTCATCATCCGGCCGTCCTCGTGCCACAGCGGAATGAGCCGATCGAACTGCCCGGAATCCCGGAATATTGCCCAATCTTCCACAACTCTCTGGATTTCGAAAAAGCTGGCTGGATCAACGGCACCCATCAACACATAACCTCTGTTGAGGAACCTCAAGCACCCGTAAAGACGCAGCGGCCCACATGTTAGCCACTTGTGCAGCTTTGTTCGGCGGTCTCATAGCTCGTTCGCGGAAGAGTGGCGTGATATCAAAATGCCTATCTTGATCACGAAGCATGGCTAACCGGTGAGGCAGGCGCAGCCGCCTTTGGCCTGCAAAGTGGGCACTGATGGCCGGATTTTCGGCCCATCGGCCGAGCCGGGCGGGAGGCAGTTTGGGTAGACGCAGCCTAGAAATGACATTTGACCCCGACTCGCAAGGTGCGCGGCTCCACGACCCGGCTCAACCGGCCTTCGGTGGGTGCGGCATCGAACGAAGGCAGATACGATTCATAATAATACGCAATGTCCTTGTCGCGGCTGTTGAGCACGTTGAGCATTTCGCCGAACACTTCGAACCGGCCGGGTTTGAAGGCACCGCGCAGGTTGATGACATTGCTGCCCTTGTCGCGCCGACTGTTATCTTCGATCAGCGGATAGGGTCCGAGGTGGCGCCATCGAAGGCTCGCTTCCCAGGAATCGAGCATCAGGGAGACGCCAATCTGCCCCGCGTTTTCAAAGGCATTGGGGATAAAATCCCCGTTGTCATACCGCGCGTGGCTGGCGGTGTAGTTGGCATCGATCGCTAGCCACGATAACGGCCGCCAGAACCCGACGAGCTCATACCCGAGGCGGCGGCTGGCTCCGGTGGGCTCAACTGCGTTGCTATCCCCCACAAAGCGTAACTCGCTCCCCAGATCGAGCCACCAATAGGTGGCCGTCAGGCTGAGTTTACCCAGTTGCAGGCGTCCGCCCAATTCCTTGCCGGTCCCGCGCGCCAGGACCGGGACGGGCGTGGTGGTGACCGCTCCGCGCACATCGTTCGAATGGAAACCCTGGCCCCAGTTGGCATAGAGTTCCAGATGCGGCGAAATTTCCCAGGCAATGGCCGCCTTGGGTGACACCAGGCTGCCGCCGCCAGTGCCTTCGCCCAGCGCCGCCGCAGGTGCATCAAGAGCGGTGACACTATAGTGATAGCTGTCGGCGCGCAGCCCGCCAATAAGCCGCACACCCGTTAACGGGCGCCACGCTGCCTCAACATATAGCGATCCAGAGCCCTCGCTGACCCGGTAAGCACCGAAGCTCTGCAAAAATTTCCGGGCTTCAGTATGATAGACGCCAACCCGGGCGATCTGATCGAGCCGAATCTCGGTGCCTGCCGTCAGGTCAAGCCGGTGCGAAACAGCCCAGCTCTTTTCGCCCTTCGCGCCGAATACCCAGCGCCGGTCGAACTGGTGTATCTGGGCGCTCGAACCATCGGCATTGGCGTAGAGCGGGTTCGAATACATCCACCAATCGTAATATTGCGCGTAAACATTGCCCCGCCAATGATCGCCTGACAGCGCGGCATCGGCGATGAACCGCGTTGTCATGCCCTTGGCTGTCGGGTCAGGCGAACAGAACGCATCGCCGCAGGAATTGCTGCCGATCAGGCGATCAGGGATCTGCTCGGTCGGGTTCCAGCTGCCATGATAGCCGTGCACCGTCACGTCGATCCGGCCGAACCCGGCGGGGTGCGAATACTTGAGAAAGCCCGCGTAATGGCGCAAGCGTTCCGGCTCCTGCCATGGCCCGTCATAGACCTTGGTCTGTCCGACCAGCGTCAGATCACCGCCGCCAAGCCCTTCGATCGTGGCACCGCCAGCCAACTTCCTCCAACCGTAAGAGCCCACTTCGAGCGACACCCAGGGCGCATCGAACCGCTCGATCGTGCGCATATAGGCTGCCCCCGCGAGCGCGAAATCGCCGCCATCGGCGCGATAAGGACCTTTGCGGTAATCCTCTCGCGCGATAATCTCGGGTATCAGGCCATTGAGGTCGAGATAACCCTGCCCGTGGCCGTGCGTGCGAAAGTTCATCTGCACATCATCGATGTAGGTGGTGAAATCCGACCCGTGATCGAGATTGAAACCGCGTAGGAAATACTGGTTGGCCTTGCCGCTGCCCGAATGCTGCGCTGCGATCATTCCGGGCACCGCTTCAAGCAGTTCGGCCACGCGCAGCAGCGGGCGCACAAGCAAGTCGTCCCCCGAAACGGTTCCCTCGCTGGCGGCTTGCGCTATGCCAATCTTGGCCTCGCTGCGGCCGAACACCAGGATATCTTGCGCCGCCGGATCGGCGCCCGTGTCCGCCGAACTCACATCCGACGTGACGCCGCTTGCGGCCCGGGCAATCTGCCCTGTCAATGCGGCTAAGCAGACAAGACCGCGCGCCAGGCAGCGGATTGCGGAATGGTTCACAAGCTAATCTCCCCGGGCTACCTCGCACCAACGCATATGCCCAATATCGCCGTCAGTCCGGCCATGCCGTCCGCGCGGACAAGCCGCAGCCCGGGAGAAAGCCAAGTACCTAACGGTTCGGCTACGTTACAGTGCGTTACAGTTGCCGCATCAGGATCTCGCACCGCCGCGTTCAGAGCGGCTGCCGGCATCCCCGTTCAATCAGGCATTGGCAGCGCGGTGCGATAGACGATCGGGCGCAAGGCAAAGCTGGAATTGACCCCGGCGACACAAGAAATCCTGGTCAGCTTATGGCGCAGGAACTCTTCGAATGCGGCGAGCGACTTCACCAGAACCCGCAGTTGGTAATCGCTGTCACCGGTCATCAGGTAGCATTCCATTACCTCGGGAAATGTGATCACAGCACTTTCGAATTCGGCAAGATGGCGATCATCCTGCGAACTGAGGCGCACGCGCAGAAATGCGGTGACGGGCAATCCGACCGCTTCCGGTGACACCAGTGCGAAGTAACCGGTGATGATCCCGTTGTCCTCAAGCTGCCGCACCCGGCGCAAGCACGGACTCGGCGAAAGACCAACCGCCAGCGACAGATCCTGGTTGCTGGTCCGCCCATCGCGCTGAAGTCGGTCAAGGATCTTGCGATCTATCGCATCAAGTGCATAAATTGGCATATAATGCACCTCTTATTGATATTTTTTGGCAGATTCTGCCGTATTATAACGCATAATACGACGAAATCGCAAGGACATCCCGCCGCCTTCCGGACTATAGCTGACCCACTTGGAATTTGGATGCGAGAACCATGAGCAAAGCGCCGGATCAAACCACAGTCACCCGCCGCGCGGCGGACCCGATCGACAAGTCACTGGTTTCGACTCTCGAGACTCTTGATGCGCGGCTGCGCTGGCTGTCATCGTGGACAATCCACAACGCCAATCACATTCGTACCAGCCGCGACGGGCTGAAAGTTGGCGGCCATCAGGCCAGCTGCGCTTCGATCTCCGCGATCATGACCGCGCTGTATTTTCATGCGCTTGGGCCGAACGACAAAGTGGCGGTCAAGCCGCATGCGGGACCGGTCCTGCATGCGATCCATTACCTCCTGGGCAATCAGGATCGCGCCCATCTGGAGAACTTCCGCGGACAGGGCGGCGCGCAAAGCTATCCTTCACGCACCAAAGACGTGATCCCCGTCGATTTTTCCACCGGCTCGGTTGGGCTCGGCGTGGCGATAACCGCCTTTGCCAGCCTGGTGCAGGATTACCTGATCGCGCATGGCGAAGTTGCCGAAGCCGATTCGGGTCGCATGATTGCTCTGATGGGTGATGCTGAACTGGACGAAGGCAACATTTATGAAGCGCTGATCGAAGGCTATAAGCACGATCTGCGCAATTGCTGGTGGGTGGTCGACTATAACCGCCAGTCTCTCGATGCGACCACGGCTGACCGCATGTTCCGCCGCTTCGACGACATCTTCGAAACCTGCGGCTGGCGCGTGCTCACGCTGAAATACGGCAAACGGCAGTTGGCCGCTTTCAAGAAGCCCGGCGGCCACGCGCTGCAGGAATGGATCGACAATTGCCCCAACGCCGATTTTGCAGCGCTGACATATCAAGGCGGCGCAGCGTGGCGCGAGCGATTGCTGCGCGACATCGGCAGCAAGGCGCATGTTGCCAAGCTGCTGGACAGCTATGATGATGCGACGCTGGCCGACCTGATGACCAATCTGGGCGGGCACTGCATCGCAACCCTGATCGAGGCATTTGCCTCCGCGCAGGATGAACGTTGCACCATGTTCATCGCATATACCGTCAAAGGCTATGGGCTGCCGTTTGCCGGGCATAAGGACAACCACGCCGGGCTGATGAACCCCGGCCAGATCGAAGGCCTGCGCGATAGTATGGGCATCGCCCCGGGGCAGGAGTGGGAACCCTATGCAGGGCTTGGCGACAATGCCGCCGCATCGCTGGCGGCGTTCGTCGCGACATCTCCCCTGACCCGGCACCGCAAGGAAGTGATGCCTGCACCAATCCATGTGCCCGCCAGGCTGGAAGTGCCCGCCACCGCGGTACAATCGACGCAAGCCGCATTCGGCAATGTCTTGCTTGCGCTCGCCAAATCGGGCGAGGAACTGGCTAACCGGATCGTCACGACGTCACCGGACGTTACGGTTTCCACCAACCTTGGCGCTTTCGTCAACCAACGCGGGCTGTTCCGGCGACAGGAACTGGCTGACGTGTTCCGCAATGCCAATATCCCTTCGGCGCAGAAATGGTCGGGCCATGGGGCCGGTCAGCATATCGAGCTGGGCATAGCCGAAAACAACCTGTTCCTGGTCCTGGCCGCGCTTGGCCTGTCGGCGCCATTGTTCGGCTCGCGGCTGATCCCGATCGGCACGGTTTACGATCCCTTTATCGCTCGCGGTCTGGATGCGCTCAACTATGGCTGTTATCAGGATTCGCGCTTCCTGCTGGTTGCAACGCCGGCCGGGGTGACGCTCGGACCGGAAGGGGGCGCCCATCAATCGATCAACTCGCCGTTGATCGGCATTGGCCAGCCCGGGCTGACCTATTTCGAACCAGCATTCGCCGATGAGCTGGCGGTGCTGATGCGCTGGACATTCGAACACATGCAGGCACCAGACGGCGGCTCGGTATATCTGCGGCTGACTACCCGCGCGATCCAGCAGGCCGAGCGGACGGACGATGCATGGCAGGCCGATGCGCTGAAGGGCGGCTATTGGCTCAAGCAGCCCGCTCCCGGCGCAGAAGCTGCCATCGCTTTCACCGGCGCAATTGCCCCCGAAGTGCTGCAAGCATGGGACGCGATGCAGGACGATTTTCCCGGACTTGGCCTGCTCAATGTCACTTCGCCCGATCTGCTCCATCGCGGCTGGTCGGCGGCGCGGGCGCAGCGCTGGAGCGGCAGGGTCGGGGACCAGGCCAGCCCGGTCGCCAGCCATATCGAGAGCCTGCTTTCGCCGCTGGCGGCGCACGCCGGGCTGGTGACAATAATCGACGGCTCGCCTTCGGCGCTGTCATGGCTGGGCGGAGTGCGCGGGATGCGGACCAGCCCGCTGGGCATCGACCGCTTCGGCCAGACCGGCGATCTGCCCGATCTCTACCGCACCTATCGGCTTGACGCTGAGGCGATCATCGACGCCATGGCCGAATTGTTCCTGGGAGCCTGAATTCCATGCCTATCGAACTGAAAATGCCTGCTCTTTCCCCAACCATGGAAGTAGGCAAGCTCGCCCGCTGGCTCGTGTCCGTCGGCGACAAGGTCGTCGCAGGCGACGTCATGGCGGAAATCGAAACCGACAAGGCGACGATGGAATTTGAAGCCGTGGACGAAGGCACGATCACCGCTATCGCAGTGCTCGCCGGGGAGGAAGGCGTGAAAGTAGGCACGGTGATTGCGACAATTGCCGCAGAAGACGACGTTGCGCCGACCCGTCGCCCGGTACCGGCTTCACCGCCGCCCGCTGCTGTACCAACTCCCGCGCCGATTGTGAAGATCGAGGCTGCTGCACCCGCTCCTGCCGCGCCGCGACCCATCGATGACCCCCGGATAATCGCCTCGCCGCTGGCCAAGCGGCTCGCCGGCGAAATGGACATCGATATCGCGGCAGTGCAGGGCAGCGGGCCGAATGGACGGATCGTCAGAGCCGACATTGCCGCAACCGCGCCGGGCAGCGCCGCGATCCCGGGCATCGCGCCAGCCCCGGCAGGCGGGGGCGTTGCGACCAACCCGGTTGCTGCGACTGCTAGGCCACTGCCGGATTTCGGCATTCCATTCGTTGCGGAAAAACTCAATAATGTTCGTAAGGTCATTGCCCGCCGCCTGACGGAAGCCAAGCAAACGGTACCGCATATCTATCTGACAGTCGACGTCCGGCTTGATGCCCTGCTGGTCCTGCGCGCCGAGCTCAATTCCGCGCTGGCGGCGCTGGGCGTGAAGCTCACGGTCAATGATCTGATGATCAAGGCGCTGGCCAGGGCCCTGATCCAGGTTCCGCAGTGCAATGTCTGCTTCGCAGGCGAGGACTTGCACAAATTTGCCCGCGCCGACATCTCGGTGGCAGTAGCCGCACCCACCGGGCTGATCACGCCGATCATCACCGATGCCGGAGTCAAGTCGATCTCGGCCATTTCCGCCGAAATGACCGTGCTGGCCGCCAAGGCGCGTGACGGCAAGCTGAAACCGCACGAATACCTGGGCGGCACCGCCAGTCTGTCGAACCTGGGCATGTACGGGATCAAGCAATTCGATGCAGTGATCAACCCGCCGCAAGCTATGATCATGGCGGTTGGCGCCGGCGAGCTGCGGCCCGCCGCAGTCGACGGCGCGCTGGGTCTGGCAACCATGATGAGCGCCACCGGCAGCTTCGATCACCGTGCGATCGACGGCGCCGACGCAGCCCAACTGATGCAAGCATTCAGGGGGTTGATCGAAGTGCCGATGGGTCTGTTAGCTTAAGGGCGTTTGGCCCCATTGGCTGGACTAATACTGAGCCCCGGGCCAATCGATGACCGCTGCCCTGATCGCCGGTTGTGCGGTGGTCATGCGAAAGTATTCTTCGAGATTCGGTAGCTTGCCGTGCTTCCAAAAGTCACCCGCGCCAAGGTTGTCGATGCGCAGCAATTCAACTGCCCAGAACAGGTCGGCCATGGTATACTTATCACTCAGCAACCATGCCGATGTGCGGCTCGCCAGTTTTTCTTCCAGTACTGCACAAGCGGCTCCGACCTTGGCATAGGCTTGCTGCATGGACTCTGGTGAAAACAGAGTCTCGGCAGCATGTTGCTCCTTGTCCAGCTTGGCGGTGTAAGCCTCGACCAACACGGGATCATCCGCAAACTGTTTCAGGTAGCCGTGGCAGCGTTCAACTTTGGCGAGCGAAAAGCCCGAGCCGCCCCCGCCCATGTGCATGGTTGGCGTAGCGCGGCCATCTGGCCGGCGACCGACCAGCAACTGATAGTTCGGCAGGTTATCGACGATGGCCAGTTCCGCATCAATTTCGGCAGTCAAGGATAGAGGTCGCAGTTGCATCGGACTATCGGCCTGATTATCAAGGTATTGGCAGATTCGTCTCGAATCCACGATGACATCATCGTGCGCCCAGTCGACCAGGGTTGGGACCACGGCGGCATCGCAGCCGCTTGCCGAAGTGGAAGTACTGCCGCTGTGGCGCGATGCCAAAGTGTCGGAAATCTGGTGGCAGCCGATCATTCGCAGGCGGACATGGCTGGGCAGATAGGTCTCGCCTTCTGCTATGCGCATTGTCCGTTCGCGATAGGCCAGGCCATGCCATGCCAGGACCGCACGAACTTTTTGCGAGCAGATCGAGTTTGCGGCGTGGAAAAGTTCGTAGCGCGGCCGCTCCCCAAGGGCTGAGCCAGTGTCCGCCAGCCCCATTTCAATGTGCAGGTCGCGGACCAAGCTGGATAGTGATTGGTTCATCCGGGAAGTTCCAATCAGAGCCGCATGGGTGTGGCGCGCTTTAAGCCGGCTCAGTTTTCCCGTTCGAACGAGGCGGTGATCCGCAGATCGACATTGTCGGAAACAACCGGAACAGCATAGCCAACGCCAAAGTCAGACCGTTTGATCGAAGCGGTGGCGCTGAAGCCGATGGTCGCCTTCTTGCTCATCGGATTGACGCCGGCACCAACGAAATGCGCACTGAGAACGACCGGCTTGGTCACGCCATGCAGGGTAAGGTTGCCGGTGATAGTGGCATTCATCCCCCGCACGACAATCCTGCTCGACTTGAAAGTTGCCGTTGGAAAGGCCGCGGCATCAATGATTGCTGGCGTCTGGATGTGTTCGGTCAGCGCAGGGCGCGTCGTCACCACTTTGTTGATCGGAAATTCGATCGAGACAGCAGCCCTTTCCGGATGGGCCGGATCGAGCGTCAGCGTCCCAGTTGGATTACCGAAAATGCCATTGAGATAATTGAATCCCATATGGTTGACGCTCCACACGACCTGGCTGTGCCATTCATCGATGGCATAGGTGCCAGCAGCGACGCGTGAAACAATCTGGGCACCCGGCTGGACTGCGGGAGCGGGAGTTCTTTGTGCAAATGCGGGCAGGAACAGCGCCGAACTTCCCAGCGCGGTTGCGGCAATCGTAAGGCCAAGGCGAGATTTGCGCATGCGTTTGATCCTTCATTGGAAATCTGGTGGTTTGCTGGCCAGGTGGAGCCTGGCCGGGCAGTAAGCGTCCGTTACGATTGCGGCTTGTGGACGAGGTTGACCCAGGGGCCCTTGGCTTCGCCCGGGTAGCCCTTCTGCAATTCGTTGAACGTGGTCTGGTTGAAGCTGGGGAACATCGGGTTCACCAGCCGTTCGGGCAGGGCCTGATTGATTTCATCCAGAGTTTTGCCTTGCATAACCATTAGCTTGATCGCGGCGCGGCGTTGTTCGGCGTCGTGAAGGCGCGCCGCGATCTGGGCGCGTGTCTCCACGGCGCCGTGGCCCGAGACGATGGTTCTCGCGTTGAGCGCGAGGATTCTGCGCATCGATGCCATCCAGCCGAGCGACGATCCGCCGATGTGGATGATGGGAAACTGTCCGGTATTGGTCGTGACCACATCGCCGGCGAAGACTACCTTCTGGTCCGGCAAGTAAATGATCAGATCGCCCGAACTGTGACCGGGAGCGACGTAGATCAGCTCCACGCGGACACCGTCAATCGTTACCTTTTCGCTCTCGCCAACCAGTGTGGTCGGTGCAAAATTGGTCGCGAGGTTGCGATAAAGCGCGGTGTATATCGGCGGACCGGCTGGGTCATTGGCCGACGCGATGATAGCCGCGCGGGTATTTTCCTGCTCTATAACCTTCGTTCCCGCAGGATAGCCCGGAAGCCCGCCAACATGATCGGGATCGCCATGCGTGATTATCACGGTTGTGACTGGCTTGGGCGTGATCCTGGCGATTTCTGCTACAGCAACGTGCGCAGCTTCGTCGCTCGTCTGAGCATCTATAACCACAACTCCGCTCGTGCCGACGATGAAGCCAGTGTTGGAGCGCCCGCCTTCAACCCAATAGACATTCGCCGCAATTTTGTGCGGGACAAGCTTGGTCGGGCCCGGCCGCTCCTGCGCCAACAAGGGCCCCGTTACAATGGCTATGAAAGCCGCGCCTAGCGCAAGCAGGGTCTTGGAACGCAATGCCGGTCTCCCAAAATACAACTATTGGATCAAAGTATCGCGCGCTTCATAGCCGCGACAGGTGCCATCAAGGAGACAGCATTTCCAACCGGGTGATGCCGAGAAGCAATCAACTGCAATCGTTCACGCAAAACTGCGGCTAACGAACCAAAAAGTCCCGATCAGCACCAGCCCCGATGCCGTCACGTCAGTCACGATCGGGCGCGGCAAGGTCAATCGAAGCCGAGTCAGCACCAGGACAAATCCGGTCAGCAAAAGCACGATAGTCAATTGACCGAGTTCAACGCCCAGATTAAAGCCGACGAGGATTTCGGCAAGCTTCTGCTTGGGCAGGCGGCTTTCGAGCAGATCGGCTGCGAAACCGAAGCCGTGGATCAGTCCGAACACCAGCGTTACCACCAGCCTGATCCGCGCCGCATCGCGCAAGTGACCGGATATCATCAGATAGTTGGCCGAAAAAATGGCCCCACCGATCAGCAGCAGCGGGGGCAACAGACCGATCCCGAACAGACGCAGTACGGCCATCGAGCCGAGCGCAAGGCCGGTGACCAGCGCCACCCGGCCCGGCCTGTGCGAGGCGACGGCAATGTTTTCGACCCCGATCAGGGCAATCGTCAAGGCAACCAGTGCATCGATGAATTCGTCGTGGGGCCGGATCACTCCGGTCACCGCCAGCGCCAGGGTCAGACTGTGGCCGATGGTGAAACCGGTGACCACGAAGACCAGATCGCGCAGTCGGCGCGAGATCAGCACCAAGCCCAACAGGAAGGATATGTGATCGATCCCGGTGAAAATATGCATCACCCCCATCTGGATGAAGCGCAGGAAACTGGCGCTACCCAGCTCCTCGCCATTGGCACCCTTCAGGTCGATGCCCTGATTGTCGGCAGTGATGATCTGTTCGACAAAATCGCCGCTGGGGCGCTGGATCTGGGCAAAGTTGATATGGGTGGGGACCTGATCAAAGAACGCCCGGTCAACCAGCCGCATCCGGTCATCCGATGGACAGGCATATTGAAATTCGGCCCGCCGAAACCCTGCCGCAGCTGCGATCATGCGCGGAGGTACTGTCAGTTTGCAGGGCTTGCCTGCCGAGGATACGCCGACCTTGCTACCCAGCCAGGCCAACAGGGCCGCATCAACCGGTCTGCTGCCATCGCGGGTGACCCTCGCCACTTCCAGATCGGCGACACTGAATGCTAGATGGACGTATGGCCCATCGATGGTCCAGGCACTGTGCGATTCGCTGCGGGTATGCGCCTGCACCGGCCCGGCCCAGTCAAGCAGGGCCAGCATCAGACCCAATATCGGGCCCAACATCCTTGAGCGGAGCGCTGGACCCATCATTCGAAGCCCTTGGCAACTTGCACGTCGGCGCGCTTTTGCAGGAAGCGCTCGTTGGCGGCATTGAGCCGCTTGGCCTGCTCATCGACATAGGCGGCCAGCACCGCGTCCCTGATCTGGTCGAACGGCTGCGCCACCGGCCGGACATTGGCCTTCAACACCAGGATATGAATGCCATCCGGCATTGCAACCGGTGCGGAAACCTGCCCGGCATCAAGGGTTCTGGCGGCGGCAAACAGTGCATCGCCAAGATGGATTTTTGCGGCAAAATAGAACTCGCGGCCATCGGCCATCTTGCCGGAAAGCGGCACCGCGCCCGAATTGCCAGCTTTCAGCGCGGCGAGCGCGACCGCCGCTTGCGCAGCCGTCGCGCCCTTTGGCAGGATATGGTCGGCCACCTCCATGCTACCTTCATTGGCGAACTGGTCAGAATGCTGGTTGAACCAGGCACGCAGCTCATCCTCGGCCGGCTGCGCAATAGTCGCATCGGCCGCGCTTTGCGCCTCGACCGCGCCGACCAGCGCCGTGCGCACTTCGGTGATATCGGCCTGCATTCCCAGTTCGACGCCGCGCTGGACATAGAGCTCCTCGCGAATCATGTCGTCTAGCACCTTGCGTCTCTGCGCCGGTGTCGCCTGGTTGAGCGATACATCGTAAAGCGCGCGAATTTGCTGAATATAGTCGCTCATCAGGATCGGCACCTGATTGACCAGTGCGACATCTTCCGCCGGGACCGCAGCGGTCCGCGTGCCTTGCGCGGTGAACAGCCCCAGTCCGGCAATACCGAGGCCAATCAACGCGCCGGCAGCGCAAAGCACCAGCGAGCGGCGCGCATTCGGGCGATCGAGCGACCAGACATCGTCGGGCAGCGGGTCAACATCATTCACCTTGATGATCCTTGTTCTGGTGCCGGGATAGCGATGCGACATAAACCGCGATGGCCCGCGCATCGGTGGCGCTGAGCAGACGGGCGAACGCAGGGCTGCGGCCGCCTCGGCCATTGGCGATGCTGGCCTTGATTGCAGCCGGAGAACCATCGCCATAGAGCCAGACATCATCGACCAGACTGGGTGCGCCGATCGCCGTATCGCCGCCGCCGTCCGGCCCGTGGCAATCCCAGCAGACACCGCTGCCCTTGAACAGGGCGGTGCCCCGCGTCGCAGCGGCCACATCTGTTGCCTTGCCGCGAAGCTGCATCAGGAACTGGGTCACATCCTCGATCTGCGCTGGTTGCAGCGGCGCGATGGGCTCGCGCGGATAGGGCCGCACCCGGCTGTATGCGGGCATGTCGGCAAGATTCCAGCCGCGCGGATCACCGGACCTGATCCCATGGAGGATGATCGCCTCGATCTCGGCAACCTGGCCCTCGCCATACAGATAGTCAGCGTCGGTGAGGTCTGGCACGCCGCGCCGGGGATCGCCTTTGCCATTCCCGTGGCAACTGGCGCAGTGCTCGGCAAATCCCGCCCTGCCCATGGCAATGGCCACGGGTCCCAGGTCGCGACTGGCCAGGATTGCCGCGGGATCGGCGCGCATGATCCGGTCGCGCTCCTGCCGCTTGCCCAGCAGCAGTCCCGCCGCGACAACGGCAATCAGCAAACTGGCGCCGATCAGCGCCCAGATGAGCCTGGGAAACCTGATCATTCCCGCACGCTCATATGAAATCAGAGATGAACATCATGCAATACCATCCGGCTCTCCAACTCGCCATGCCCCGGGCCCGCAATTCATTAGCAACACCGCTGCGACTTGCGACTGCCGCGCTGCCCGCAACCGATCAAGTTCTCTACGGTTGCCGGAGCGTTACACTGCAAATTGTAACGTCCTGTCCGTCACAGATCGACGTCGGTAATGGCATATTTATCGACCATGGCCGCCTCGCGAGCCAAAACCCGTTTGAAGCTGGGACGAGCGCGCACGCGCAAGGCATGGCCGACAAGTGCCGGATAATCGGCCAGCGGAAAACCGCCCTTTTCCGCAGTACTGTAAGCCCAGTAGAGATAGGTATCGATGATTGACCATTCATCGCCGTACCACCAGTTGGAGCCAATGCGCTTGGCAATTCCTGCACACTCTCCGGCAAACTTGGCGAGGCCGTCTTCCTTCACACCCGCGGGATCACAGGTTGTCAGTTTAACAGGCATGCGAACCTGCCGGACGTTGGGGTGGATCGTGCTGGAACACCACACCAGGTCGATAAGGCCCTGATTGTCCTTAACCGGATCGCCCGTGCGCGGCAGCAGCCGTGCGGCCGGGAACTGTTGGTCAAGAAAGGCTAACATCGCGGCATTTTCGGTCATCAACGTCCCGTCGACGCGCATCGATGGAACTTTGCCCTTGGGGTTGAGCGCCAGATAGGCGGGCGACTTCTGCTCGGCCTTGCGGATATTCACGCAGCGCTCCTCGTATTCGAGGCCGATTTCCTCAAGCGCTGTCATCGTCACCCGTGAACACGAGGCGGGAAACGGATAGATCGTTATCTGCATGACGCTCAGCTCTCGTCAACGACAGGATTGGACAACATGCCAATGCCTTCCACGGTTACTGAAATGCGGTCTCCTGCCTTCATCCACAGCGGCGGTACGCGGCGTGATCCGACGCCGCCGGGTGTGCCGGTGGCAATGACATCACCGGGCCGCAGAACCGTCCACCGCGAACAATAGGCAATGACATCGCGGATGCCGAAAATCATCTGACTGGCATGGGCGAACTGGACGCGATCGCCATTGAGAATGGTTTCCAGTGCGGGGTCGGCGACCGCGAACTCTGCCGCCGGGATGATCCACGGCCCCATCGCGCCGCTGCGCCAGAAGTTCTTTCCGGCCGCAAGCGAGTGCTTTTGATAATCGCGTAGGCTGCCATCGAGGAAACAGCTGTAGCCGCCGACATAGTCCAGTGCATCTTCGGTGCCGACATGGTGCGCGGTGCGACCGATGACGATCGCGATCTCGCCCTCGAAGTCAAAATGCTCAGATGCGCGGGGCCGAACGATCGGGACCTCGTGACCGACCAGGGAATCGATATAGCGCGTAAAAATCGTCGGATTGGCGGCGACTTCCTGTTTGATTTCGCCAACATGATCACGATAATTCATGCCGACGCAAAGGATCTTGGCAGCGGGATCGACGGGCGCGGCAAGTGTCACTTCGGCCAACGGAACGGCCTCATTGGCCTCCAACTGCAAGGCGGCGAGTTCGGGCCCGGTGCGCTTTGACAGGGTGAAGGGCGCATCATCAGCCGCACCTGTGAACCAACCGCCGACAACATGGACGATATCGCCCTCGAGTAGCCCTTCAGCGCATTGTCCGGCCCGTTCAAACTTGACGATTTTCATTGTGATATCCTTGTGAAGCGAACTGTCAGAACTTGACGAAGCCGCCCTCCGGCACACTGTCCTGGTTTGATTCGTTGTTTTCGAAGCACGACGCATCGTCGAGAATCTGCCAGCGCGGGTCGGTTTTGCGGTGCCAGATGTTGGTGGTTGAAACCGGCTCAGTGAATGCCTCGTCATCGTACAAGGTCAGGTGCAGGTGGAGCACGTCCTTGGCCACTCTTTGCAGTGTCCAACTCAAATGCAGCTTGTCACTGTGGGGGTTGCGCTGGTTGTCCATCGATGTCGTTCCCAGCAGGCCCACAGTATCGACAAACAGCGTTTCGCCCACCCAATGACCGGTCGAATGGCCGTTGTAACTGGGAGTGAAGTCTTTGGGATGATCGCGCCCATCAGTCCAGATCGTTATCGGGAAGGTGTTGTTCATGAACAACGTGACCTCCCCCGGTGTCTGCACGATCTCATCGGGATAGACTTTCGCGGCGAGCATCATCGGCAGGCCAAAAGGCATGCATTTGGCGCTGCTGTCGCCGAGCTGGACGCCCTTGCTGGCGCGGGCGACGCGCTCATCATAAATTGCCTGGAATTTTGGCGTGTAGGGCAAAGGCCACGGTGCCCAGTAGGTTGCCGGGCGGCCATCGGCACTGCCGCGATTGGGTGCAAACGGCACGCCGGGCACGCCGGTCACGGTGCCCAGCCACAAACCGGAAATGTCGGGTGAGCCGGGATCGCCGTTGAGCGACACTCCTGGCGGCGGCCATTGCGCACTGTCAGCAGCCCGCGCTTCGCCACTCCAGAAGGTGCAGGCGGCGGCAAGGCCGATTGCTACTGCCGCCGTGGTTCCGACGAGTTTGAGCACGCGATTCACGACCATCTGCTTACGAACATGTTTCGGCTCCGCATTTCGTCTAACCTTCATCATGCGCCCATAAGCGCCGTTCGCAGCAACCGCCGCCCCTGCACCGAGCCAACATCGAATCCCAAAACCACACCGGGATCGATCGACCCGATGCGATCGGATTCGATTTGCTGCGCTTCCAGGATGACTTTGTCCTGATTGAATGTGGTGATGATCGATGTCCGGATCACATCAGTCAGGTCATCCTCATTCAGCCGGACATTGCGGGCGTGAGCCCAGAAATAATGGCTCGATTTTTCGGTTGCAGGTGTGATCAGATTGAGGATGCGGGCCTCAAAGCCATTGTCGCGATTGGTTTCTCCGGCCGGAACCGCGCCGACCTCGATCACGCAAAAGCCCGGCGGGGTGTAGAAAGTGGTGTGCCAGCGATCTATCGGGCCGGTAAACCCGCCCAGTGCAACGAATTGGGGCGGCGCTTCGCAGCCATGCATGTCGCGATGGACGCTCACTGTCTTGCCGCCGATCACCTTGGCAGAAACCGGCGAATCGGCCACCGCACCATTGCCTATCGTTTCGGGATGCACGAACGTTTCGTGGCTGAGATCCAGCAGGTTATCGACGAGGAAGCGGTAGTCGGCCTGGATGAAGTGATAGCCTTCGGCTACCGCCCATTCCGGATCGTCCATCCAGTGGAAATCGGGGACCAGCGACGGATCGGCCTTTGTCGCATCGCCCAGCCAGATCCAGACGAACTGATATTTCTCGATCACCGGGTAAACCGGGACTTTCGCACGTTCCGGAATCACATTCTGCCCAGGCACCTGCAAGCACTTTCCGGTCGGGCCGAACTGCAGCCCATGATAACCGCATTCGATGACATCGCCCAGCTTACGGCCCATCGATAGCGGTAAATAGCGATGCGGGCAGCGATTCTGCATGGCGACCACTGCGCCTTGGCCGGTCCGATAGAGCAGGACCTGAGTATCGGCCAATGTTCGCGCCAGCATCGGACCGGTCACCTCGGATGAGAAGGCAGCGACTTGCCAGCAATCAGTCAAGAACATCCGACTCCCCTTTGCGATTCCTAGTTCATTTCGCAATTCGCGGCTTGCAGTCTGGCATTGGACCGGCATTGGTCCATCAGGCCGCCGGGACTACCGAGAACATGACAGGCCTCCAATGCATCAACTATCTGTGCTTGATGCCTTTAACTTATCACCCTGCGCAAACCGTGTTCTGTGCTCCAGCCAGCAGGGAATGCTAGGAATTGATCACCATGACGCTAAACCAGATCCGCAATGTCGTCGCGATCGCCGAACGGGGCAGTTTGCGCAGCGCCGCACGTTTCCTGGGCGTGACGCAGCCGTCGATCACCCGATCAATCCGTGAACTTGAGCACGGACTCGGTGTGGTCCTGTTCGAACGCAAGGCCACTGGCATGACTTTGACGCTGATGGGCAAGGCGCTTGTCCGCCGCGGCATTAGCATCCAGAATGAGATCCGTCGCGTGCAAAGCGAGATCGAACAGCTTAAAGGCAACCAGGTCGGATCTGTGTCGATCGGACTGTCAACTGCATCGCATATCGCGCTGCTGCCGCGGGTGATTGGCCCCTTCGAGAAGCGATTTCCGCAAGTGAAGCTGCACATCAGCGAAGGTCTGTTCCCAAGCAATGAACGCGATCTGCTGGATGGGGTCATGGATTTTTATGTCGGCCCGCTGGCGGGGATCAGCCATCCGCCCGAAATCATCGTTGAGCAACTGTTCACCAATCGCCGACTGGTGTTTGCCCGGCGCGGGCATCCGCTGGCCAAATCGACTTCGCTGCGTGAACTTACCGGCGCGCGCTGGGTGGCCGATGCGTTAACCCTGGTTGGCGGTGATGAGCTTGCCGCGCTTTTCGCCGAATACGGTGCGCCGCCGCCTGAAGTTGTCGTTAGCGGGCAGACATCGCTCAGCACAATCATGGCACTGGCCGGATCAAACCTGCTCGCCGCTCTGCCCCAGCAATGGCTGCCGTTGCTGGAGCTGTCCGGGCAGATCGTTCAGGTGCCGATCCGGGAGACATTGGCAGCCGCGACCATCTGCATGGCTTCGCGCGCCAGCCTGCCGCTTACCCCCGTGGCCGAGCATCTTGCAGACCTGTTCCGCCGTGCGGCAATTCATCATGCCGAGACGCTACCAGGCAATCCGCTGCTCGCCGCCTAAGCCTCTGGTTGTCCGCGAGGCGCTTCGATTTGCCCCAAATTGACCTATAGGGAGAAAATTCCATGCGCTTGATCGCTACTGAAGAAGCCTTCGCGCCGAGCGAATATATCGATGAATATCTCAAGTTAACGCAGCACGTCGATACGGCAGTAACCCGCTATCTGGCGATCTATTACAAGAAGGCAGAAGCAGTCCGCCAGCTGACGGATCTTGATTACCGCATCGCCGAGATGGACCAGTTCAAGGTCGACATGCACCTGCTCAGCATTACCAGCCCGGGCGTGCAGGCCTTTGATGCTACACTGGGGACCGAGCTCGCCGTCATCGCCAATGACAAGCTGGCGGCGGCTGTGGCCGGGCACCCCACTCGCTTTGCCGGACTTGGCGCGATTGCCCCGCAATCACCCGAACTGGCCGCGCGCGAACTGAGGCGCGCGGTAGGCGATCTGGGCTTGAAAGGCGTGATCATCAATTCGCACACCCACGGCGAATACCTAGATAATCCAAAGTACTGGCCGATCTTCGAAGCGGCGGTTGCCTGCGACGTGCCGATCTACCTCCACCCCACTTTCCCGCCGGACAGTATGATCGATGCCTATGCCGATTATGGCATGATGGGCGCCTTGTGGGGCTTTGGCGCAGAAACGTCACTGCATGTTGTCCGAATGATCATGGGGGGCGTGTTCGATGCCTTCCCGACGCTCAAGATCGTCCTGGGGCACCTGGGCGAAGCTCTGCCGTTCTGGCTGGGTCGGCTGGATAACCGCTACCAGAACATCCTGCGCCGGGGCGGGCTGGTTCCCTTAGGGATGAAGCAGCTTGATCGTTTGCCAAGCGAATACTTCAAGACCAACTTCTGGATCACGACCAGCGGTATGATGACCAACGAACCACTGGAATTTTGCCTGAACATGTTCGGTGACGATCGCGTGCTGTTCGCCATCGATTATCCCTACGAACAGACTGTCGAAGCAGTGCCGTTCATTCGCAATGCACCGCTGTCTGCCGAAACGATGCGAAAAGTCACGCACATCAATGCCGAAACGCTGTTTCGCATTCCCTCCAGCTAAAGGGGGCAGGCTTAGGTATCGGAATCTGCAGCCTGGGCTTTGCGCCAATTGGCGACGAACTCATCCGGTACCAGCTCGGTGCCCGACGGATTATCCTTGAATTCGGCTGAACTCATGAATTCGATCATTTCCTCCAGCGAGCCAAAATTCTGCGCTGTCAGTTCGACATTGTTGCCGTCGGGATCGCGGTAATAGAAGCTGGTCATCGGACCATGATTGGCCGCGCGATGAGGATGCAGTCCTTGATCGCGCAAGAATTCAAAAGTGTGGCACAGATCGTCCAGCCCTGCCGTCGTCAACTGCATATGGTGTAGCCCCGGCAGTCCCTTGACCACTGCATCCGCGGTACCCGGCTCTTCGAAGATGCCGATCGTCTGGGTATAGGGGAAATTGAGCGACAGCCGGTAGAAACACATGTGCAGGTCCGATGCCCGGGTCTGACCGCCAAGATCCTGCGGTGCTGTTCCCGGCGGCGGCGAATGTTCGAAATAGGGCGGAACACCCAGCACGGTTTCATACCACGCCTTCATTTCTTCGATTCGGCCGGTCTTGAGAATGATCTCGCTGATCTGAAAGCGCGAACATGGCTGGAGCGCAGCTTCGCTGGCTGTCACTGCGGCACCGGGTAGGGTCATCAGTTTCTCCGTGCGCGTGGTTGATGCCAGACGGGGACAGCCATTTGGCACTGCATGTTGTTCGTCTAGCGTTCGGTGCCTGTCCTTGCCAATGCCCACTCCTTGCAGCGCTGATGCCCTGAACTGATCACCCGGTTTTTCTCGCTGACGGTTTCAACTTGCGGCAAATTTCTGGACGTAGGCCGGGTAACGATCTCCAACGATCTTGCCTGGGGCGAAGGCGCAATCGAGCGCGGCCAGTTCATCGGCAGATAAACGCACATCCAGAATGGCGGCGTTTTCTTCCAGCCGCGACGGCTTGCTCATGCCGACCAGCGGCACGATGTCATCACCGCGTGACAGCAGCCATGCCACCGCCAGTTGGGCCGGGGTAATCCTTTTGGCCCGTGCCATTTCCAGCGCAAGCGCGCAAATGGCGACGTTGCGATCAAGGTTATCACCCTCTAGCCGCGGGGAGACGAAATGGCGCTTTCCGCTAAGCGGCCCGCCGGTAACTGCGCCGCTCAGCAGGCCATCGGCCAGGACGCGGTAAGGCACAATGCCGATTCCCAGCTCGCGCGCGGTTGGCAATATCTCCGCCTCGATGAACCGGCAGACCAGCGAATATTCTATTTCCAGCGCGGTCACCGGATGAACGCTGTGCGCCAGTCGCAGATTGCCCGCGCCGACTTCGGAAACACCCAGAAAGCGCACCTTGCCCTCGGCGATCAGATCTGCAATCGCGCCGATGGTCTCCTCATACGGGACCGCCGGATCGGGCCGCCCAGCCTGGTAGAGATCGATATGATCGACACCCAGCCGCTGGAGCGAATAGGAAGCGAAATTTTTCACTGCCTCGGGCCGACCATCAAGGCCAAGGAAGCCGCCGGTGGGTGACAGCATAAGCCCGCACTTAACGCTGATGAACGCCTGTTCTCGCCGCCCCTTGATGGCTTGACCGATGAGCATTTCATTATGACCCATGCCATAGAAATCGGCGGTATTGAGAAACGTTATCCCGCCATCCAGTGCCGCCGCCAGAGTCGCCAGAGCCTGATCATCCTCGCGCGGCGGCAGCGACATTCCGGCACAGCCCAGGCCCAGTGCGGAGACTTCGGCACCATTCCTGCCGAGCCGGGTCATTTTCAATTTTGTTCTCCCGATGCTTCTGAGAATTCGGGCGGCGTCGATTGATCCACAAATCCAACCCATCGTCCGGCGAACACGACGCCGATCCACAACACCATCGACAGCGCCGCGGCAATCCGGGCAGCCCGCGGGGTCTTCACATTATCGCCCCATGTCGCAACCGATCGATAGCCGGTCAGGTGGAACACAGCCATGTTCAGGCCTGCCAGCGCAAGCACCACGATCTTGATACGAAAGGGAATATTGTCGTAATACTTCGTCGCCGCCGAAATGAACATCAGCGCCCCACTGATCGCCGCAATCACAAATGCCGACCATGTCCATGGCAGGATCTCATGCGAAAATTGCCGCACGCCACGATGCTTGTTGGCCAGGCCGAGCAGCCGCAAATCGAGCATGGCGATCGAACCGAACACCATCGACAGGGCCAGGACGTGAACCGTTTCGATCACCGGAAACAGCCATTCGGATTCACTGATTGCCACAGCCGGCGCGCTTGCTTCAAGCCAGGTGCAGATATCAAGGATACTCATTTTTCAGCCCTTTCCTGACTTAGCTGGCTGGTCCGCCCGCGTAGGCAATCCAGCGCCCGCAGGTGATAACCAATATC
Organism: Novosphingobium sp.; assembly: GCA_031366845.1. Lineage (GTDB taxonomy): Bacteria > Pseudomonadota > Alphaproteobacteria > Sphingomonadales > Sphingomonadaceae > Novosphingobium. The sequence goes on along the minus strand of JANLOZ010000299.1, from coordinate 15,126 downwards.
CATAGCACCAGCGATGCCATGGCAAGTGCGCGAAGAATGTTGCGTTTCGTCGGCGCCATTTCGGCATACCGCACATCATCAATTCGCGAGCGAACCGGTGCGGTGATGAGCGAGGCTGCGACGATCAGGCTCATCTTGGTCCAGAATATCCAGTTGAGCAGTTCACGCTCCGGTTCCGCCATAATCTGGAATAATCCAGTGGCCACAAGCACCAGCAACGCGCCCCAGATCCACGGATAGAAACGCAAACTATTGCTGCGAAGGGGCTGATCTCGGCCAATGAATCCCGCCAGCCGAACATCCAGCATCATGACCGACGAGAACACCACAGCCACCGACATGATGTGGATGCTTTGCAGCGCAGGCACCGCCCACGAGCTTTCGGCAAGCGTGTGGCTCAGCGACGTCTGCGCGAGCCACGCGGCGATTGACGACATTGATTCCATGCGATCTCTCCGCTGCTACTGGCCTGCCGAACGATATCAAGGGACCGTGATGGTCCTTATCGCTGATCCGCCAACCATTTTTCTCGCCGATCTGGCTTGGCCCGGGGGGCTGCAATATCCTAGATCACAATTCCGGCGAGGTGATGTCTTTTGTTAATAGGGCCGTCCGCAAACATTGGGCGCATTTGGCGACCGGCACTGTAGACGTTGACCAAGCCGCCAGATGTTGGCCTCTGGCTCGCGCCAGCTCTGCAGCTGAAACACACCCATGTCAGTCCACAACCATCAGCATGTCGTTGAACCGAATCATCGCCCCCAGTTCGTCATTCAGCAAGGCATCGCGCCGGGCGCGGGCCGAGGCAACCAACACTTCGTCCGCGGCGCTTTCCAGTTCGTCCATAGTCTCGGCAATGTAGGCATCGAGCCGCATGGCGCGGGGATTCTCGGCATTGCTGTCGAGCGCAGTGGCAACCATCGGCGGGGCAATCTCGATCACCGCCACCGATGTCCCACGCAGCCGGTAACGCTGTGACAGGACATAGGAATGCAGCGCCGCCTTCGACGCCGAATAGATCGCCAGCCCGGAATGGGGAAGATAGCCCAGCGATGAGGAGACGTGCACCAGCGCCGCGCGCGGCTGGCGCTTGAAGTGCTCTACCAGCGCCGATGCCATGCGGATCGGACCATAGAAGTTGGTGGCAATTGTGCTGGTCAACATGGTGTCATCGATCTTGCCCGTCGGATCATCGCGCTGCGCCACGCCGGCCGCGTTGATCAGCATGTTCAGGTCGGGATAGTCGGCGATCAGCCGCCTGGTTACGGCCTTGATGCTGGCGGGGTTAGCCACGTCGAGCACCACCGACTTTATCCCGGGATTGGCGGCAACCGTTTCGGCCAGCACGCTTTCGCGCCGTCCGGCGATGATGACCGTATTGCCGCGCGCGCGCAGCGCCTCGGCCAGGCCGCGGCCAATGCCCGATCCGCCGCCTGTCACCAGCACAGTATTGCCCGTCACTATCATATGAAATCTTTCCAGATATTCAGCCCCAGTTCCCGGCGCAGCTCCCGGCACGGTTGGTAGCCCCGCGCTGCCCTTTCAACAACGATGGCAATTGTGTCACGGTGATGCGCGGACAGGAGCCCAGCGGCGCCCTACCGGCTCGGCTCATCTGGAAATGCCTGCCGCCCTGCGCCTGACCAGTCCGTTTCGCCGCTGCGTTTGGCAACAGTTACCAGCCTAGCCCGCAAGCCAATATTGCCAAGCCCTTCGACTGCCAGCAGGGCATCGAATGAAGCTGCCCCTTGCGCCTGCCGCGCCAATTGCGCCAGCATATCGGGCTGGGCGGCGAATTCCGCCGCCTGCATCAGCGCCGCATCGCGGGTTCCGGCTATTACCACCACGCGGTTACCCGAAACCCCGGTAAAGCAGGAAATCAAGGCATAGTCCTGCCCCGAGTTGCGGCCCGACGGATCAAGATGGGTGTCGGCCAGATAGTGGTGGCCGGTCTGCTTATCGATGATTTCGTCATAGGAACTGCCGACGGCAAAGCGCGATCCGCTGAACATCGGGTCGCGCAGACTGCCCAGGCCGCTGAGATATCCCAGATAGACAAGATTGGTGAGCTTGACCATTTCTGGTCCAAGCTTCGACGCCGGGACCACCATCGTCGGGACCACGGCGCGATCGCTGCGGCGCAGGATCGGTGAGATCACCCGCAGCGCATTGCCCACGCCGACCGGCAAATAATCGAGATCGAGATCGACGTAATTGCCGGCATGGGCATCGCTGGCAACGCGGTGCTGAAGATCGCGCGGCGAATTGACATCGAATTCGCGCACCAGCCGGGTTATGCTGCCCTCTGCGTCGCGTTCCCCGAAGATGTAATAGTCACCCACCACCAGGGCAACGCGGCGACCATTCCCGACAACTGGTTGCCACAAGGGACTCGCTCGGGCGGCGACCAGCGGAGCTTCCACGGCATCCGGGCGCGCGGCCAGCCACCAGGTCAACCCGGCGGTGCATATCAGCATCAACGCGACTGCGGTCAGTTCCCGCCGGCGGAGGCACAGTGACCGAGGAAAGGGAGCCGTTGGCGGCGGCTTGTGGAAGGCCGGATTTGGCGTGATGGTCAGGCGGTAATCAGCCTTGGGCACGATCAGCCTCTCCGCCTCTCCCCCTCCGGGTCCTGCGTAGTATTCGTCCAGTTTGCGTCGCAACCGGTGAATATGCACCCGGATCGAAGCATCCTGATCAAGGCTGCCGGCGCTGCGACCGAACACCTCGTCCGCTACTTCCAATTCCTTGGGTGTGCGCCCTTCCAAGGAGCAGGCAAGCAAGTATCGGAACAGCGGCTCTAGCGCCTGCGACCGTCCGAGTGCTTCACTCGCCAGAATCCGGTCCGCATGGAGGCGTAGCAGTTCCGCCTCGGCCAGTTGCGGAACTGTGATTTGTGCAATGGGGCCGGGCATCGCCGGTGATCCTAGCAAAACAGCAGCCAGTCGGCCACAAATTGTCCGCCCGTCATTTCCGCCCTTCCTGTCCGCCGGTCACCGATGCCGGAACTGCACGCGCGTCGATCAGAATGGATAGCGTCCCGGGGCGCTTGACATCGTTGTCAGGCGCACTTCGGTAAAATCCTCGACCGCATAGTGGCCGGATCGGCCCCAGCCGCTGTCCTTGACCCCGCCTACCGGCAGCGCCGCCTCGCTGGCCATGGTCGGGGCGTTGATGTGGACAATGCCGGTGTCGAACCGCTGGGCCATGTCCAGGGCGCGGGCATGATCGCGGGTCATGATCGCTGCGCTGAGGCCGTAGGGTGTTGCCTGGGCCTCGGCCAGCGCGGCTTCGGCATCGTCGAATGCCTGGATCACCAGCATCGGCCCAAAAGTCTCGTCGCAGCCGGTGGTGCAGATCGCCTCTGGCGGTACATTTGTGAGGATCGTCGGCTCGAATATCCGGCCATTGACCTTGCCGCCAGTGACCAACGTGGCGCCGAGGCTGAGGGCATTGGCCAGCCGCTCCTGCGTCTGCTGCACCGCCTTGTCATTGATCAAGGGACCGATGATTACGCTTGGATCAAGCGGGTCGCCCATCTTTAGGGTGCGAACCTTGGCCGCTAGCCTTTCGACGAAAGTATCATGCAGCGCCCGCTCGACATAGACCTTGCGGGTGTTCATGCAGACTTGGCCCTGATGCAGGAACGCGCCGAAGCAAGCAGCGTTAACCGCGTTCTCCAGCTCGGCATCGGCCAGCACCAGCATCGGATTAAAGCCGCCCAGCTCCATGACCATGCGCTTGAGCGAGCGCCCCGCCCGTTCGCCCAGAATGCGCGCAGTGCGGTCTGATCCGGTGAAGTTGATGCAGCGCACCGCGCGGCTTTCGAAAAACACGTCGGCCATTGCAGCCGCTTCGCCAGGGGCATGGGTGACGACGTTGAACGAACCCGCCGGAAAGCCCGCTTCCTCCAGGATTTCGGCATGGATGAGCCCGGCGGAGAGCGGCGCTTCCTCAGAAGGTTTGATCACCGTGGTATTGCCGAAAGCCATGGGCAGCAGGAAGGTGCGCCACGCTAGGTAGAACGCACCGTTCCAGGGAGTGAACCCGGCAACGACCCCCAGCGGCTTGCGGGTGACCATGGCGGTGCGGCCGGGAATATCGCTGCGGATCAAGTCGCCGTAGGGCAGATAGCCCCAGCTTGCCGCCTGCCGCAGCATGGTGGCGGACAGGCGGATCTGGAAAGCGCCAAAGGTCTTGCTGGCGCCGCCTTCGATAGCCAAAATCCTGACGATCTCTTCCAGCCGGCGTTCGGTGATATCGGCGGCTTTCAGGAACAGGTGCTGGCGCTCACTCGGGCCCATTGCCGACCATGCCGGGAATGCGGCAGCAGCAGCGCTGACCGCAGCCTCGGCCTCGGCTCGCCCGCCCGCTGAAACGTTGGCGACCAGCGAATCGTCCAGCGGATTGCGCACCGCAAACGTGCGTCCACCCAATTCGCCCCATGCGCCGTTGATAAAGTGAGTCGTGCGCCCGATCCGGACATCACTGCTGTTGGGCAGTTTCATCGATATCTCCCGTATTCTGCAAGCAAAACCGTCAAATCCGGCGGTGCGCCAGCGCCAATCGCATATTAGCCTCTGGACACTATTCGGCTTCCTTACTAAATTAGCGATTACGACATGGCAAGGCGCGATTCCGATCCCGCTCCAATCGGGAGAACATTATGACCTCTGCATTGACTTTGCCACGGCTGGTTTTCGGGCCGGGCAAACTTGCCACCCTGCCCGATGAACTAGCCCTGCTTGGCGTGTGCCGCCCACTGCTGATCAGCGATCGCGGGCTCGAAGCCGCCGGACTGGTCGCAAAAATCAGGCTGGCCGTGCCGGACATCGCCGCGCAGTTCCTCGATGTGCCTGACAACCCGACTGCCGAAGGGGCCGACGGCGCAGCGGCCACATGGCGCGCTGGCGGATGCGACAGCATCATTGCGCTGGGCGGCGGGTCGGTGCTGGATACGGCAAAGCTCGTCGCCGCACTGGTGACCAGCGGGCTGGACAGTGCAGCGGACATGATCGGCAGGCCCGATATGATAACCCATCATATTTCGCCATTGATCGCCATTCCGACGACTGTCGGCACAGGCAGCGAAAGTTCGCCGGTCACCGCGCTGCACCTGGTCGCAGGCGGACCATCAATCGGTACCCGCAGTTTGTGGCTGGTGCCACGCGTGGCCTTGTGTGATCCTGATCTGGCGCGAACCCTGCCTCCTCGTCTGATCGCGGCGACTGGGATCGACGCGCTGTCGCATTGCATTGAGGGTTATTTAGCCAATTCCGAAAATCCGATCATCGACGCACTGGCGCTGGACGGCGCAGGGCGTGTGATCGCCAACATTCACCGCGCGCGCTTGCCCGAAGGCGACGATGCCCGCGCCTCGCTGCTTGCTGCTGCCTATGCTGGCGGTGTGGCAATCCACAAGGGACTTGGCCCGGCCCACGCCATCGCCTTGGCTTGCGGGGATCAGCACGTACATCACGGCACGGTGATCGCGGTCGCCTTGCCCCACACCACCCGCTTGCTGGAGCCGCATGTTCCTGAAAAAGCCGCCAGGTTGCGCGTGGCGATGGGACTGGGCGAAGGCGCAGGCATAGGCGCGGCATTGCAGACCCTGATCGCTTCGCTTGGCATGCCGACAACGCTTAAGGACGCTGGCTATCGCATGGGCGCGCGTGCGCCACTAGTAACGGCAATGGTCGCCAGTCATTTCAACCGGACCAGCGCCTATGCCCCGTCGTCCGCCGAATATGGCGCGATCCTGAACGCCATTGCCGGTCAGGACTAGCACGGTATGTCTGAAACCAACGCGACCTGGCGCAAACTTAATCTGGGATACCGGCTGTTCGCCGCGAACGATATGTTTGTGCGTGACAAGCTGGCGGCAGTGCAAGTCGGCGGTTTTACCGGCATCACCGATGCGCTACTGTCCCTGTTCATCAATGTTGACGTTGGCGGCACCCGGGTAACCGACATTGCTGCTCGCGCCGGGTTGACCAAGCAAAGCGTTGTCGAATTGATCGACCGGGCGGAAAAGCTGGGTGCGGTGCTGCGTGAAGCAGATCCTGGTGATAGGCGCGCACGGATCGTAAGATTTACACGCCTTGGCGTCCGCCTTAGCCGATGCTTACATCAAGCCATCGTCGATGCAGAAGATCGCTTTGCTGACATCGTTGGCGCTGACTTTGCCAGAAAGTTCAAGGATCGTTTCGGCAAGTATTCAGCATTGCCGGTGCCGGGCAGTGGCATGGTGGGCGATGCCAGTGGACGCCGCTCCGAGGCGGCATGGCGCAGTGGCAATGTCGGCCGCGTGTTCGCGCTGGCCTCGCGCCGCTTTGCCCGTGAGGCGCTCAGCCACGTCCATCAGCGCGAATACTGCGGGGTCACCGAAGTCATGCTCGCGCTGTTTCGCAATCTTGACCTTGCGGGCACCCGTCTGACCGAAATCGCCGCCCGCGCCCATATGACCAAGCAATCGATGCGGGAACTGGTCAACCAGGCCGAAGCGCAAGGCTTGATAACGCGGCAGAGCGACCTGGATGACCGCCGCGCCAAGATCATCGCTTTCACAGCTGCCGGCCTTGCCATGCTGGAACAGATGCGGATCGGCCTGGCCCAGGCCGAAGCCGATGCCGGGATCATTGTTGGCGAAGCGTTTCTTGCCGAAACCCGTTTGCGGCTCAGCGACTATGCCGCCAACGCCGGTCCGGTAGGGGCGGGCACCGTCAGGTCTCGTGGGCCCGCATGAATGTATCCAATAGGTTATTGAATTCATTCGAAATTGACTGTGGGAAATGATGCGGCGAGGCGATAACGACCTGTTTGCCACCGCCCAGTTCCGCCACCCGCGCACCGACCGCCTCGAACGCCGGATTCCAGCCGCCTGTGACGACCATAAAGGGCATCTTCCGCTCGTGGATCAGGCCTAGCTGCCGTCGCAGGGCGTCCTTGCCGGGGAGCCGCAAAGCCTTGATGCCGGCGCCCATCCTGGCAAGCTCCTCAGCCGATTTGCCGCCGCGAATGCTCTCGGGAATGCCGACCGCTGCGGCAAAGTTCAAGATCCGCCGCGACGGGGTCAGCGAGAACAGCATGATCCGCACGAGCTTGAAGACAAAGCGGCGCACGGCGGGGATATCGGTGCCCAGCATCTGCATGGCCGGTTCGATCAAGGTCAGTGACTTCACCAGATCGGTTCGCTGCGCAGCGGCGGCCAGCGCAACCGCGCCGCCAAAGCTGTGGCCAACTAGATGCGCGCCATCCCCCAGCAGTTCGGCAATCAGCGCGCCATCGAGATCGGCATCGTCGGGCCGGCCGGGATCGGGACTGAGCCCATGTCCGGGACGATCCGGCACCAACACTTGCCAGCCGCGATCGGCCAAAGCCTCTTGGTTGTCCCAATGTTTATCGCCGCCGACCTGGCTACCCTGCGCGCTGCCGTGAACTAGGACCACGCGCGGGCCAGAGTTGCCCCAGCGAGTGACATGGACAAGCGTGCCATCAATTGCGACGAGGTCATCAGCGCTTTTGGCCGCGCTTACCGCCGCCGAGTCAGCCAACGGTGTAGTCGATATGCGCGATGTGGCCATCGAAAGTGGCGGAAAGCTCAGCCACCCGCACGCGCAATGCGGCGCGCCCCGGCGAAGCCAGCATCGCTGAAAGGCCATCCTCGTCCGCGAATTCCACAAAGACCTGACAATGCACCGGAGGCGGATTATCCTCGAACTTGCGCGGCCAAAGCGCCCGCGCATTCACAACACCAGGCAAATCCTTGAACCCGGGCATCATCTCGCCATCGATGGCACTGCGAAACGCATCTTCAAAGCCCGGTTTCGGTCGGCCGAGCCAGAACGCCGATCTGATCAACATCGCATCAATTCCTTGCACCCGATCAAACGAAAGCCATCGCACTAAGAGCAATCTTGCGGTGCCAAAACCAGATATGCGCTGCGCGGTTGCGATACCAATTTGATAGCAGCCGGATCGCGCCGCTGCATGATAGGATAGCAGCCTAGCCTTGCAGTGCGGCGCGCGCCTGCTGATTGACTTCAAGCATCCGGCGAAAAGCCGGGCGCTCGGAGAGCCGCCCGGCTAGCCCCGCCAGCGCGGGAAACGGTGCCGGATCGAAGCCATTTTTCGTGGCCACACCGAAGGCCCAATGCAAGTAGACATCGACAATCGACCATCCCCCCAACCACCAGCCGCGCGACTCCAGCCGGTATTCCGCTTGCTTGAAGGCCTTTTCCGCAAGCGCTGTAGCCATTTCCCTGACCCCGGCGGTCTCACCCGTTGTCATGCGCTGCGGATTGGCAAGCCCGCGAACGATCGGGTGCAAGGTGCCCGAGCAGAACGACATGCCGCCAATCGAGTTAGCACACGCGCGCGGATCATCCCAGCTCGGGAACAGGCCGGCATCCGGGCGAAGCGCTGCGACAAAGGACAGGATCGCCGAATTTTCCGCCAGTCCGTCCCCGTCGATGAGCATGAAGGGGACTTTGCCAAGCGGATTGACCGCCAGATAATCGGTGCTTTTTTGCTGGCCCGTAGCCAGGTTGATCAGCTCGAGCTTGTAGTCCAGCCCGGCTTCCTCGAGCGCGCAGACCGATACCTGCGAACATGCGCCAGGGAAGTGAAACAAGCTGAGCTGAGGCTGCGCGGTCATTGATCCATCCTGTCCGTCATTTTCGCAATCCTAACCGCATCGTGGCGGCCATAACTATTGCCGGGTAATCCGGTTGATAAGCAATCACTGTTGCGCTATTGATATCAGATTAGCATCGCTCAAGACGACGCTCGATGGGAGATTACCATTGAAACTGAGCCAGCTTCGCGATGTTCTGGCGGTGTCGGAAAGCGGCAGCCTGCGCGGGGCAGCGCGTCATCTCGGCATTGCCCAGCCTGCCATTACGCGGTCCATCCGCGAAATCGAACACGAGCTGGGCGCATCGCTGTTCGAACGCCATGCCAAGGGAGTTCGGCTGACCAACATCGGTCGCGCCTTCGTTCTGCGCGCCGAAGCCGTGCAAGCGGAACTGCGGCGGGCCAAGGATGAAGTGGCGCAGCTCAAGGGCAAGCTATCCGGCGAAGTTTCCATTGCCCTGTCAACCGCCGCTAGCATGTGCCTGTTGCCCAAGGCGCTGACCGAATTCCGCAAACGCTTTCCCGAGGTGATCCTCAAGATATCGGAATCGTTCTTCGCACCGATTGAGCGCGACTTGCTGAGCGGGCGGATCGATTTCTATGTCGGACCGTTCGAAACGAGCAGCACGGCCAACACATTTAATGTCGAAAAGCTGTTCGAGAATCGCCGGTGGATCGCTGCGCGGCGCGGCCATGCCTTGGCCAAGGCGTCGAGCTTTGCTGAACTGGCCGGCGCCCAATGGCTGCGACCGGCGATTGCCGAGCGCAGCACTGAAGGCGATTTCGAGGCTGCACTTGCCGAAAACGGCCTGCCGAATCCTCAGATTGTCCTCCAGTCACGCTCGGCGCTAATCACCATGCTCACTGTGGCCAATACCGAACTGTTGACCGTACTGCCGCAACAGTGGCTGGATTTTCCGCTAACAGCGCAATTGATCGAAGCTCTGCCGCTGCCGCCATTCCGCGCCGCGCCGATGTGCGTGGTCAGGCGTCAGGATATGCCGCTGACTCCGATTGCCGAATACCTGTCAGACATGATGTGCCGCGTCGGCGCTCACTATGATCATGCGCTGAGGGCGGAGTTCAGGAAACTGGGTTAGAAGTTCAAACCGAATTTGAATCAGCTGTCTGCGTCGATGTGCCGAACGCGCGAAGGACAGCCGCCCGCGCTAGGCAAGCGTAGGAGGACGGACCTTGAACGAGACCAGCAGTAGCATGGCAAGGATGGCCGGGGCCGCCATCATCGCTGCGATTGCTTCGCGACCGACGCCCGCCGCAAACAGCATCCCGGCCAACATCGGCGGAAGGATACTGCCGAACCGCCCGATACCGATGACGAAGCCGTTGCCGCTGGCCCGCAAGTGGGCCGGGAAGGTGCGGGCAATGATCGCGTAAAGGCCGATCATCCCGCCCATGACGAAGAAGCCGCAAATCGCCGCGCCCAGCAGGAGCTGTGCGGTCACAGCCGGCAGGAAAGAAAATCCGAAAATCGTCATCGCCGAGCCAATCAGCAGGCCGATTTCCAGTCGCTTGATGCCGATGTACACCGAGGTCCCACTGATAAACAGGGCCGCAGCGACCCCGCCCATGCTGAACATAGCCGAAGTCAGCGCACCCGTTGCGGGCGACAGGCCAATATCCGTGACCAGCGTCGGCAGCCAAGTCTGCATGAAAAACTGCGGGATCATGAAGAGAAAATAGATCAAGGTGATGAGCAGGGTATCGCGCGCCGTGGCGCGTTCAAACAGGGCGGCAATCGGCACGCGCTTGCTGCCCAGAGGCGGCGCCGGCAGAGTGGTAACCGGGGCATGGCCGCAACGCTTGAGATAGGCATTGGCCCGCTCTAGCCCATCCAGACCCGGCCTTGCCACAACCAGAGCCAGTGGATCGAGCAGGAAACGCCAAACCACAATGGTCAGCACAACGCCCATTGCCGAAGCAAAAAAGAAGATCGAACGCCAGCCATGCGATGTCAGAAGCGCTGCTGAGAGCAATCCGCCCAGGATGCCGCCCGTTGGATAGCCCAGCGACAGGATGCTAATAGCGCGATCACGATTGCGCGAATTGGCGTATTCAGCGGCAAGCGGAAATATGACCCCGATCATTGCACCGATGCCAAGTCCGGTCAGCACGCGCGAAGCAATCAGTTGGTCCAGATTTTGCGACAGTGCGGTCCATAGAGTTCCGCTGATCATCAGCACCAGTGATGCGAATACCAGCCGTCTGCGGCCCAGCGTATCGGCCAGCGGCGAAATCAGCAGCGATCCCAGCGCCATGCCCAGCAGGCCTGCCGACAGTGCGTAGCCAAGCTGCGCCTTGCCGATGCCCCATTCGCGCAGGATCGCGGGCGCGGCAAAAGTGATCGCCAGCACATCGAACCCATCCAGTGCGCAGAGCGCGAGGGTCACCACAATGGCGGTAATCTGGAAACGGCTCATTGGGACGCTGAGTAACAGATCGCGCGGATCGGAGGGGGCCGAAACCGGCCCCAGAGCATCCACCGGACTACTCACTGCGTCCAAGACACTTGACATTCTGCATTCTCCCTTTGGCCAATTAGCCAGACCTTGCTGCCTCAACGGGCCAATCGTGCGCATAACACAAGAGGCGATAATCGCATTTGAGATACCAATGCTTGATCACCCCGACAAAAACCGGTCCTAGGCTACGACGCGCCCGATGGTCTAATCAGGCGACAGCCAGATGCTTGCAGGATGAGCAGAAATGGCTTGGGAGAAACCATGTCGCTCAATCGTCGCGACTTTCTGGGCACAATTGGCGCCGTCTCGGCGTGTTGCAGCCTGCCGGGCCATGCTGCCGTGCCCTTGCGCAAAGCTGTAAAGGCCGCGCCTGGCACTGTTGACGTCCACCATCATTTTTACCCCAAGTTTCTAATGGACGCCTGGGCAGCTGCACCGCTTGAGGGCGATTGGGCCGCTTACAAAACCCTGTTCATGGGGGCGCCCTATACCGGGTGGACCCCGGAGAGCGCGATATCGCTGCTTGATGACAATGGCATCGCCACCGCTGTGCTGTCGCTGCCGGCCGGCACAGTCGGCTTCCTCCACGGCGCGGAACTGGTCCGCATGGTCCGGTTGGTCAACGAATATGCGACGCGTCTCGCCCACGATCGGCCGGGGCGGTTCGGCCTGTTCGCGCTGCTGCCGATGCCAGATATCGCCGGCAGCCTGGCAGAAGTGGCCTATGCGCTTGATGAGTTGGGCGCGACCGGGATCGCGCTGATGACCAGTTACGGCAACCGTTGGCTGGGCCATCCCGATTTCACTCCACTGCTGGAAGAGCTCAACCGGCGCAAAACAGTGGTCCATGTCCATCCCAAGGCGCCAGCGTGCTGCACAAATCTGGTGCAGAGCAATCCGTGGGGCGAAAGCTCACTGCTGGAATTTCCTTACGATACTGGCCGGACTGTATTCGACCTGCTGCAAAGCGGCGCCTTGGTGCGCTATCCCGATGTCCAGTGGATATTCTCGCACCTCGGTGGGGTCATCCCGCTGCTCGCCGGACGCCTGCGCGAAGTGGGGCCCGGCTTCTGGAGGGACCTCGACAAGGTCGCCCCCAAAGGCATCGATCATGAATTCCAGCGGCTTCATTACGATACCGCCGCTTCTGCCTACGAGCCATCGATGCGCGCGGCGCTGGCATACCTGCCGTCTGCCAACCTGTTGTTCGGCACAGATCACCCGCACTACGAAGTGCAGCGCACGGTCAACAATTTTGCCCATCTGAGCATGTCGCCGACAATAAAACAGGCCATCCAGCGGGACAATCCCCGGCGTTTCCTTACCCGGCTGCAACCCTGGCACGGCTGACGCCGAGACAACGAAAAACCTAATCACAGGAGAAACACCATGCGACTTACGGCCCATCGGGCATCGGCAATACTGGCAACGATCAGTGCCTTGCTGGCAGGAACGGCGGCTTCCAGCGGCACAGTGAGCACCCATGTCGGACTGGTTATCGATCATGTCAACGTGGTCGATGTCCGCAGCGGCCGCATTGCCCGCAACCGAGCCATCGTTATCACCGATGGCAAGATTGCGCGAATCGTCGCGGCTGGCAGCGTGGTGGCCCGAAGCGGCACCAGTCGCGTTGACGGGCACGACGCCTTCGTCGTCCCGGGCTATAACGACATGCACGCTCACAACCTCAATACCCCCAGCCCGCAGACCAGCCTGCCGCTGATGCTGGTCAACGGGGTGACCGGGTTTCGTCAGATGGCCGGAGCCGATGCGCTGCTCCACGCGCGGGCTGCTGGCAAGCTGCCGACGGCCGCAGATTCGCCGGCATTACTTGCCATGCCCGGCACGATCCTGGCTGGCCCAGCCTTTGCCGATCCCGTCACAGTCAAAGCCGAAGTCGATCACCAGAAAGGCCTTGGCGCTGACTTCATCAAGGTGGTGGATCTTCCGCCCGGCCCGTTTCTGGCCGCCGCTGATGAGGCCTACGCGCAGGGCCTGCCCTATTCGGGGCACCTGGCGCTCTCGGTGCGCCCGCAGGATGCGATCGCCCACCACATGACTTCGATCGAGCACCTTGGGCCAACGATCAGCCTGCTGCTGTCGTGTTCGGCGGACGAAGAGCCGATCCGCGCGATGCTGGCCAAAGTGCCGCCGGGTGTTGGCGGAATCGATTTCAACATGGAACCGGGCCTGCTGCAGCGGCGCCTGGCCAACCCCGTCTTGCTGATGCCCCCACCGGCCTTTATGGTCATCCGCCGGGTGCTCGCCACCTATGACGAGGCCAAATGCGTTGCGCTCGCCCATGCCATTGCCGCCAGCGGTACATGGGTCGTGCCCACGCTTACCCGGCTGGAAGCGATGAACCTGGGCAACGATTCTGCACTCAGTGGCAACCCTGATTTGCGCTATGTCCCGGCAGCTTCGCGGACGATGTGGCGCGAGGTCGGGCAGGACTTCAACACCAAATTGAGCGCCGACCAGCGCCAAATTCTGGCCGATTTGTTTGCCCGCCAGCTCAAGCTTGCCCGACTGTTCGATCAGGCCGGGGTCAGGATGATGACCGGGACCGATTTCGGCGGCCAGTGGCTTGTTCCAGGCTTTTCGCTGCACCGGGAATTCGATCTGCTCGTCAGGACAGGAATCAGTCCGCTGAAAATCCTGCAGATGACCACGATCGACCCGGCAAGGTATATGCACCGCGAGGCGAGCATGGGCACTGTGGAGGCCGGTCGCAATGCCGATCTGGTGCTGCTGCGCGCCAACCCCATGCTGAGTTCTGCCAACCTGCACGGCATCACCGCAATTGTTCGCGCCGGGCGTTTTATCGACCGGACCGGACTTGATGCGATCCGGAGCAAAGCAGAGGCGGCTTTGCAATGATCGCCAGAGACTGTGATGCCATTCCGGCATTGCTGGACAGATTATGAATATTGCTGGCGGAAACATAATTCTGCATGGGGCGGACCGGAGTTCTAGCGGCAGGGTCGACACCGCACAGCTGCCACGGAGATTGCTATGAAACTATTGCGCTTTGATGATGGCGGCAAAGCCCACCTCGGTGTGGTCAAGGGTGAAGAGATCGTTTCGCTCGACGCGCTTGCCGATGAATATCCCACAATGCTCTCCATCATTGAAGGCGGAGCTAAAGCGCTCGTCCGAATCCGCGAAGTCTTGGCTGCGGCAACCGGCGGCACGCCACTGACTTCGGCCAAGCTACTCGCCCCGGTTGAAAAGCCCGGCAAGTTCCTTGCGATCGGCATGAATTATGCCAAGCACGTCGCAGAGGCGGATAAACTTGGCGTGCCGCGATCCAGCTATCAGGTCTGGTTCAACAAGCAGACGACCTGCCTGAACGGCCCTTTCGGCGAGATCGAACCCGGCCCAACCGAGAAGCTGGATTATGAAGTCGAACTCGGCGTGGTCATAGGCAAGCGCGCCAGGAACGTCAGCGAAGCCGATGCACTAGATCATGTCTTCGGCTATTTTGTCGCCAACGATGTTTCAGCGCGCGATTTCCAGTTCCATTCGCAGACGATGACGATGGGTAAGTCATTCGATACCCATGGCCCGATCGGTCCGTGGATCGTCACTGCCGATGAGGTGGCCGATCCGCAGGCGCTGAACTTGAGATGCTACGTCAATGGCGTTGAGCGTCAGTCGAGCAACACGGATAACATGCTACACAACATTCGCTCGCAGATCGCCTACCTTACCACCGCATTCCCGCTAGAGCCCGGTGATCTGAACGCCACCGGAACGCCCGAAGGAGTCGGCGTGGGTATGGAGCCGCAAGTATTCCTTCAACCTGGCGATGTGGTGCGCTGCGAGATCGATGGCATCGGCATGATCGAAAACCGCGTTGCGGGCTGATCGGATTTTTGCATAATTGGGAGAGCAATATGCCGGTATTGGGCGCTCATTCGCTGTCTTTGGAAGTACCCGATATTGCCAGCGGCGTCGCCTTTTACAGCGACGCCGGGCTGGTGCCTTCGGTATCCGGCAACATCGCGAC
>JANLOZ010000288.1:0-5116 GCA_031366845.1 Novosphingobium sp. | reverse complement strand
GCGCTCATTCCCGAGTCAGCCGCGTGACATGGCCCATCTTGCGCCCAGGGCGCACCGCAGCCTTGCCGTAAAGGTGGAGATGATTGGCGGGATCGCGCAGGATTTCCGCCCAGTCATGAACATCGTCGCCGATCAGATTGTGCATGACAACGCCGCTGGCAGACAGCGCGGTATCGCCTAGCGGCAGGCCGCAGATTGCGCGAATGTGATTCTCAAACTGGCTGGTGACTGCGCCTTCGATCGTCCAGTGGCCCGAATTGTGGACACGGGGGGCCATTTCGTTGAACACCGGGCCCCCAAGTCCATCAGCACCGGTGGCAAAGAATTCGAGCGTCAGTACGCCGACATAGTCGAGCGCTTCGGCAACCTTGCTGGCAAGCGCGCGCGCCTCGGCGATCTGGCCCTGCACGAAGGCCGATGCCGGAAGCGTTGATCTGGCGAGGATGCCGCTGCGGTGGACGTTTTCAGGTGTGTCCCAAAAGCGCAGATCGCCATCATGGCCCCGGCACAGCAACACCGAGAATTCGGCGTGAAACTGGACAAACTCCTCGTAGACCAGCGGCTTGTCGGGGAGCGCCAGATTTTCCGTATCGGCAGGCGACATTATCCGCCACTGACCCTTGCCATCATAGCCCTCGCGCCGGGTTTTGACCACGCCGGGCACGCCAATTTCGGCGATGGCTGCGGCAAGGTCGGCTGGCGAATCGACCGCCATCCAGCGCGCGGGCTTTCCGCCCAGGCGTTCGACGAAGCGCTTCTCGCTGACCCGGTCCTGCGCGGTTTCGAGCGCGCGGGGATGGGCGAGCAGCGGGGTTGTGCCCAGCGCCACCAGGGGTGCAACGGGCACATTCTCGAACTCATAGGTTACCACCGCGCATTCAGCGGCGAAGCGGGCGAGCGCCTCGGCATCATCCCAGGCGGCGCAGGTGAATCCGCTGCACATTTCGGCGGCGATCGAGTTGGGTTCGGGCGCGTAAATGTGCGCGCGGTAGCCAAGCTGGGCTGCGGCCATGGCGAGCATCCGGCCCAGCTGGCCTCCGCCGAGAATACCGATGGTTTCGCCCGGCGGGATCATGATTTGGGCTCACCTCGGCGCAGGTGCTTTGACGGGCTCCTCACCACTTCAAACCGGCCTTTCCGCCACGCCTTCGCTCTGCGCCGCGCGGTAAGCCTTGAGCCGCTCGGTCAGCCCCGCATCATTGGTCGCCAGAATCGCCGCCGCCAAAAGCCCCGCGTTGATCGCCCCCGCCTCGCCAATCGCCAGCGTGCCGACAGGAATTCCCGCCGGCATCTGGACGATCGACAGCAGCGAATCCTGACCCGATAGTGCCTTTGACTGCACTGGCACGCCGAGCACCGGCAGATGCGTCATCGATGCAATCATTCCCGGCAGATGCGCCGCGCCGCCCGCTCCGGCGATAATGACCCTGAAGCCCTCGGCCTCGGCACCCTTGGCGAACATGACCAGCCGGTCGGGCGTCCGGTGCGCCGAAACGATCCGCACATCATGCGCCACGCCCAGGCTACCGAGCGCATCTGCGGCGCCCTTCATTGTTGCCCAATCGGACTGGCTGCCCATGACGATTGCCACCAAGGGGCTGGGAATTGCGGACATGGTCAGCGCTCCGACAAATAGTAACGCTCGGCGGCGTTGAGATCGGCATCAAGTTCGTAAATGATCGGCTGCCCGGTGGGGATTTCGAGGCCGGTGATCTCGTCATCCGAAATGCCTGAAAGATGCTTGACCAGCGCGCGCAGCGAATTGCCGTGCGCGGCGATCAGCACCACTTCTTCGGCGAGCAGCTTCGGCACGATGGCGCTCTTATAATAGGGCAGAACGCGGGCGATGGTATCCTTCAGGCTCTCGGTCGATGGGATGGCAATCCCGGCATAACGCGGATCGCCCGCGAGATCGAATTCTGAACCCGCCTCAAGCACCGGCGGCGGAATATCGAAGCTGCGCCGCCAGACCCTGACCTGCTCGGCGCCGTGCTTCGCCGCCGTCTCGGCCTTGTCGAGCCCTGTCAGCCCGCCATAATGCCGCTCGTTCAGCCGCCAGTCCTTGGTCTCGGGAATCCAGCTCCGGCCTGCCGCATCAAGCGCCAGATGCAAGGTGCGAATCGCCCGGGTTTGCAGCGAGGTAAAGGCAACGGTCGGCAACATGCCGCTGTCAGCCAGCAGCTTTCCAGCGGCGCGCGCCTCAGCCTCACCCTTGTCGGTTAGATCGACATCCCACCAGCCGGTGAAGCGGTTTTCGAGGTTCCACTGGCTCTGGCCGTGGCGGACGAGAATCAGGCGCGGCACGTTCTTGCTCCGGGTTTGCGGGAGCGCCACGCCCTAGCCGCCTGACGATGGTTTGGGAAGAGTGGCCTTTTGCTCTCTGGCTTGTTCCTTTCGCCGCCGCAGGTTCTCGCGCAGCTTGGCGGCAAGGCGCTCTTCGCGCGAGGGGGCAGAACTGTTGTCGCTCACCGAATACCCCTTGCTGGCAAATGGCCCGGCTGGCAAATGGCCGGCTGGCAAAAGGCCTGTCGCTCAAGCCCGCCTTGACATTGCCCGGCCCAGCGGACAATAGCCCGCGCCTGCCCGGCCACCCCGGTGGCGGTGGGCGCGTGAAATGGTTGGCTGTTGTAGCTCAGTGGTAGAGCGCATCCTTGGTAAGGCTGAGGTCGGGAGTTCAATCCTCCCCAACAGCACCATTTTACACCCCGGAATTATCACGGGGGTGTTTTGACAAAACTATCTGCGCGAACAAAGCCGGGCGTTGTCCTTGACCTTGCCGGGCTGATCGGCGATTCGCATGTGGCTATGCAATTCCAATCCGACAATGCCGCGCGTGTCCATCCTGCCGTCTGGGCGGCGATGCAGGCCGCCGATGCGCCCGATGCGCCCTATGACAATGACGCGCTGTCGCGCGCGCTTGATGAACGGTTCTCCGCTCTGTTTGGCCGCGAGTGCGCCGCGCTGTGGGTGGCCACCGGCACGGCGGCGAACTGCCTTGCGCTGGCCACCATGGTGCCCCCGCACGGCGGCGTTGTCTGCCACCGTGAGGCGCATATCGAGATGGACGAGTGCGGTGCACCCGCCTTCTTTACCCACGGTGCCAAGCTGATGCTGGCTGGCGTTGCAGGGGGGGGAGATGGCGCGAAGCTGACCCCGGCGGCGGTTGAAAAGGTGGTCGCGCCAATCCGCGATGATACCCATCAGGTCCAGCCACATGCGCTGTCGCTCACCCAGGCAACCGAATACGGGCTGGTCTATAAACCTGCGGAACTGACCGCGCTGATCGATCACGCGCGCGGACGCAAGCTTGGTGTGCACGTGGACGGCGCGCGTTTTGCCAATGCTGTTGCCCATCTGGGCTGCAGCCCGTTTGCGGCATGCGGGCCGGTTGATGCGCTGAGTTTTGGCTGCATCAAGAACGGCGGGATGGGGGCCGATGCGGTGGTGTTCTTCAAGCCCGCGCTCGCCGATGTCGCCCGCTATCGCCGCAAGCGCGCAGGCCATCTGCAATCGAAAGGACGGTTTCTCGCCGCCCAGGTTCTGGCGATGCTTGAGGGTGACCTGTGGCTGGCAAACGCCCGTGCCGCCAATGATGCCGCGCGCGAGCTGGCCTCGGCTTGCGGCACCCGGTTGCTCTATCCCGTCGAGGCGAACGAGCTGTTTGTCACTCTGTCAGCGGCAGAGCGCGAGGCCCTGCGCGGCCAAGGCTTTTCCTTCTACGATTGGGGGAGCGATGGCGCGCGCCTGGTCACTTCCTGGTCGAGTGAAATGGGCGATGTTCGGGCGCTCGCCAAGGCTATATCTGCGCTGTGAACCACAGTCCTCCGGCAAAATTTCTCACCCCTGCCATCGCCCTGCCCTTCGCGCTGGTAGCGCTGATCTGGGGTTCGACATGGTGGGTGATAACCACCCAGCTCGCGGTTATCCCTGCGGCGTGGTCGGTGACGCTGCGCTTTGTTCTGGCGACGCCTGCCATGGCGCTGCTGGCGCTGCTCACCGGCAAAAGCCTGAAGCTTGGCGGCAAGGCGCAGCGGCTGGCGCTGATCGTCGGGGTGAGCCAGTTCTGCGGCAATTACATGTTCGTCTATCAGGCCGAGCGGCACCTGACCTCGGGGATTGTCGCGGTGATGCTGGGGCTTCTGCTGGTGCCCAACGCGCTGCTGGGACGGATGTGGCTCGGCCAGCCGATTACCCGCCGCTTTCTGGTGGGCAGTGCGATTGCCATCGCCGGAATCGCGCTGCTGCTGGTTAATGAAGCGCGCAGCGGCAGCGCCGGTGCGGGCAATGTCTGGCTCGGCGTGGCGCTCGCGGTGGGCGGATTGCTCGCTGCTTCGGTGGCCAATGTGGTCCAGGCGAATGAGACCGGGCGTTCGGTGCCGATGGTCAGCCTGCTGGCCTGGGCGATGTTCTATGGAACGCTGATCGATGCCGCGCTGGCCTGGGTGACGGCGGGGCCGCTGGTACTGCCGCGCGATCCTGCCTACTGGCTCGGCACCGCCTACCTCGCGCTGGCGGGATCGGTGGTCACCTTTCCACTCTATTTCACGCTGGTGCGCCAGCTCGGCGCAGGGCCAGCCGCCTATAACGGCGTCGCCTCGATAGTTCTGGCGATGCTGCTTTCGACCCTGCTCGAAGGTTATGGCTGGACGGCGCTGGCGCTGGCGGGATCGGTGCTGGCACTGGCCGGACTGGTCATCGCCTTGAGGGCGCGCAGCCCCGCAGTGAAGTCCGGATAGCGCGGGGCCCAGCCGAGCAGGCGCTTGGCCTTGCCGCTCGCCACCCGCCGGTTCTCGGCATAAAATGCGCGCGCCATTGGCGAGAGGTTGGCTTCGACGAGCGATTGCATCGGCGGCGGGGTGATTCCGAGCAGACGGCAGGCCTCCTCGATCACGGCGTTCTGGCTGCACGGCAGGTCATCGGCGAGATTGTAGGCCCCCGCCGGAGCATTCAGCCCGGCGAGCACCCCGGCGGCTATGTCATCGACATGGACCCGGCTGAACACCTGATCCGGAATGGCGATGCGGTGGGCTTTCCCCCCGCGCACCCGATCCAGCGCGGATCGGCCCGGGCCATAAATCCCCGGCAAGCGGAACACCCGCGCGTCCAGCGCCAGCCA
>JANLOZ010000147.1:0-60273 GCA_031366845.1 Novosphingobium sp. | reverse complement strand
GGGGCAAGCTAATGCGCGGCGCTACGCCGAGATAGGCAGCGAATGAAAAGTCCAGCCAACGCCGCAACTGTAGCTTTACAGGCGGATTACGCCCCGGGCGTGATAGTCAGCGTAATTACGTCAGAATAGGTTCCGGCGAGTTTGCCCGTTGGCAGGCCGCCGGTCAGGTTAAGGGCAAAAGGATAGTTCGCACCCGTCACGCTCGCGCGCACGACATTGTTGGTTGCCGTGCTGGCAATTGCTGCACCGTTGAACGTCATGGTATAGGGTATCGAGTTGTTCGCGGCATAGGGTGCAACCGCGCCAGCCAGTGCCATCACCGACCCCTTGGCGGTCGATACCGCGACGTTGATCGTGTTGGTGCTCTTGATATTGACCTGCAGATTTTGGCTGGTGGTGGTGAAATTGCCGAAATTCAGCGTTTGCGGGCTGGCGGTGATGACACTGAGGACGTTGGTGATCGACGACACCAGACTTAGCAACGAGCCGGAATCAGACAGGGTTGCAGTGGTTCCGGAAGATTTATAACATTGCAACGAATAGCCAAGGTTTTCGGTAAAACTGGTGCCTCCGGTATAATCAACCGTTGTGTTCACCGGCAATGACACCGTGAAAGTTACATTCGATGAGGAATTCGAAAGGGGGATCTTGGTAATGGTTGATTGGCTTGCAGCGGTGGTTCCAGATTGAAATGATACCAATTGAGCGCCGCTATTTGTAATCGTGTACTGCGGACCAGCCGCTCCGATTTTAAGCGGTGTTGCCGCCACGGAATCGGTAAAAATCAGGATGGCACTCACGTCAGGATTTGACACTTTTGCGCCAACTGTGATGGTAAATGTAGCCGTCACTGGACCAGTGGCCTTGATCGGATCAAAGGCGATTGTCGGCGGAGACGTCGCCACGGTAATAGTCGCGCAATTTGCCGCCCATGCCGGTGCAGCGCCTAGAAAGGCGCCTGCCAAAACGCCCAACGAAGCCAGTCGCTTGATCTTCATCATTTCCCCTGCCCCTTGCTGAGCGGTCGCAGTGTGCCCGCGCGGACTATGCCCGAGGCGTTTTCTACCACGTCGAGCTCGAACAGTGTTGGCGGTTCGGTCGCCAATTCAATATGCCATTTGCCAGCGCGCAGACCCTGCACGCCAAACTTGCCTTTTCTGCCCGTGAAGAACGAGATGCCTGCGCGTTTCGGTGCGGCCAGTTCGGTTGCAGTCCCGGTCAGCAAGTCAATCGGTTCCCCATTGGCGTCGGTCAATGCTCCCACCACCAGCAAGTGATAATCGGAGCCAACGGTTAAATTGTATCCGGCTCGGTACTTAGGGACAATATGTACATTCCCCTGCCCCAGATCGTAACCCGGCGGGGCGTTGTTGACGTCATAAATCACCGTGCGATCCGAATAGGCACTAAGGCTGCCGAGCATTGCCGCTCCCAAGGTGCCGGATCGCGCCATCTCGCTTTTTGCCCGCGGATCAATGCGAACCGGTTCTCCGGCAAGCGATCGGTGCCCGTGTGCCAGCAAAAATCCTTCGGATACCGGCCTGCCGATCGCCAGGGTGCCATCGGCAAAGGCGATTGCCGTCGACATCCGCAGCGAGGTGCGAGCGCCGATCAGGCGGCCTGCGCGGCCATCATAGTTCGCCGTCTGGTTAACCCCGCCCTCAAAACGGTTGCCGATGTAATAGGCGTTGGCGTTGAGTGATGAGCCCGAAGGATCACGGGCCAGATCGACGTTGGTGGACCAGGCACCGATGCCGTCCCCCGCGCTCGATTGAAAGCTCGCCCGCGCCGATCCGCGGCTGTCGGCATCGAACTGGGCAGATGAGCGCAGGCCGAAACGTTTGCGCAGGCCAATGCGGGCAACGAAACCGTTGCGCAGACTGCCATGGTCATATTCCACCTCGGCAATCGCGCCCATAGTGCTGCTCAGGCGGAAGCCGAGACTTGCGCGGGCGCTAAAGCGGTCTTCGCGCGCCACCCGGTCTCGGCTGTATTGCACATCGGCGGAGAAATAGCGGTCGCGCCCGAAATTCTTGGTGTAGCCTGCCGAAAGACGCCAATCGAGCGGTTCGATTCCGGCAAATTGGCCCGGCGTGGCGAAATGGGGACTGCGGTGTTCGGCCAGCGCGTGGAACGATTGCCCATTCTCACCATCACCAGTGATGATCTTTTCAAAACTGACCGAGGCTGCAAAGCCATCGCCCCCGCCGCGCTGATGGCTGGCCGCAAGATCAAACCCGGCGAGGCCGAGCACGCTGCCGAACAGAACCTCGACGCCTGCCTGCTGCGCCAGCTTGTCTGCCTGGAAGTTGATTCCTGCGGTAACCTTCTGGCTCAACCCCTTGCGCACAAATGCTGAAGCAATGACGTCATTGGAATAGGAAATGCCGCGCGCAGTTGGCGTGGCGTAAACCCCGGCAAAGCCCGAAAATTCAGTGAGTCCCTGCGCCAGCAAAGCGCGGCTATAGTAGAGGTCGAAGTTGATCCGGCGGCGCTGTCCGGTTGGGTCTTCGACCTGAAGCTGCACCTGGTTTGCACCATCGGCGAGCGGAAAATCCTGCAAGCTGTAGTTGCCGGGTTGCAGCGTCTTGCGCTCGACAATGCGGCCGTTGACGATGGTTTCGACCACGCTCGGTGCGAAGATACTGAAACTCTGGCTGCCGTTCGAGCGCACCTCGCGTTGCGGATCGAGGACATTGTAAAGGCGGCTGACCGATAGCCCGGCAACATTGGGGGTTGACTGGAATGATCGCGAAATCGGGCGGACATCGCCGAACGCCCAGCGCATGGTTCGTGCAAGGTCATCAAAGACCAGCCGTGATCCGGTGCGGCGAAACGTCGGCTCGCTTGGCCGGAACGAGGCATAGCCTTCGCTTTCCGCCACCAGCCCGCCGATCCGCACGGCGCCATCAATACCGAACACCGGAGCCTGCACCGTATGGCCCGGCCCCTGCTCGATGAAATCCATCGCCCCGCGCAGATTCACATAGCCGCTGAATTGGGCCGGTTGCAGCGTTTCGCCGCCGTTTGCGAAGGCTTCGCGCAGGCTAAGGTGGCTGATTTCGCGCGATTCCAGCGGGATCTTGATGGCGAGCGCCAGGCGGGCGTCGTCATAGGCGAGCGAAATCCCGTATTCCTGCAAGGTTACGTTGGAAACTTCGGCGCTGCTGCCAATGCGGGTTCTAAGCGCCTGAAACACGTCTTTCTTGAGGATCGGTTCGAGCATCTGCACCAAACGCGGGGCAACAACCGAAAGCGCGTCATCGGGAGCCACGGCGAGTTCGACATCGCCGAGGTAGTTGGTGCCATCGGTGACGGGCACGATAAAACGCAGCGTGCGCGCCGTCGGGTTCAACCGGTGGCCGAAGGCCGGCACCGGCAATACCATGGGCTTATCGGCTTGCGCCAGATGGGCCGGTGGCGGTGGCGGTGGCACGTCGGCTGGCATTGAGTGGTTGCCCCAGATTTTCGATTATGCGCTTAAGGAAACCAGCGAGATGGTTCAGTGAACTTAGGTAAATTATTGTTATTGCGCCTGTTCATCCATCAAGACTGCTGTCACCGTTCCCTTCGATGTCGGCAGCGCGAGCGGGATGTTGACCGTTCGCGTGGTGTGGCTGGCGACCAGTCCATAGCCGATCAGCTGCTGAAATTCCGAGCCGCTGATCGTTTTTTCAAAGACCGCGTTGCCCGATGCGTCGGTTTCGCTGATCTTGATGCGGTGCTGGCTGAGATAATCGTGGGCATCACCCATATTTTCCACGGTGATTGCGGCCGCAAGCTTGCCTTCAGCAATCGTTGTTGGCGCGGCGGCGCGGATGACCAGATTGGCCTTGCGGCGCGGCGATGAAACGCTGGTCAGCACCTGAAAATTATAGACCACCTGCACCGCCGATTTCCCCTCGGGCAGCTTGACCGGGACCTGATTGATCCCGACGTAATAGTGGCTACTTTCAGCAACGTCAGGATCGCCGATCCACTGGACGCGGAACGTCTGCGTTTGCCCCGGCGGGATCAAGGCGAGCGGCGGTACCACCAACAGATCGTCGGTATTTTCCTTGGTCTGTTCAAATCCGGTTGCCGTGGCCTTCAGCTTGGTGACGACAATTTCCACCGGCAGTGGATTGGCCCCGGTGTTGTTGACGCTGACATTGGCGACGACTTGCCGCCCTCCCGATTGCAAATCGACCATGACGGGCGAAACCGTCGTCGCCAGCGCTGCTATTGGCGACAGCGCCGCTGCAAGCACGGCAGCCAAAGCGGCACGGCAGATCAAACGTGAGGCGAAAGGAGCTGAAATCAATTTCACGGTTGTTCTCAACTTTTCGGTGTCAGAGAAATTGTGATTGTTGCGACATAGTTGCCATCGACCGGTTTTGCTGGGGCACTGCGGCCATTCACCGTCTTTTCGGTAACCACCGCAAACCCGCTGACATGGATGGTAATCCCGCCCGACTTTGCGTCGTACTGAATCTGCGGCACGCCAGCATAGACTTCCAATGAGCCAAGCGGGCTTGTATCGCGCGTGGTCACCGTCGCCGGGTTCGAGGTCCAGCCTGTCGCCGAGGTTATGAAATTCACCGCCTGGGATTGTCCGGTCGGCAGATCGTTGCGCGGCAGCGTCAGCCGGAGCGATGTTGCCGAAACTGTGATCTGTGACGGGCCAGAACACAGCATGCCATCAACGACAAACGAACGGTTGACCAATGCGGGGTCAAGTTTTCCGTTCTTGTCGACCGTCGTCGTCAGGGTCATCGGAGCGACCTGCGTGCCCACCGAGCAGATTGCATCGACCTTGGCATTCACTTTATATTCGGCATTCCGTGAAGCCGCCTGTGCCGGGGAACCCCAGGCACAGGCGAAAACAAACAGGATTGGCGCGCCGAAGCGCGCCAATCCGTTTGTTGCTCCAGGAAGGTCCAGGCGCATCAGGCTGCGGGTGCGAGCGTGACCACGATGGTACCGGCATAGTTGCCTGCAAGCAGGGCCTTGCCGCCAGCAGGAGCAAGAGCACTGGCGGTGACGTTGAGCGTGCCAGTAAGTTCGCCGATTGCATGAGCGGCACTGTCAACCAGAACCGTGCGGCCAGCGAGCGTGACGCCGGTCGTGTAGTTGATGGTGTTGGTGAAGTTGGTCGTGTCTGTCAGCGTTGCGGCGTTTGTCATTGCTGTCGGCGTTACAGTAATGGTGGTGTTAGCGCCATTGCAAACAACCGGCGTTTGCGTTGAGGTCTTGGTGTAAACACCGGTCAGCTTGCCGTCAGCACCTACGGTGAGCGTGCCGAAATCAAGATCGGTTGTCGAGCCGGTGAGCGCGGTGCAAAATGCTGTGACATTGGCTTTGACGCTATAGGTCGCAGCCTGAGCACTGGCGGTGGTGGCAGCGAAGGCCGAAGCCGCCGCAGCAATTATAAGTATCTTTTTCATAGTTGATCCTTCCTTGGAGTCGTCGTCGTAAAAATCATTCCCGAGCGCATGCTCAGGACAGCAATCCCCTGTTTTTGCAGGATTGGCTGTGGGGTGATGATTGCGCTGCGGCTCATGGCACAGCGGCAATCGAAACGGTCAAAGTGTCAGAATAGGCTCCGGCCACCAGCTTGGGCGATGCGGGCGTTATCCAGGCAGCAGTTAAGGTTGCGGTCTTGTTGGTCGCACTGCCGGTCGCGCCCGAATAGAGCCCGGTTGTGTTGCCAGGCGACAGCGCACAGCTGCTTTGCCCGGTGACCAGAAGGGTTGACGCGCAGGTCGCCGCCGCCGGCCCGCCGGAGTTAAGCGGAACGCTGATCGTCAGGTCATAGCCAAGCGTATTGGTGAAACCGCTTACCGCGCTCACAGAATTGTTCAGCGCGCCATTGCTCGACGTCGCATTGATCTTGAACGGCGTTGTGCAATCAACAGTGGCGCTCGCCGCAGAACTGCCGCTGACCGAAAGGTCTGCCGTTGTAGAAAAATCGGACGCAAGCGTAAGCTGACAGGTCCCGGCAATGGTGCCAGTGGCGTTCACCGTCAAAACGTCCGCCTGCGCCTCGCCCGGCAAGACGCAGAACACCGCACACCACAACGTGATGCGCCCGCACAGTGTCATAACCGTTCCCACTTTGGCCAAAATGCCCCCCAGGCACTACACCGCGATATAGGTATGAATCCTTATGGCATCTATGCTCATTTTCCTAGAACTTTCTTCGTTGCCCTTTCATCTGTAATTAACTAAACAATTGAATCATTTGGCCATCGTCTGCGGCAATAAGGCGGCGAGCGGACCTTTCGGGGGCAAGGCAATCACAGCGGTGGCCGGACCCGGGCAAGCTTCACGCGCACCTGGACAAGTGACTTGCCGACCCTCCTCAACTCTAGCTGAGCAAAGAAACCGTAACGATTATCGTAACCACCAGCGCGACCAGTCCCATGATGCCGAAGAACGTTCGCATATGGCTGGTTTCGCCGAGTTCTATCGCGCAGCGTTTGGGCTTGTCCAGATTGTAACGAACATCGACAGGATTGCCGACTTCGTACGGGTCCAGGATCTTGAGCACCTTCTGTTTGCTATAAAAAAACGGTGTGCCGCCAGGGTTGAGGCGATCGGAGGCATAGCCTTTGCCGCCAACCACATAACTGTAGCCGACCTGCGGAACGTAGGTGCCATTACCAATCGATTGAATGCCAAGATCGCCAGCAACCTCTAACTGATCCGTTCGGATACAGCGAATGGTGCGGTCGTCAATGCGGGCGGCAGACCGGTTTGTAACCGATTGTCATGATCTGGCAGCCTGACCCGTTGCCACGCCGAACGGGTGCAGCACGGGCAGCAGTCCCACGCGGATAGATGTACTTCGCCTGCGCGTATTGGTCCTGCGAAGCCGGATTGTCGAAGTGAATGAGGTACATGCCGGCCAGCGAGCCTGTCCCCGTGCCGATGATGGTGCCGGCATAACAGCAGGCGCCGCCCACGGCCACGGAGACCCGTTCGCCATTCCGCGCTCCTTGTTGCGGCGCAGGAGCCGCGACATATCGGGGCGCGGCCTGCGGAGCAGCCTGCTGCACATCGGCTGCCTTTGCGCCGCCAAGATGGCGCACATCTTTCATCACGAAGCCGCGTTCGCCTGCGATCGGCGATTTGATGATGAGCTGGGTGTGATCGTAACTGATGCCGGTCACTACGCCTTCCTCCCAAATGTTCTGCCAGGTCGTCGGTTTGACCTCGACGTGGTCACCTACTTCGTAACCTGCCGTTGAATCCTGCGCCATCACTTCAGGCGCAAGCGCGCCAAAGCCGAGAAGGAATATGCTAATGCCCGAAATCCAACGCTGCATCTGGTTTTCCTGACTTCTTTTATTGAGAGGTTGGCAGTTGAGATCGCAGTGCTAGGCGTTGAGCAGCCAATCAGCCGAATCGGTGGCAGGCGACGAACCAGCGCAAGATTTACATCGCACTTTGACAAGTGATTTGGCAACCTGCCTCAACCCTTGCTGAGCAAAGCAGCCGTGACGATTATTGTGACCACCAGCGCGACCATTCCCATGATGCCGAAAAACTTTCGCATATGGCTGGTTTCGCCGAGTTCTATCGCGCAGCGTTTGGGCTTGTCCGGATTGTAACGAACATCGACGGGATTGCCGACTTCGTAGGGGTCGAGGATCTTGAGCACCTTGTCCTTGCTATAGTAAAACGGTGTGCCGCCAGGGTTGAGACGATCAGAGGCATAGCCTTTGCCGCCAACCACATAACTGTAGCCGACCTGCGGCGCATAGGTGCCGTTACCATTCTCCAGGTATTTCACGCTGACGATCTTGCCTGCAACCTTTGGCCAGCCGCTGGCCGCCATGACGACACTCCGCATCGACCAGCTGGCGAACAGGTAGAGCGCCATCAGGCCGCCCGTTATCAGCCATATGACGATGATAATCGCAGCCGATTCCGAATGTGCAGAACTTCCCATCGCGATCACTCCATTCCATCAAGCTCGATCCGCTTGGGATCGAGATGGTATTTGAGCGTGCCGGCCGAGTTGTCAGACATCGCCACGTGCGCGGTGCAGCGCGCAAGTTTGTCATCGCGCGAAACCGTTTTTATGTCGGTGAGCGATGTCAGCTTGATTGTCAGCTTGGCCTTGGTGAAAGACTCGGCAATCAAGTCGGTCAGCGCCGATTGTACCTTGCTATCATCGCATTCCATCGGATGGTTCGAGCTCAATAGCCAAACGGCTGCGCGAATTACGAAGACCGCCGCCACCAATATCGAAGCGATCTTGCTCCAGCGCAAATTTCGCTTCTGCTTGGTTTCGAGATCGCTGACGGCTTGTCCGGTAAGATCGGCGTCGGTCATGGTTGCCTCCTTGATATTGTGTTGATTGGCCTGGCCTGACGGCGAGCCACGCGCAGCGGCTTTGTCAGGTGCTTCAGCTGCACTTTTTCATCGGTGCCTTGTGCCAGGTTGCCTGGCTGCCGCCGTAGGTTCCGCGGTCCAGACGGAGCTGATCTCCCTCTATCACATATGTTTCGAGCGCAGTCCCCGCAGCGCTAGCGTAGCCGACGCTCAAGTTGTTGCCGACCAGGCTAACCGACGTGAGCTTGTAATCGGCCTTGTCAGGAAAAACGTGGATCGTGTTGCCAGAGAAACTGACGAAAGGTGCGGAGCAGTCGGCACCCCAGGTTCCGGAAAACTGGTCCGGCGCTTTTGGTCCCGAACTTCCGCAGGCAGCGAGCAACAATGTGCTGGCGGCGATCAAATGTCTGGTCATCGTATGGTAACCTCCCACGGACACGCCCGGCTGGTGCGACAGGGCAAGATGCAGTTTGCGTGACGCATCAGCCGCAGAAACAAAGCGGGAAGCGCATGATAGGTAATTTCGGGAAGAACGGGGCCAGCGTTGAATGCACAAGCATGTGATGCCCACTGCATTCAAGCGCCGATTGATTTCCCCCGCCCCCATTACGGCGCGGCAAAGCCAGCGCCGCAAATCGCCTCGTTCTTACTGGCCCGTCAAAGCCCGCAAGTTACCGCCGCCCGCGGCTACGATATTGCCGCCGCCCTGGGCTACGATGTTTCCGCCGCCCTGGGCAACGATCGCTGCAGTTCCGCCGACGACGGGCAACCATTGGCCATTGACCAGAACTTCCGCGCTGTTGTCCTTGATCCGCACTTGGGCGCCGTTGGCGGGGACCGAGGTTTGTACTTTCCTGTAGAACGGATAGTTTGGACCATTGTTGTTATCCCATGGCGCACAACCCCAGCGGAATATGTCGACAACGCTATTGCAGCCGCCGGCATGCGCGGGGGCGCTGAACAGAGACATCGCGGCCGCACATGCGGCGAGACTTAACAGGCGAACATTGGTCTTTCTCATGATAATTTCCTTTCCATTACTGCGTTAGTGGACTCAAAAAAGGGAACATCGTCACTTAGTGCGGTGTAACCGGCGCGCTTTGCGGCTCAGGTGCGGCGGCTGCAGGTTTCTTTGCGCTGCGCAAGGCGGCTAACAGCCCGAAGGCGGCTGCCAGCGCACCAACAACAACTGCCGTTGAATTACCCGATGACGCGCCGCTCGAAGCATCGGCAGCGGGTGCCTGCTGCGTGACAGACTGCGCATCCTGGGCCATAACTGGTGCCTCTTGGGCAATGGCCGGCGCTTCTTGTGCGGTCTGGGTATTTTGATCAGCCTGCGCGTCAGGTGCCTGAACGGAGCCTTGTTCTGGTGCCGCTGCCTGCTGCGCCTGAGGCTGATAGCCCACGGGCTGTGCCGCAGCCGAAAGACTGGTCGATGCGAGCGCCAGGCTCAAGACAACAGTCCTTATCTTCATTGCGATCACCCCTGTTAGATCCATCGTGCGGGTGGCGTTTCCTGGATTTCACCCGATCATGGATTCGATCGATACCGCACCGAATGACAGGCGCACTGAACGAGGTAAATTGCCTAATTAGGCACGTGTAGCGAGATTATGCGTCTGCTAAGGCGGCATAAAGGATGTCAGGCCCATGCCATTAATACTGATGGTCGATGATCACCCGTTGTTCCGCGACGGCTTCGCCAACATGATCCGAACGCTGCGGCCAACTTGGCAATTGAGCTTCGCCGAAAGTGCCGAGCGCGCCATTGCCGAAATTGATCTGCTGCGTCCTGACCTCGCCATCCTCGACATTGGTCTGCCCGACGGCGATGGCTTTTCGCTGCTTGCCTCGCTCGCGGCGAAGCTTCCGGATTTACCCCAGGTCTTGCTCTCGGGCCGCAATGATGCCGGCGTGCGGGTGCGGGCGCGCGCCTGTGGTGCTCGCGGCTTTGTCGCCAAATCGATGCCGCCTGCGGTGATCGTCGCGCTGCTCGATTCTGTGCTCGCAGGCGGCATGGCGTTTGAGTCAGCCAACGCCTCAGGAGAAGTTCCCCAATTGACGACCCGCCAGGCAGAAGTGCTCGGCCTTCTCGCCGAAGGGCACGGCAACAAGGAAATGCGCTATCGCCTCAACATCGCCGAGCGTACAGTGCGCGCGCATATGACCGAACTGTTCCAGCTTCTCGGCGCGCACAGCCGCACGCAAGCCATGATCCGCGCTCGCGAATTGGGCCTGATCGACTGATGGACCGCATCGAGGCCGAATCGATACGGACCATGTATGCCCAGATGCGGGCGACCGCCTTCGCAACGGTTATCGTCACAACCTATATGGTCGGGGTTTCACTGGCTTTCACGCCGTGGCCGATCGTTCTGGGCTGGGCAGTGCTCCCGCTGGCCCTGATGGCGTGGCGCGAAGTATCGTTCCGCGCATTCCGCGATCAGGCCCCGGCAGACGCAAATATGCGGCCTTGGGCCAATGCCTTTGTCGCGCAGCAAGCCCTGGTGGGGGCCGTCTGGGGTCTGACGATGGTCCTCTTCGCCCACCCGGTCCAACCGCTCTCGATCGCGCTGACTTTATGTTGCCTCTATTCGATCGGCGCAGGCTCGGTGACCTCGCTCGCCTATTACCCGCGCGCAAATGTTGCGCTGATCGCGATATTGTTCGGCACGATCTTTGTGCGCCTGCTGATCGCCGGAGGGCTTGGCTATGTCCTGCTCGGCAGCGCCACTGCGCTGTTCGGGGTGACGATGATCGCCTATTGCCGCAACCAGTCGCAAGCGGTCAAAGCATCGCTGCAAATCCGCTTTGAAAACGTCGAGTTGCTCGAAGCTTTGGCACACGAAAAGGCCGAGGCGGATGAAGCGCGCCAACAGGCGGAGCGCGCCAGCCTGGCAAAATCGCAGTTCCTTGCGGCGGCCAGTCACGATCTTCGCCAGCCGCTCTACGCGCTCAGCCTGTTCTCCGCCTCGCTCGATGAACTCAGGCTCGATCCCGAAGGGCGCAGCGTCGTGGTCAATATTCAGGACAGCATCGGGGTTATGGAATCGCTGTTCGATGGCCTGCTCGATATCTCGAAACTCGATGCAGGCGTCGTCAAGCCAAACTTCGCGGCCGTATCAGTTGACGCCATATTTGACCGGCTGAGCCAGGTATTTCACCCGATCGCGCTCGACGCAGGGCTTGATCTGCGCTTTCGCCACGACGGCGAATGGGTGATGACCGATGCTTTACTGCTCGAACAGGTGCTGGCCAATCTGCTGTCGAATGCTTTGCGCTACACCGACAAGGGCGGCGTACTGGTCGCCGCGCGCGGCCGCGCGGGCGGGCTGTCGCTCGAAGTTTGGGATACCGGGCGCGGGATAACAGCGACGGATGCCGAGCGGATCTTCGAAGAATTTGTCCAGCTCGATAACCTTGAGCGCGACCGGCGCAAGGGTCTTGGGCTGGGGCTGGCGATTGCCCATCGTTCGGCCCTGCTGATTGGCGCGAACATCACGCTTGCCTCGCGGCCCGGGCGCGGAACCCGGTTCGCAATCGTGCAGCCACTGGTAAAATCGCCGTCGCAACTGCCAGGCTTGCCTGACTACAGCGATCACCCGGCCGCTAAGGTGCGCAGGAGCGATCTCCCCATCCTCATCGTCGACGATGATCGCGACGTGCGCGCAGCGCTGGCTGATCTGCTGTCACGTTGGGGGGTAATGTTCGAAGTCGCAGCCAGTGCCGAGGCAGCGCAGGCGCTGGTTGAATCGGGAACGCGGTTCGGTCTGATCCTTGCTGATTACCGCCTTGGTGGCGCGGTCACCGGGCTTGAGCTAATCCTTGCGCTGCGGCGCGCGCATGCCGAACCTGTCCCCGAAGCCGCCTTGATTACCGGAGACTTTAATGCGGCGTTGATCGCCGCCGCTGATAAACACGGGGTTCCAGTTCTCCACAAACCGCTCAAATCCGCCGACCTGCGCAAGATGCTCGGTGTCCCGGAACGCGTTTGATACGCGCGACTGATAATCTTTTCTGGTGGTGGACAGGGCTGCCACCTTGCCTTACCCCGACAACTTGGGCGCGACCTGATTGACCAGCAGGTCCATCGAATGTTCCCACGGCTCGGGGTTATCGAGATAGTCGTGGCTGTAGATCAGCAGCGTGCCGAACGGACCGCCCAGATCATCGAACCAAGCCTCCATCTTCTGCCGCACCGTCTCTGGCGAACCGACGATCCACACGTGTTCAGCGAGATATTCAGCATCGACTTTCGACGGGTCCATATCAGGATCGTGAAGCAGGCCCTTGAGTACGCCGAAACGCTCGTATGTCGGCTTGATGTAAGTATTCCAGGCGTGACCGATGCCGCCCTCGATCGCCAGCTTGCGTGCTTCGACATCGGTATCGGCGACGATGACATCGCGGACCACCCGGTGCATCGAGCGGCTGGCCACCCGGCCGTTCTCGGCCATCTTTTCGGCATAGGTTTCAAAGTGGCTGCGCAGGAAGGGATTGCCGGCATAGACCGAAGCGGGAATAAAGCCGTGGGTGCCGGCAAAGGCAATCGACGATGACGGCGAGGAAAGCCCGGTCATCGCCATCGGCATCTCGCCGCCCCAGGGTTTGGTATCGCGGAACGGGTGGGTGGGGTCGGCTTCAGGGTAGCCGACTTTCCAGTATTTGCCCTGCTCCTGGAACGGCTCGCCCTTCCACACCTTGCGCATCATATTGATCGATTCGAACATCATGTCATGCGCGTGGCTCATATCCGTAACCCCGCGCAGCGCAGCATCAGTGGGATAGGCTCCGTTAGCGACGCCGAGCATGTAGCGGCCTTGCAACACTTGACTGAGCCATGCGGTCTGGATCGCCAAGGTGGCCGGGTGGTGATAGGGCAGCAGGTGCGCCAAGGGACCGAGTTTGATCTGGGTGGTCTGTGATGCCGCAGCAGCAATCACCAGTTCAGGACTGGGCACGCTTTCCCAATCGAGCGTTGCATGCTCGCCCACCCAGTATTCGCTGAAGCCAATCTTGTCGGCATGCACGGCCTGGCGGATGCACCAGTCAAATACCTGCTTGGCCGTGCGTGTCGGGCGCAGGAAGGGAGTCTGAAACATGCCAATTTTCATGAAATTGCCTTTTTGAATTTGGGGCGAGCCGAAGATCAGCCGAAGTCATTCCACGCGACGATAACGCCAGCATCGTTAAAGCGAAGCACGCTGCAGAATTTGAGGCGGAACGCCTCGCCCGCCTTGCCGAAACCATCGAGATCAATTGCGCAAGTGCCGACATACCAGCCAATCCGCACCACAGTATCTCCCACAGCGAAGACGCGCTCAGGTGCTTCGAAGTGCCGGTCCGGAATGCAGTCACTGGCGAACTGGCGCAACACGTCGAGCAGTTCTTCACGCGATGTCAGAACGAAATTGCGGTTGAAATGGGCAAAGTCCACGTCAGCCGCGATCTGCGTCTCCATCTTGGCAAAATCTTTCGCATTGTAGGCCGCGATCATTGCTTCAGCATATGCCAGATTATCGGCCATCCTCGCTCTCCTCTGCTTGTTGCTCGAGACTAGTTTGCCGAAAAATCATCGTCAAACATTTTTCGACGATTTATCGGATTATTGCAGTTCAGGCCTCTGCTAATTTTGACAATAGCCAATTTGTCCTGAAGCACACCGACACTTGGTCGGCACAAGGTTAGCTGATAGGAGCGACGAACAACTCGTTTTCCAGCGGAATCCCCAAATGTCAGAAGCCGATCTGCCGCCCTCCTCCGACCCCGCTTCGGACTGGGAATCATTGCTCAACACCATTGCCCACCGCCCAAAGCGGGCAAGCGAGCGCAAGCAGGATCGCAGCAAGCGCACCGAGCAGCAAATTCTGAGTGCCGCACTGCGCGTCTTCGCCCGCGACGGCATCTCGCGATCACGCATCGCTGACATTGCCGCCGAGGCCGGGATTTCAACCTCGACGCTCTATGAGTATTACAAAAGCAAGGAAGACCTCGCCTACGACCTGCCGCGCAATCACCTGGCCGACTTCTTTGAGGAATACCGGCACGCTGTCGCCGACAAGTCAGGCGCGCGCGAGCGACTGACACTTTACCTGACGATGACCGCTGATTTTGCCCGCGAACATGCAGAATGGGCACGGGTGTTTTATCTTGAAATCTGGCCGAGTGTGTTCGTCAGCGAAACTGAGTTGCGCCACTCGGTCGATGATTTCGCGCGGGTTGTGCTGTTCCTGTTGCGGCAAGGGGCGCGCGATGGCGATTGGCCCGCCGGAGCCGACCAGTTCCAGACGGCAGCAATTTTGCTGGGGGCTGTCAATCAGGTGATCATCACCTGGCTGCTTTATCGCCGCCCTCGAAACCTGACCAAAGCCAGCATCGGTATTGTCGAGCGGATGCTGGAGATGATTTCCAGCGAGCGGCCAGCGGGCTGAACGCCGTTCAGACGTCCCATTCCAGCTCAAACGGATCGACTGTCGCGACGATCCCACTGGTGAACGACAGCGCCGTGCCTTTCGCCAGGCGGAAATCGGGAATACGGGCCAACCATTCCTCCAACACCAGCTTGAGCTCGGTGCGCGCGAGATGTGCTCCCGGGCAAGTGTGGCTGCCCTTACCGAAAATGTACTGGCGGCGCGCCTGTCGGCCGAGCCTGAATTCCATTGGCTCAGGATTGCTCCGGTCACTCAACGCAATCGTCACGGTCGATGCCATGACCATGTCGCGCGGCCTGAATGTGACGCCGCCAAATTCCACCTCGCCAATCACTTCGCGCGAATCCGAAACCACGGGAAAGCGTCGCAGAAATTCAAGGATGGCATCGTCCAATTTACCTGGATCAGCGGCCAACGTGCGGCGAGTTTCATCATCCTGTGCCAGGTGCGAGAATACGAATCCGAGCAGGTTGACCACCGTATCCAGTCCGCCAACCAGTGCCTGAGTGCACAGGTTCTCTGCCTCTTCGTGCGTCAAATCGCGGCCCCCAACCTGCCCGCTCACCATCTGGGTGATGAGATCGTCGCCCCGCCCTCCGCGACGCTCGCGGATCACCGGGCCGATATAGTCGCTGAACCCCTTCTCCACTTCGTCGAAGGTCATGCTGCCATCGGGCCGGGTGAACTGATCGGCAAGGTGTTTCAGCCGCGGGGCATCGGCCACTGGCAGATCGACCAGCCGCAGGAATATGCGGATCGGCAGTTGTTCGGCAAAATCATGGCTGAAATTGCAGCGACCCGCGGCCTTGAACCCCTCGATCAGTTCGACCGCCAGCGCGCGCATCGCTTCCTTGCGACTGTTTATCGCCTTGGGGCTCATCCCCTCGTTGAGCAGCTTGCGGTATGGACCATGTTTGGGCGGATCGAGCGACAGCGGGATATATTTCGAATAGGCCTCGCCCGCCGGATCGCGCGGGACAATAACGATCCGGCTGGAGAAGCGATCAGAATCGGTCAGAACTGTTTCGGCGAGATCGGGGTCGAGCACCATCCAGTGCCCGCCGTTGTGGGGTGTCCACATAATGTCGTGCGTCGCCCGCGCCATCACATCGCGCCAGAAATGGTGAACGCTCTGACCTGATGGAACCGGCATATGCAGGTTGAAATCGATGACTCGGTCTGGTGGCACATGACCGGGCCGCTCAGCCAGTTGCACAGTGTCCATTTTACCTCTCCATGCGCTGCCCAATATCGGGCGGACGTCGCCGATCAGACTACCGTCGGTATGTAGCCAATAAAAGAAAAATCGTCGGCTTTTGTTGCCCGATTGACATTTTTAGCTTCCAATTGCGGGATATTGGGACAAGATAGCCGAGGGAAATTCACAAAAATGGGAGTGAGAAATGGGACGGCTGGACGGCAAGGTTGCGATTATCACCGGGGCCGCGCAGGGCATGGGGGCTGAGCATTGCCGCCAGTTCGTGCGCGAAGGCGCAAAGGTCATCCTCACCGATATCGACGTGCCCCGCGCCGAAGCGCTGGCTGCAGAACTCGGCGCGAATGCCGTGTTCTGCAAGCAGGACGTCACCAGCAGCGCAGGATGGAAGACCGTGGTTGCCGAGGCCGAGGCGAAGTTCGGCCCGGTTACCGTGCTGGTCAACAATGCCGGTATCGTCGGCAGCGTCAGCCCCTGCGCTGACCTGGACGAAGACGAATATTTGGGCATCTGCGCGATCAATCAGACCTCGGTGTTCCTTGGCATGAAGCATGTCATTCCGTCGATGAAAAAGGCTGGCGGTGGCTCGATCGTCAACATCTCGTCGATTTCCGGGATAGTGGCGATCTATGGCACGCCCAATGTCGCCTATGCCGCCAGCAAGTTCGCGCTGCGCGGGCTGACCAAGCAGGCGGCCATCGAATATGGCGGCGACAACATCCGGATAAATACGGTCCACCCCGGCTACATCCGCACCAAGATGATGACCGAAGCGCTGACCGACGAGCAGATCGTCATCGCCAGCGATTCGGTGCCGATCAAACGAGTGGGAGAGCCTGCCGATGTCTCGCTTCTGGTGATCTATCTGGCTTCGGACGAGTCCGGTTTCACCACCGGCTCGGAGCATGTCATCGACGGCGGGCTAACATCGCTTTGAGGTTTCTTTGCGGTAGCTTGAACGCAATACCACTTGACTTCCGTATCGATATCGATACATAATCGCGATGAAGTTGATAACCTTCCTTGGCGACAGCCTTTCGGTTTTGCGCGACTTCCCGGAGGAAGCCGCACGGAGGCCGGGCACCAGTTCAGTCTGGACGTGATCCGGATGACTGGAAGCCAATGACGACTGTCGGAAGCGGCGTGCGAGAAATTCGCGTTCGTGACTCTTACGGCGTGTTTCGCGTGATCTATCTCGCTACATTGCCGGAGCGAGTTCTTGTTTTGCATGCATTTCAGAAAAAGACCCAAAAAACGCCTCAGGCAGATATCAATTTGGCAAAGCAACGTCTGAAGAAATGGACAAGTAAGGCATGACGAA
This sequence comes from Novosphingobium sp., assembly GCA_031366845.1. Lineage (GTDB taxonomy): Bacteria > Pseudomonadota > Alphaproteobacteria > Sphingomonadales > Sphingomonadaceae > Novosphingobium. The sequence continues at coordinate 42,983 of JANLOZ010000147.1, read as the reverse complement.
TCAAACATTCAACAGCGCATTTGATGCTTTGGCAGACACGCCTGCCGAGGCGGCAAATTTGAAGGCTCGCTCCGAATTGCTCTCCGTGCTCAAGGCGCATATCCGGTCGTGGGGCGTTACCCAGGAAGCAGCTGCCGTGCGGCTCGGCATAACACGACCGCGTGTTAGCGACCTTTTGATGGGCAAACTCGGCAAATTTTCGCTCGACGCATTGGTCAATATAGCTGCGGAAGCCGGGCTTTCATTGGAAATCAGAGTGGCGAAAGCTGCGTAATCAGCCGCCTATCGGCGCAACGTAATGTCCAGCCCCTCCGACCGCAACTGGATCAACGGCACGTCGGCGATCCGCATCAACTTGCGCACCTGCTCCAGTTCAGGCGATGACAGCAACGGATAATCCTGCTTCACCGGCCCCGCAGCGCGCATTGCATCGATGTCCGATTGCGGCAGGAAGGCGCGGAAAATCAGTTCGTCTTCGTCCTGGGTGTCATGCTGCTTCTTGAGCCTATCGAGATCGGGGCTTTCCGGCGGATGCGCGAGCACTTCTTTGGCGCGCGGCGCGGCCATGATCCGGTCGAGCACATCAGGATCAACCGGGGCGACGGTCTGGCCATAGAAACCAGCGGCATATTGGATCACTTCGTCGGGTACCGTGCCATAGCGCTTGCCGGTAACGACATTGAGCACCGCCTGAATGCCGACCAGCTGGCTGAACGGCGTCGCCATCCCGGGATAGCCGAGATCACGGCGCACAGCAGCGACTTCGTCGAGCACTTTCGGAAGCCTATCCATCATCTTGTGCATGGCGAGCTGCGCCTTGAAGGTGCCCATCATGCCGCCAGGAATCTGGTGCTGAATCGAGAAGACGTCGTATTCGGCATACTGATCGACCAGGAACCCCGCTGCCTTGCCGACGGCGCGGAAATGGTCGGCGACCGGCTCGAACAGCGATTCATCCAGATCGTGGGTGTGGCCCAGGGTCTGAACGTTTTTCGCCATGATTTCAGTCGATGGCACCGAAGGGCCGTTGGCCATTGGCTGGCTGGCGGTGTGGATCACCGAGACGCCAAGGTCGATCGCGTCAAGATAGGCCTTGGCCGAAATTCCGAGCAGATTGTTCGAGTGAAACTCGATCGGCTTGCCCTGCGCGACCTTGATAATGGCCGGCAACAACTGCTGTAGCCGCTCCTTGTCCAGCACCCCGGCAGTGTCATACAGCAGGATGGAATCCACATCCGGACTGGCTGCCAAGGCCTTGGCATTGGCAACAAAAAATTCGTCAGTGTGCACCGGTGAGAGCGCAAACATGATCGCCCCCGCAACCTGCGCGTTCGTCTCCTTAGCCACCTTGGCCAGCCGCAGCATGTTGTCGATACCGAACAGCACATCGTAGATCCAGAAACTGCGCACGCCGTGTGCACTTAGCCGCCGCACCCACAGGTCCATCAGCGCGGGCGGGGTAATGCCGAAGGTTACATTCGCATTGGCCCGCAGCCCGGCGCGAACCGGCGTCTGCGGCATTGAGGCGACCAGCAGGTCGAGCCCCTCCCAGTAATTCTCGCGGGCATAGCGGGTGAGCACATCGAGCATGCCGCCGCCAGTCAGATCGATGATCGAAAAGCCGGTGCGATCAATCAGCGGGGATACCGGCAGTGCCATGCCAGCCTGCATGCGCAGACCCCACAGACTTTGCTGGCCATCGCGCATGGTCTCATCAAGGAACTGGATATGGGCCATCAGACAGTCCCTTCCTTCAATGTGTCGCGCACAGAGCGCCGCAGGATCTTGCCCGCGCCGCTCTTGGGAAGTTCAGGCCAGACAAGTATCTGCTTGGGGGCCTTGACCCCGGAGAGCCGCTCACGCGCGAAATCCATGATGGCGTCACTATCCAGCACCACCGCCCCGGCGACAACCGCAACCACGCGGTCGCCCCACTTCTCGTCCGGCAGGCCAACTACCGCGACTTCGGCGACGCCAGGGAATTCCATCAACACATCTTCCACTTCACGCGGATAGATATTGTAACCACCGGAGATCAGCATGTCATTTTTCCGGTCGACTATGTAGAAGAAGCCGTCCTCGTCCATCACGCCAATATCGCCGGTGTGGAGCCAGCCGCCGCGGAAGGCCTGGGCGGTGGCCTCGGGCATGTTCCAGTAATAGGCCATCGTCTGAGGCCCCCGGCAGACAATTTCGCCGCGCTCGCCCGGCGGCAGCGGCTTGTCGTCATCGTCGAACACCGCAACTTCGACCACCGAGAATGGCCGCCCGCACGATCCAATCCGGTCGTGGTGTTCGGGCCGCAGATAGGTGATCGCCATCGGGCTTTCGGCCTGGCCATAGCATTGCGCGAAGACCCGCCCGAAGCGCTTTTCCGCGCGCGCCATCAGGGTCGGGGCAATCGAGGATGCACCGTAGGAAATGATCTTGAGCGCAGTTTTGGCAGTGTCGATCGCCGGATCGTCCATAACCATCGCGATCATTGTGGGAACGAGGAAAGTGTATGCGGCCTGGGTCTGCTCAGCCACGTGCAGGAATTCGGCGGCATCGAATTTCGACAGCATCACCGAATGCACACCCCGGATCAGCGAAGGCAGGAAATAGGCCCCGCCGGCATGGGCAATCGGCGCGCCGTGGAGAAATATCTCGCCCTCGCTGAGTTCCGGGATCAGGTCCGACAGGAACACCGAGGTTTCGACCAGGTCGGTGCGGGTGGTCAGCGTCACGGCTTTGCTCTTGCCGGTGGTGCCGCCGGTGAAGCCCAGCCGCAGCGGCGCATCGAGATCGCGGTCCTCCGCGCAGGGGGTGGGATCGCCGTTCGCGATCATGCCTAGCAATTCGTCCATCCCGATCTGCATCGGCGTTGTCAGACCCTCGGTCCCAGCGTGGATCACACAGGCACAGCTGGTGTATTCAAGCTTGTAGAGATGGTTCTCCAGCGTCTCGCGGACGTTGAGCTGGACGCGGACCAGCCCGGCCTTGAACACCGCATAATAGGCGATCAGGCAGTCGATCGAATTGGGCAGCAGCACGGCGACCCGGTCACCCGGCTTCAGCCCCTTGGCGATAAGGGCATTGCCGAGCCGGTCGGTCGCGGCATCGAATTCGCGGAAGCTGAGGGTGCGATTCCCCTCGGTCAGGCAAGGCGCATCCTTGAACTGGATCGCGGCGCGGCGGATGATCGAACCAATCTGCATGCCACCCTCCTATCAGGCTGCCAAGGCATGGTCATGCACCAGCACCACCCGGCCAGTCACTTCCTTCGCCTCCATCGCCCGGTGCGCTTCGGCGGCCTCGCACATCGGCATGACCCGCCCGATTTCCGGAACCACTTTGCGCTCTGCAACCAGGCGAATGACCGTGCGCAGATCATTGAGCGAGGCATGGGCACTGCCGATGAATTCCAGTTCCTTGAGGATCGACAGGGCCGGGTTGAACGGCCACATGCCCGGCTGGACGGTGCCGACAATCACCATCCGCCCGCCCGTACGGATCGAACGGACACTGGAGGGAAATGTTGGCGCGCCAGCAATCTCCAGAACGCAATCGACGCCGGCCCCATCGGTGAAATCGCGCACCAACATCTGGTCAGGCGCGGGCTGCGGCGTCGGAACTTCGGCCTCGATCAATTCCCCGGGGCCGCCGAAGCGGGAAAGCAGCATCGCTTTCATTGCGCCGCGACGGCCAGTTCGCCACGTTCCGAGGACAGCGAGGCCAGGGTCTCCGCGAGAACCCGCTCATTGTGCCAGGCGGCGTCACCAAAGACATATTCGAGCACCCGCGCGCGGCGCAGGAAGCAGTGCAGGCCAAGCTCCCAGGTGAAGCCCATGCCGCCGTGAATCTGAATCGCTTCGTTACAGATCATCCGCGCCGATTCGCCGCAACAGCTCTTTGCCATCGAGGCAGCGCGGGCGCTGTCGGGAGTATCCTCCGAGATCGCCCAGAAAGCATAGTATGCCGTCGAGCGCGCCGCTTCGAGCGCGACTGCCATATCGGCGCAGCGGTGCTTGATCGCCTGGAACGCGCCGATAGGCTGGCCAAACTGGTTGCGCGTCATGGCGTATTCGACCGAAGTTTCCAGCATCCTTGTGGCAATGCCAGTTAGCAAACCGGCGCTGAGCGTCGCCCCGGCATCGAACAACCGCGCGACCGCACGGGCGCGATTGGCGGTGCCGACTACGGCATCGTCTTCGAGCCGGACATCCTTGAAGCTCACCGCACAAAAGCCGCTGCCGGGGTCAAGATCGTCGTGACGGCGCAGGGTCACACCGGGTGCCTCGCGATTGACCAGCAACAAAACCGGGCCTGAGCTGCCTTGCGCAAGCACCAGGAGAAATTTTGCCGCCGCCGCTCCGGCTACAAGGATCTTGCTGCCACGAAGCGATCCGTCCGCAAGAGAGCAGGTGACGTCTTCGGGATCGTAACCCTGATCCGCTTCGAGCGCAGCGATGGCGAACGTCACCTCGCCGCGCGCAATCTGGGGGAGCAAATCACGCTGCTGGCCTTCGCTGCCATAGCAAACCAGCAGGTCGGTTGCTGCCAGAGTCGCCACGGCCGTTGGCGGTGCCAAGCCTGCGCCCAAAGCCTCGACTGCCAGCGCAACATCAACCAGCGCCAAACCGGCTCCGCCAAATTCTTCGGGAACCAATAAGGCAAACAGCCCCAGCTCTGCCAGGGCTTCCCATGCCGCCGATTGATGCGCGGGCACTGGCTTGGGCGCGAGCAGGCCTGCGTGATCGGCGAGCACCTTGCCGACAGTTTCGCCCAGGCTGGTCTGATCGGCGTTGAAGCTGAAATCCATTCCCGGACCCTATCGCGGCAGGCCGAGCACGCGCTCGCCGATGATGTTGCGCTGCACTTCGGATGAGCCGGAATAGATCGAGAAAGCCTTTGATTGCAGCCAGCTCAGCTGAAACCGCCCACCAGCAGCCCCCGCCGGATCATTTCCGGCCAGCGGCGCAATCGGCCCCAGAGCATCGAGCGCGGTTTCATACAAGCGCTGCGCCGCGTGGCTCCAGTAGAGCTTGATCAGCGAAGCATCCGACCCGCGATCATCGCCGCTCATGTATTTGCTGAAAGCGCGCGTGGCATTGAGCCGCATCACTTCGACTTCGATAATCGACTTCGCCAACTTCTGGCGCAACACCGGATCGTCAATCGCCTTGCCCCGCCCACGCGGCAGTTCGGACAGGGTCAGCAGAAGCTTGTCGAGCTCCTGCTTGAAGCGCACCTGCCGCCCCAGCGCATCTTCCGGTCCGCGTTCGAAGCCCAGCGTAGTCATCGCGATCTTCCAACCGCCACCCACCTCGCCGACAATGTTTTCGATCGGCACTTCGACATCGTCGAAGAAGGTCTCGTTGAACTCGTTCTCGCCAGAAATCTGCTTGAGCGGGCGAATCGAGATGCCGGGTGACTTCATGTCGATCAGCAGAAAGCTCAGCCCCCTGTGCTTGGGCGCATCGGGATCAGTGCGCACCAGCGCGAAGCACCAGTGTGAATACTGCGCAAAGCTGGTCCAGACCTTCTGGCCATTGACCAGAAATTTGTCACCGCGCAGCTCTGCCTTGGTGCGCACCGAGGCAAGGTCCGAGCCGGCGTTAGGTTCGGAAAAGCCCTGGCACCAGACTTCCTCGCTGGCCATGATCTTTGGCAGAAAACGCTGCTTCTGCGCCTCGGTCCCGTGCCTGAGCAGCGTGGCGGCGACCAGATTGTGGCCGATGATGTTGATCCCCTCGGGTGCCCTTGCCCGGGCCATTTCTTCGGCGAAGATCGCGCGTTCGATCAGCGTTGCGCCGCGTCCGCCATACTCACGCGGCCAGTTGATCCCGTTCCAGCCGCCCGCATGGAGCTTGCGCTCCCAGGCGAGGCGAAACATGGCGCGTTCGTCCTCATCCTCTGGCTCGAACGCCGTCTCGCCCCAGCCCTGCGGCAAAGCATCTGCCAGCCACGCGCGCAGTTCGCTGCGGAATTGCTCCTCGGCCGGGGTGTAGTTAAAATCCACGGGTCAGCCCCGCTCCGCCGCTGCGGCAAAGTCTGGCGTGCGCTTCTCGCGGAAAGCGGCGACCCCTTCCTTGTATTCAGGCGTCAGGTAAGCGACGGTCTGGGCGAAGCTTTCGAATTCGAGCATCTGGTCGAGTGTGGAATTGCTCGATTTGTTGAGCAGGTTCTTGGTCATAGCCGTGGCAGTGGGAGAGGCCTTGACGATTTGCCCGGCCAGCTCGCGCGCTTTGGCCATCAACAGGTCATGCGGGACAACGTGGTTGACGATTCCTAGCGCCTTGGCTTCATCGGGCAAAACCTTGCGCGCAGTGAAACACAGCTCCTTGGCGACATTGAGTCCAACCACCCGGCTCAGCAAGTAAAGCCCGCCCAGATCCGGCACCAGCCCGACTTTGGCAAACACCTGGATGAAGCTGGCACTTTCACTGGCAACAATGAAATCGCAAGCCAGCGCGATATTGAACCCCGCCCCCGCCGCCGCGCCGTTGACAGCTGCGATCACCGGCTTTTCCAGACTGTAGAGCGGCAGAAGCACGTCCTTCAAAATCCAGCGATGCCGCGCGCGCAGTTGCAGCGGCGTCATGTCATCGCGCCGGGCCTTGAGGTCGGCGCCGGCGCAGAAGCCCTTGCCCGCTCCGGTCAGGATCACGCAGGAAATGCCGCTGTCCGCCGCGATCCGACCCACGCAGTCCTGCAGTTCGGTGTAGAGCTGGTCGGTGGTAGCGTTCATCGCGTCGGGGCGATTGAGCGTGATCGTGGCGATCCGCTCGCTAACGTCGAACAGGATATTCTCGTAGGTCATGGTCATTCCCCGGGCGGCACATGTGCCAGATCATTGTCAGTCGATTCCGGCACCGTGAACCACTGCTCGGGCATGTTCACCGGTATGCGGAAATCATGCGCGGGAACGACGATGTCGGTATTATCGAGGACCCGGCGCATCGCAGCCTGCCACTCGCGCTCGCTACCGCTGCGAATATTGCCGGTAAGGAAAGCGTCAGAAAGCGAGCGTTGCGGCCGGCGGTTGGCGCGCGGATCAGCGGGATACCAATAGCGGTAGTGATCGCCGAGATCGGAAACCAGCGCGACCCGGCCCTTGGCGGTCGTTACAACCACCACTTGCATACCTTCGGTGTGCGCCGAAACGCGCAACAAGCGGACGCCTGGGAACAGGTCCACATCGCCATCGACCAGCCGCAACCCAGCTGGCCGCTTGCGCTCCAACAGGTTATTGATCGTCGATTTCCAGTAGAAAATCCGCTGCGAGGGCACCGGGTCGACCGAAGCGAGCAATTCGTCGCGCTGGACCACCACGCAGGCATTGGGAAACAGGTCCAGGTTTTCGGCATGATCGAAATGCATGTGGGTCAGCACAACATGGGTGATGTCGTCTGGCGTCAGGCCTTCTGCGGCGAGGGCCTTGATCAGCGCAGTGTGTCCGCCACCAATTCCACTCACCTTGAGCCGCTGCTCGATCACCGGGATATCGGCCATCCCGCTGTCAACCAGCAGCGTCGCTGCCTCTCCGCGCACCAGCCAGCAATGCACCGGATCGCGCATGATGCCGCCGCCCTCAGGCAGATAAAGCTCGCCCAGCCGGAGCGTCGTGACAGTCCAGTCGTTCATGGCCACCCGCTCATTCGTCGATCAGCTCAAACCGCTCGATATCCTTCAGTGATCCAGTGCGCTCGCCCAGGGTCCAGATCGCACGGACACGCCTGCCGGGGCGGACATGCTCTTTGGCCCAGGGAATGCTTTCGATCTCGATCATATGGATCAACCGCGTGGAAGCACCGTCGAGCACAATTTCGGCATAGGCATAGGGCGGCGGGCGGGTCTGGCCGATGAATTCCATGTTGATGATCGAGCAGGCTCGGATCGTGCCGGTGTTCTCACAGGTCTTCCAGGTGCCGGTGCGCTTGTGGGTCAGGTCGTCGATCTCGCGCGGCGGCAGCAGAGCATCGTCGCCGTTCGAGGTGCGCACCCCCATGATCCGGCCATGCTCGCGAATCTCGTCGAACATACGGCCATAATAGGGGCCATAAGCATGCTCGTAGTCGAGCTTCATCCGGTAGCGGATCGATTCCAGCGGCGCGGCGGTTTCGCCGAAAGGCTTGACTGTGCCCACCGGCGCATCGGGCGCGGGCGCGAAACCGGCGATGCACAGGATCGATTGCTCCTGCGCTTCGTCCCACACGGCGGCAACGCGCTGGCCGACCGACAATGCCGATAGCTCTGCCAACATCCGGTGGGGGAATTCATTGTCGCAGCCGTCGAGCTGGATCAGGCCGATTACGTCATCACCCACCTGGGTGAAGGCACCCAGAACCCCGGTATGCGGCGCTTCGACAAACTCATAACGATCCTCGGCATCACGGGTCGAATAATCCTGCGCCGGGGCGACCACCTCGCCATTGGCAAAGCGCGTGCCCAGGATGCGGCGGCTGCCGATCTCGGCAAGAAACGTGCCCGCCGCCTTGCCGGGGGTCAGCGTGTAAGGCAGGTCGATCGAGCTGGGAAAAGTCGCCATATCGATTGTCTGGGTGTCAGGTGCGGCAAGCATCTCTCGTCTCCCCTCAAGCGCTCAGCACGGCGCAGCCGCGCAAGTTTGCCCAGCCGCCGCCCGACTGGACCAGAGCAAGCTTGGCATCCTTGATCTGGTGATTTTCCGAGCGGCCCATGACCTGAGTCGCCGCTTCGATCAGCCGGATCAAGCCAACCGCACCAATCGGGTTAGCTCCCATCGTGCCCCCCGAAGGATTGACCGGAATGTCGCCGTCAAGCTGAGTCGCGCCCGATGCAATCAGCTCTGCTGCCCCGCCCGGCGGGCACAGGCCGAGGCTTTCGTAATAGGAGAGCTCAAAGCAGCTGTAGGGCTCCTGCACCTCGACTACATCGAACTGGCGGCGCGGGTTGGTGATACCAGCGGCACGGTAAACCTGCCGCGCGGCAAGTGCCAGCGGCTCGGACAGCAGCATCGAGCGTTCGGGCGCATTGTCCGCCTCGCAGCAATAGGCGATGCCCTGAATCCACGCCGGGCGGTCTGTGGACTTCGCCGCGACGCTTTCCGAGGCCAGCACCACTGCCGCTGCGCCGTCCGAGATTGGCGGCACATCGAGCAACTTGATCGGCCAGCACAGCGGCTTGGATGCCAGCACTTCCTCGATCGTCACTTCCTTCTTGAAGTGGGCATAGGGGTTGGCAATGGCGTTCTTGTGGTTCTTGACCGAGACCATCGCGGCGGCTTCCTCAGTGTGGCCGAGAACATCCATCCGCGCGCGCCAGTAGGCTGCGGAAAAGCCCATGATGCCGACGGCGAATTCGCGGCCCCAGAAGGGATCGTAGAGCGTCGAAATCGAATATTGCAACTGCCCTTCGGACAGCTTGTCATAGGCGACAACCAGCGTGCGCTCGGCATAGCCGCCCGCCACCTGATAGTACCCCGCCAGTGCCCCGGCAAAGCCCGCACCGCCGCCGCTGGTCACCCGCACGACCGGCTTGCCTTGCGCGCCGATAGCATCGACCACCCATTTTTCCGGCTGGTTGACCGCTGCGAACAGCACCGGTCCACTGGCGACGACGACCGAATCGATATCTTCGATCGTCAGTTTCGCGTCGGCCAGCGCCCGGTCAACCGCTTCGCGTACCAGGCCCGCTTGGCTGACATCGGTCCGCCGCCGCGAATGATGCGTCTGGCCGACGCCGACTATGCCTACATGACGTCCCACAGTCAGACCTCCAGCGTAAAGACGCAGTTAGACTGCATAGCGACGCCGCCCGCGCCGTGGACGATGGCGCGGCTGGGCACCTCGCTGCCATAAAGTTCGGGATGGCCCATCTGGTTTGCCGCATTGGCAAGGCGGATCAGCCCGGTCGCCATGATCGGATCGGCTGGAAGTGCACCGCCCGAGGCATTGATGCGCACTTTGCTGCCCAGCGCCGCACCCAGACCCCTGCCATATCCGGCCAGTCCCAGCGCCTCGATTGCCATCAGTTCGGATACTGCCGACGAGGCGCTGACTTCGGCAATGTCAGCCTTGGGCCTATCCCACCCGGCCTTCTTGTAAGCCATCGCCGCCGCCGCTTCGCAGGATGCGAGTTTGCCCGCCGTCCTCGAGCCGAACGCATGCGAATCCATGGCATTGCCCATTCCCGTTACAAACACCGGATTGCGGCTGTGACGCAGGGCAATGTCCTCGTTCGCCAGCAGCACCGCCACCGCGCCATCGACCGGACGGGCGAGCATCAGTTCGGTCAACGGCGTCGCTCCGTTGCCCGAGTCAAGCACCGCTTCCATATCAGGCACAGCATCAATCGCCACCTTGCCATGCCGCGCCGCATCGGCCCAGCGCCGTGCCACCAGCCCAGCAAGATCGCGCTGGCTCACCGCATGCGCGCCAAGATAGCGCTGCGCCTGCATCCCGCTCGCCGCACGCTGACTGAAGCCCACGGGGCGCTGGTAAAAGGGCTCGCACTGCGATGACCAATAAGCATCGACATCGGATTCCGAGGGTTTGGAATAGGCCACTATCAGCCCGAGTGACGATGACCCGGCTCTGATTTTGTTGGCTCCATATAGCGCAGCCCACAGCCCGTCCTCCTCAACCCGCGCCTCTTCCTTGTGATGCGCACCCAGCGCGCCGAGGAAGCCGCAATTTGAGATTGAGCGGCCATCAAGCACATCGCTGCCCGAATCGATGACGAAATCGACATCGTCGAGGCTGAGGCCTGTGCCCTTGAACACCGACGTCACCACCGCCGAAATCAGATCAATGTGCTGCGCATCGCGCCAGGCGGGGCGCAATTCAGTTTGCGCGGAGGCGATTACAGCCACCTTTCCGAGACTCATTGGCACATCCTCATCCGCTCAAGCTGCCTATGTGCTGCTCATAATTCGCACAAAAGCGCAGAGTCAAAAGAAATCGACGCTTTGTCGGGTTTTTCATCCTGACCGCACACGACATCTACAATGAAATGGTCCATATTTGCAATTTGTATCCTTGCAATCCGATCAATTCCGAAACATTATCGGATAGAGAGGAGCAGGTTTTCGACATGAGTTTGGACGTAAGCGGGCAATACCGCTATCCCCCGCCTGACCCCGAATGGCTGTCACGCCGCGTCGAAGATGTGCTTGATCCTCACATGCCTATTATCGACGCGCATCATCACCTGTGGATCGAACACGGCGTGCCCTATCTGGGACCGGAAATCGTTGCCGATGTCGGCGATGGCCATGCAGTAGGCGCAACGGTTTTCATCCAGGCCAATTACAACTACCGCAGCGATCTGCCCCCACATCTTGCCCCCATCGGCGAAACGGAGGCGGCTGCGGCAATTTCGGCCGAATGCCTGGCTAACGGCTGCCAGGCCAAAATCGCCGCCGCCATCGTCGCCCATGCCGACCTGACGCTTGGCGATCGGCTCGACGATGTGCTCGACGCCCATGAAGCAGCGGGCAAAGGTGCGTTTCGCGGAATTCGCCACAGCACATCGCGCGATCCGCATTTTCCCGAAGGCATCGTCGTTCGCCCTGCCCCGGCCGGGCTGCTGGGCGACCCCGCCTACCGCGCCGGCATGGCGCAGCTGGCAGCACGCGGGATCAGCTACGATGCGATGCTCTATCACAGCCAGATTGGCGAGTTGACCGAGGCGGCGCGAGCCCTGCCGGACCTCAGCATCGTGCTCGATCATATCGGCTGCATCCTCGGTGTCGGCCCTTATCGCGGGCGCGAGCAGGAGACTTTTCACGAATGGAACAGAGGTATGGCCATGCTGGCGGAGTGCCCCAATGTTGCGGTCAAGCTTGGCGGCTTCGGCATGATTGTTTGCGGGCCAATGTGGCACGAGGCTGACCGACCGCCCACTTCCGCCCAGCTCGCCGAGGCCTGGCAGCCTTATGTCGAGACCTGCATCGCCCTGTTCGGGGCGACGCGCTGCATGTTCGAGAGCAATTTCCCGGTCGACAAGGCCATGTACAGTTATCGCACCGTCTGGAATGCCTTCAAGCGCCTTGCTCAATCCGCCACCGCGGACGAACGCCACGCGCTGTTCTCTGGCACGGCAGCGCGGGTCTATCGCATTGCGGACCCGGCACTTGGCTAACCGCGCTGCTCATCTTTTCGCCAGTGCCGAACGGCATCCGGGCAAAACCGCGATCTGGTTTGAAGGCGAGGCAATCACTTTTGGTGCGCTGGCAGGTCAGGTGCGGTCAGCCGCTGCCATTCTTGCCGCACAGGGCATTGCCAAGGGCACCCACGTCGCATTGATGATGCCGAGCTGCCCGGATTTCATCGTCGTCCAGCAGGCGCTGTTCGCGCTGGGCGCAGTCGTCTCGCCGCTTAACATCCAATACCAGCCCGGCGAGGTCGCTCACGCCATTGCCAGCTGCGACCTCGAATATCTGATCCTGCCACGCCTCTTTGCAAATCGGGTGCCGGATGGCTTTCCGGGTGCAATTTTCCGCGAGGGAAACGATCCACCCTGCCCGGAAAATTTCGAGCTGGCCGACCTCAACCCCGCCGACGTTGCCATGTTGCTCCACACCAGCGCCACCACCGGCAAGTCCAAGGGTGTAATGCTGACGGCGGCAAACCTTGCCGCGAACTATGACCGCTCGCCCGGCTGGCTGGGGCTGTCAAGTGACGACACAATCCTGTGCGCCTTGCCGCTCTACAACACCTTCGGGCTCAACCAGTGCATCAACGCTATGGCGCTGACCGGTCTGACGCTGGTGCTGCATCCGCGGTTTGACGCCGGAGCCTGCATCGCTGATATCGCCCGCTATGGCTGTACTTACATGCCCGGAGTGCCGACCATGCTGCAAAAGCTGGTTGATCATCCTGGGCTTAGGTCCGGCCAGCTTTCATCGCTCAAACGCATCATGACCGGCGGCGCGCCAGTGCCCGCCCCCCTGCTCGCCCGGTTGCTGCAAGCCACCGACGGCAATGCGCAGGTTCTGACCGGCTACGGACTTACCGAAGCCAGCGCGCTGGTAACCCTGGCACAGGTCGAACTCGGCGAAGACGGCGAAGTGCTGCGCGGGCGCACCATTGGCCGCGTGCTCGACGGAATTGAACTCGAGGTTCACGATGAAAACGGCAATCAACTTGCCGCTGGCGAGGTCGGGGAATTCGTCATTCGCGGGCCGAATGTGATGGCCGGATACTACAACGCGCCCGAAGCCAACGCCGAAGTGTTTGGCGGCGATTGGCTACGCAGCGGCGACCTTGGCACGATTGACGCAGACGGCTTCGCCTTCATCGTCGACCGCAAGAAAGACGTCATCATCCGAGGCGGGCAGAACATCTATCCCGCCGATATTGAGGAAGCGCTCTACCAACTTGCCGATGTGACCGAAGCGGCGGTCATCGGTGCACCCGACGCGATGTTTGGCGAGGTTCCAGTCGCCTTCGTCGCTATTGCTCAAGATGCCAGCCTGACTCATGACGAAATCCTAAGCCATTGCCAGTTGCACCTCGCGAAGTTCAAACTTCCGTCCCGAATCATCATCCTGCCAGAACTTCCCAAGGGACCAACCGGAAAGATCCTGCGCCGGGCACTCAGAGGCCAGCTAGGGTGATGCGGCGAATGCCTCTCACCCCTTACGTCCGCCCATCAGGCCGCCGCGATCTCTACCAAAACATCGCCAAATTCCACCAGATCGTTCGCCGCGAAATTGACCGCCATTACGCGGCCTTCCTCAGCGCTCGTGACTTCGGTCTTGCGACCAAGCACATCGAGCAAGGCGATGACCTGACCAGCCGACACTTCATCCCCCGCCGCGCAGACCGGCTCAAACAGGCCAAGGTGTGGCGCGCATATCACAGCCAGACTGACCGAACCGGCCAGTGCTGGCGAAGTCTGCATCGGATTGGCTGCCCCCCCCGGCTGCGCCATGAACACAGTCCAGTCGTTCGAGCGGACGTGCATGTCCTTCAATCCGGACTTTTCGAACGCCCGCAGCAGCGCGCGCATCTCGGTAATGGGGTCGGACATGGTCATGCCTCTGCCACTTGGGCTTGCGCCGCGAACAGATCCTGTTCGAGCCAGCGGGTGTGAAAATTGTTCGACTGAAAGGCCTCGCTGGCCAGGATCGTGCGGTGGAGCGGTATCGTCGTAGGCACGCCCTCGACGGTAAAATTATTCAGCGCATCGGCCATTTTCGCGATCGCCCTATCCCGGTTTTCCGCATGGACGATCAGCTTGCCGATCATGCTGTCATAGAACGGCGGGATTACCGCGCCTTCGCTGATGTGCGAATCGAGTCTGATGCCTTCGCCCTCGGGCGGCACCCAGCGGGTGACAGTTCCGGGCACCGGCACGAAATCGCGCGTGGTGTCTTCGGCATTGATCCGGCATTCGATGGCGTGGCCGGTCAGCACCACGTCCTGCTGCTTGACTGAAAGCCCTTCGCCACTGGCGATACGCAGCTGCTCCTGCACCAAATCGCGGCCCGTAACCATTTCGCTGACCGGATGCTCGACCTGGATGCGGGCGTTGACCTCAATGAAATAGACCTCTGCGCGCAGCACATCGTAAAGAAATTCGCAGGTTCCGGCGTTGCGGTAGTTAACGCTTTTGGCAAGGCCTACTGCCGCCGCGTGCAATTCCCCGCGCAATTTGGCGGGCATGGCGACGCAAGGCGCTTCCTCGATCACCTTCTGATAGCGCCGCTGTACCGAGCAATCGCGCTCGCCGAAATGGATCACCTCACCCTTGCCGTCGCCGACCAGCTGGACCTCGACGTGCCGCGCGAGGGGCACGAAACGTTCCATGAACAGGGTGCCGTCATTGAAGGCGGCCTGGGCCTCTGCGCTAGCGCGGTGATAACCCGCCTCGATCTCTGCGGGACCAGCCACGATCACCATCCCGCGCCCGCCGCCGCCGGCCGCCGCCTTGAGCAGCACCGGATAGCCGAGCTTGTCGGCAAGGCGCCGCGCATCCGCCGCGCTGGCGATCTCGCCGCTGCCCGGCACCAGCGGCACCCCCGCCGCTGCCGCCATTTCGCGCGCGCGCAGCTTGTCGCCAAGCGCATCGATCATGTCCGGCTCCGGGCCAACGAAGATGATGCCGTGCTGTTCGCAGAGCCGCGCCAGCTCGGCACGCTCAGACAGGAACCCATAGCCCGGATGCAGCGCATCGCAGCCGCTCGCCTTGGCCGCCTGCACCACCAGCATGGCATCGAGATAGCTCTTTGCTGCCGGTCCCGGCCCAAGCACCAGCGCGCGGTCTGCCAACTGTGCTGCCGCGCTGCCGCGATCCGCATCGGAGACGCCAACGACGGTCTCCAGATTGAGGCCTTGCGCGGCGCGGACAACCCGCAGGGCAATCTCGCCGCGATTGGCAACAAAGACCCTTGATATGGCCATGGTCAGAGCGGCATCACGGCGAACAGCGGTTGATCGGCGGCAACCAGTTCCCCGTCGTTCGCCATGACTTGCACCACCTTACCCGCCACCCCCGCGCGCACGGCGGTGAACAGCTTCATCACTTCGACAAGGCACAGCTCGCTCTCCGCTGTCACCGTGCTGCCCACCTCGACATAGGGAAGCGAGCCGGGCTTGGGCGATCGGTAGAATGTGCCGAGATAAGGCGCGCAGACCACGACTGCCCCATCGGGAAGATCCTGCGCCACAGGCTCCACAGCTGGTGCCGGAACGGCTGATGCGACCGGGCCTGCCGCAACGCGCGCACTCCGCTGCACCTGCACCACCGGGGTGACGCCGGCGCCTCCCAGCCCCGGCGCATCGGCATCCTGAGACAGGTAAATCTCGAAGTCACCGTGCTGCACCTGCAATTCGCGCAGACCAGAGCTTTTGAATTCATCGATCAGCAATTGCAGATCGGCGAGGGGTTTCTCACTATCCGTCACTTCGCACTCCACCATGACTTCCCATGATTGAAACTCCGTTGGCAAAAATTGCATGCAATTAAGGTCTGGCCATCAATTCACTTGAGCGATAGTCTGAGCGGCATGGGGCAATCGAGCAATATCTCTCGTCGGCGCGCAACCGCGCTCGAAGAAGGCAGCAGCGACTATCTCGCCAAGCGGGACGAGTTGGTGGAAATTGCCGGAAGGCAGTTCAAGGCAAACGGCTTCAAAGCCACCACGCTTGCCGAAATCGGCCGCAAGGCGGGGCTCGACCGGGCAACGGTCTATTACTACTTCGGCAGCAAGGAAGAGCTGTTTCGCGAATGTGTCCGCGTCGGTGTCGAGGCAAATATCTCGGCCTGCGAAGCGATCTTCGAAGACAAGGCGCGCCCGGCGGGGGAGCGGCTGCGCGCCGTGATCCAGCAGCTGATGGCCGCCTACGACCACTATTACCCGCATATGTATGTCTACATTCAGGAAGAGATGAGCCGGATCACCAGCGAGCAAAGCATCTGGGCGCAGCGCATTGTCAGCCAGACCCGCACGTTCGAACGGATCGTGCTCAGCCTTGTGGGCAAGATGATTGAGGCGGGTGAGATGCGCAGCGACATTCCGGTCAGTGTCGCCGCGAATGCCATATTCGGCATGCTGAACTGGACGCATCGCTGGTATCAGCCGGGCGGCTTGCATCCCGCCGACCAGATCTCCGCTGCTTTCGCGGACATATTCTTCGATGGCATGAAGGCCCACTAGACGCTTCCCATACCAGGGCCCAGTTCAGGAAGCCGTGCTCGCAACGCGCGTTTGTCGACTTTGGTTGCCGACATCGGCCATTCGCTCTCACTGACAATGTAGACCGCGCGCGGCACTTTGTAGCTGGCGATCTTGCCGGTGCAGAAGGCGATCAGTTCCTGCGGCGTTGCGCTGAAGCCGGGGCGCAGCTCGACAAAGGCGACAGGCACTTCGTCCAGCCGGGGATCGGGCCTGCCGACGACTTCGGCGATCTTCACCGCCCCATGGCGGCACAGATAGGCCTCGACCTCGACTGCCGCGACATTCTCGCCGCCGACTTTGAGCATGTCCTTGGCCCGGCCGTTGAAGGTGAGGCGCCCGTCGGGGCTCTGAGCATAAAGGTCTCCGGTGTGGAGCCAGCCATCTGCATCGAGCGCTTCGGCGGTTTTTTCTGGCGAACGATAGTAGCCGCTCATCACGCTATAGCCGCGCACCAGAATCTCGCCGACTTTGTCGTGCGGCATGGCTTCGCCACTTTCGGGATCGACGATCCGCACCTCAATTCCGGGAACCGCCATGCCCTGGCTGGTTGCGCGTTGCTCGGGCGTTTCATCAGGGCCGCACAGGGCAAAGATGCCTGCCGTCTCGGTCATGCCACAAGCCTGCATGAATTCGACCTGCGGAAACAGGGCCTGTGCGCGTTCTACAAGCGTCTGTGGCGCGATGAGCAGCGCCTTGCGCAGACTGGCGAGCCGGTCGGTATGAAATGCGGGATGATCGAGCAGTGGCTGTAGAATGGCCGGAAACCAGGGCCAGGCCGCCGTAACCTGCTCCTGTTCCATGAGATCAAGCGCCCGTCCGGCATCGAACACGACGTCGGTGAGATAGGTGCCGCTGGTCCCGATCGAGCCAAGAAAGGGCGCAAGCGAGCCAATGTGATACAACGGCCCGCCGCCCCAGGTGACGTCGTGATCGCCGCTGCGGAAACGGCGGTCGGCGCGTTCGATCGGGCCACGGGTCAAGGCCTCATGCGTCAGCATGCAGCCCTTGGGATTGGCGGTAGTGCCCGAGGTGTAGATGCTGATGGCGGTATCGCGAATACGCGTGCGCTGGCGGGTCTCATCGACCTGTTCTGGCGTGACCGACGCGGCGGCGTTGGCGAAAGTCTCGCGGCTTGTGAAACCGGCGGGTGCCTCGCCTTCGAGCAGCACCACATGGAGCAGCTTTGGCGCTTCGGGCAAAACAAGCACGCCGCCAGAACCTGAGGCAGCCAACGAAGGCAGCGCGCCAGACAAGCTCTTGCGAAAGTCGACAAAGCTGGTGTCGGCGGCTGTTGTCAGGATCAGGGTCAGATCGGCATTCTCCGCGATGAAACCCAGTTCACTGCTTTTATGCCGGGCGTTGAGCGGAACCGCGACGCAATTGGCCAGCGCCGCCCCGAAGATCGAAGCCACCAGTTCACGGCTGTTGTTCGCCAGAATGCCGATGTGTGAACGCGGGGCGATGCCAAGGCCGATGATGCCCCGGGCGACGTCGATCGCCGAATCGCGCAGTCCGGCATAGGTCAGGGCGAATTCAGGGAGCACCAGCGCCTTGCGGGTCGGATGCCGCGCCGCGCCGCGGATAAGCATATCCGCGAGACTGCAGACCTCCGACCATTCGCCAAACGACATCACATTCTCCCCGCACCAAACCGTGCACTCTCAGCAGACGATGCAAAGCCATTTGATTCGTGTCAACGCAAGAGTTGACAAAACGAACCGTCGACCAATTTCTGCATTGACAAGGCACCCGTTCCCCACCAATCAACGCAGGTGTTGATAATTCTGGATTTGAGGATTCTGTAGGTCATGAAATTCCATCTCATGCAAACGGGTGTCGTCGGCAGGCGGCATGAGATTGAGGCCGGCATGGCCGGGCAACGGCCTGAGCTTTATCAGCGCTTCCTCGAAGAAGTGAAAGGCTATGTCCAGCTTGCCGACGAGCTCGGCTTCTATGGCTATTGCCAACCGGAACATCACCTGCAGATCGAAGGTTTCGAGGCCAACAATCACCCGGGAATGTTCAGCCTGTTCGTCGGGCAACACAGCAAGCGGATGAAGGCCGGGATCATGGGTTATACCATGACCACGCATAACCCGGTGCGGGTCGCCGAAGAGATCGCGACGCTCGATCATATGCTGCAAGGCCGCCTCTATTGCGGCTTCACCCGCGGCTATCACGCGCGCTGGGTCGATGCTTATGGCATCAAGGAAGGCGTCGGGGCGACAACCCCGGACAACGTCAAGGCGCGTGACCAGCAGGACGCGCGCAACCGCTCGTTGTTCGAAGAGGGCGTGCGCGTCATCAAGAAAGCCTGGACCAACGACGTGTTCGACCACAAGGGCGACAATTGGCAATTCCCGCCGGAGGGCGGATCGGGCGGCCACCCGGCCTATGCCAAATATGGCAAGGGCCAGGATGCCGACGGTATTGTCCGCCAGATCGGCATTGCCCCGCGCTGTTTTCAGGAGCCGCACCCGCCGATCTACGGCGGCTTTGCCGCGTCGGGCCGCACGATCGATTTCTGGGCCGAAGAGGGCGGCAAACTGATCGTGCTTTCCGACAATCTCGACTTCTGTGAGTCGTTGAATAATCGCTACATTGCATCGGCGGCAAAGGTTGGTCGCGAGGTGACCAACACCCAGGCCTCGGCATGGGGCGGCTTTTTGATGTTGACCGACGACAAAGACCGCGCGGCGAAGCTGATGGAAGAGCACATGTGGTTTTGGGATGAATGGTTCATCCCTATGGGCCAGCGTCCGCCCAATGTGTTGATCGGCAGCGCCGACGAGATTGCCGACCGTATCGGCGAGGCGCATGACCGGCTCGGCTTTGACGAACTGTTCCTGATGTTCGGGCAGGGCCATCTGGAGCCTGAAGAAAACAAGGAAGAGCTCGACAAATTCATCGACAAGGTTGCACCGAGATTTTCCACCAGGAATGCAGAAGGCGTTTACGTCTGACACCGGTTGAACAGGCATTGAGCGGCACACAAGCGCCGTTGATACGGGAGATGATATGACCAAGGTCGGTATGCAGTGCGGCATTTTCATGACGCCGTACAACCCGCCCAGCCGCACGCCGAGGCAGATCTTTGACTGGGCGCTGGATATCGCCCGCATCGCCGATGAGTCTGGCTACACCGATTACATGATCGGCGAACATTACACGCTGGGCTGGGAGAATATCCCGATGCCCGAGGCGATCATCGCTGCCTGCGCGCAGACCACCAAGCAGATCCGCTTTGCGCCTATGGCGCACCTTTTACCCTATCATGATCCTGCGACTCTGGCGATCCGCATCGGCTGGCTGAGCCAGGTGATGGAGGGGCGCTATTTCCTCGGTGTGGCCCCCGGCGGGCATCATACTGATGCCATTCTGCACGGGTATCAATCGGTCGGCGACCTGCCGCCGCGCCAGCTTGAAGCTCTGCACCTGATGGAGCGGGTGTGGGAGCGCAAGCCGTTCGTTGAGAAGGGCAAGTATTTCCAAGCCGGCTTTCCCGGATCGGAAACCATGCCTGAATATGATGTGCTGATCGCCAACAACAATCCTTACGGCGGCCGCGACAAGCTAGAGATCGCGGTCACGGCGCTTTCGATGGTTTCCAAGTCGATGGTCTTCGCGGGGGAGCGTGACTACAGCCCGATTTCCTTCTTCGGCGGTACCCCGCAGATGAAAGCGCACTGGGAAACGTGGTCCGAAGCACAAATCGGCGCCGGCTTCACGCCCGACCGCAAGCGCTACCGGGTCTGCCGCGATGTATTCATCGCCGATACTGACGCCGAAGCAAAGCGGCTGTTCCTCAAGAGCGGCATGATGGCGACCTGGAGCGAGTATCTGAAAGAAATCTACGTCAAGTTCGGCCTGTTCGACGGGATCATCCACGATTCCGGTGTCGACATCACGCCGGACAATATCGACGAGGATTTCCTCGCCGAACATGTCGTGCTGTGCGGCTCGCCTGAAACAGTGATTGAAAAGCTGGAGAAGCTGGCCGATGCCTGTGGCGGCTGGGGGCAGATCGTCGCCAACCAGCATGACAGCCTCGACGATCCCAAGCCCTGGGAAGAATCGCTGCGGCGGCTTGCCGTAGAGGTTTGCCCTAGGGTGCGCATGCCGAGCTAGGCCGAATTAAACGACTTCGCCGGATTGAGCGCGAAGCGGAACGGGAGAATTGCCGATGAGTACCGCCAAGGCCTGTGTGCTGGTTGCGCCCAACCGGGTTGAAACGTGGGACGTGCCGATCTTTGATCCGCCTGCTGGCGGCGCGATGGTCCGCATAGTTGCGGGCGGCGTCTGCGGCAGCGATGTTCACATCATGACGGGCGAGGCAGGCGTGATGCCCTTCCCGATCATCCTTGGCCACGAAGGCGTTGGCCGGGTTGAAAAGCTGGGGCCTGGCGTGACGACCGACTATGCCGGTGTCCCGGTCAAGACTGGCGATCTGGTCTATTGGGCACCGATTGCGCTGTGCCATCGCTGTCACAGCTGCACGGTGCTGGAAGAAACCCCTTGCGAGAACTCGCAATTCTTCGAACATGCCGACAAGCCCAACTGGGGCTCCTATGCCGACTATGCGGTGCTGCCCAATGGGCTGGCTTTTTTCCGGGTTCCCGACGGGACTTCTACTGATGCGGTGATTGCGCTGGGCTGTGCCTTGCCGACCGTGCTGCGCGGGTTTGATCGCTGCGGGCCGGTGCGACCTGGCGAAACGGTGGTGGTGCAGGGAGCCGGGCCGGTTGGTCTGTCGGCAATCCTGGTCGCCAAGCTTTCGGGCGCGCGTGAGATCATTGTCATCGATATGCACGAAAACCGCCTCGCGGTTGCCCGTTCGATGGGCGCGACTGCGACCATATCGCTGAAGGACAGCCCGGAAGAACGCCGCCGCCAGGTCTATGACCGCGTTGCCTCGCACGGCCCGGACGTTGTGGTCGAAGCTGCCGGCGTGCTCCAAGCCTTCCCCGAGGGCGTTGATCTGGCGGGCAATCACAGCCGCTACATCATTCTTGGCCTGTGGGGTGCGATCGGCACTCAGGCCATCTCGCCGCGCGACTTGTCGATCAAGAACCTGACCATTGCCGGGGCCTCTTTTCCCAAACCCAAGCATTATCACGGGGCGCTTCAGCTCGCTGCACGCTTACAAGGCGAATACCCGCTGGCGGAACTGGTTACCCACCGTTTCGGCATAGCCGGTGCGCTTGAGGCGCTAGAGGCAACGGCCAAAGGCGCCGTTATCAAAGCCATTATCGATCCCGAAATCGCCTGAAGTCAGGAGTCATATCATGTCCGAAACCGCCACTGCCGACACGCGCAACCGCACCCCCCGCCCCGACCATGTTCCCGAGCATCTCGTTCGTGACATCGACATGTACGCGCTCGACGGGCTTGAAGCGGGCTACCACGAAGCATGGAAAGCGCTTCAAGCGAAAGAGACCGCCGACCTCATCTGGACCCCGCTGACCGGTGGTCACTGGATCGCGATGAACGGCCCGATGATCAAAGACATCTATGAAGACCCGGAGCGCTTTTCGAGCGAGGTCATTTTCCTGCCGAAAGAAGCGGGCGAAAAGTATCTGATGGTGCCGACACGGATGGATCCGCCCGAGCACACGCCCTATCGCAAGCTACTCGACACCGGGCTCAATCCCGCGCGGATGCGGGACATTGAGCAAATGGTGAGGCAGGCCGCCATCGACCTGATCGAGCCGCTGGTGGCGCAGGGAAAATGCGATTTTTCCGCTGACTACGCAAAAATATTTCCAGTTCGGGTGTTCATGGCACTGTCCGATCTTCCTTTGTCGGATGTCCCGAAACTGGTGAGCTGGTCCGACGACATGACCCGGCCGACAGGCAACACGCCCGAGGAAATGGCCGCATGTCTTGAAGCCGCAAATCAGCAATTCTTCGCTTATGTCGAACCGATCATCGCTTCGCGGATCGGCGGCACGGGGAAAGACCTGATTACCACAATGGTGAACGGCACCGTCGACGGTCACCCGATGCCGCACGACAAGGCACTGGGCCTGATCTCGCTCCTGCTGCTCGGCGGGCTGGATACTGTCGTCAACTTCCTTGGCTTCATGATGATCTACCTTGCGCGCAATCCCGATACCGTCGCCGAACTCAGGGGTAACGATCTGAAACTGCTGCGCGGTGTCGAGGAATTGTTCCGCCGCTTCCCGGTCGTGTCTGACGCCCGGATGATCGAACACGACATGGAATATCGCGGTGTAACGATGAAACAGGGCGACATGATCCTGCTGCCAACAACGCTACACGGGTTGGACGATGGCGAAAATGCCGAGCCATGGACGCTCGACTGGGAGCGTAAGGAGATCAAGCACTCGACTTTCGCGCATGGTCCGCACCGCTGCGCCGGCCTGCATCTCGCACGCATGGAAGCGACCGTGACATTGCAGGAATGGATCAAACGCATCCCCGAATTCCGCCTCGCCGAAGGTGCGCGGCCAATCTATCATTCCGGCATTGTTGCAGCGGTTGAGAACGTGCCAATAGTCTGGCCCACTGCCTGATGCCGGGCAAGCTCGAAGGCATGGTCTGCGTCGTCACCGGCGCGGGCCAGGGCATGGGCCGGGAAAGCGCGCGAGAGATGGCGCGGCAGGGTGGCAAAGTGGTGGTTGCCGATATCAATGCGGTGACGGGTGCCGAAACGGTCGCGTTGATCGCGGAAGAAGGCGGCACGGCAAAATTCATCCGTGTCGATCTGCGCGACAGCAGCTCGATCAAGGCGCTTATGGACCTTACAGCGAAGACCTATGGCGGCATTGATGTCGTCCATTCCAATGCCGCCGTGCATGAGACTGAACTGACACCCAACACCTCGATCGAGGAACTGGACGAGGCGGTCTGGGACATCGTCAACGACATCAACCTGAAAGCGGTGTGGCTCTGCACCAAATTCGCCGTGCCCTGGCTCAAGTTGTCCAAGGCCCCGGCTATCGTCAATGTCGCCTCAACTGGCGCGCATGTCGCTTATCCGATGGCGGGGGCCTATTGCGCCACCAAGGGCGGGGTGGAGATGCTGACCAAGGCCAGCGCCACTGATCTCGCCAAGTTCGGCGTCCGGGTCAACTGCTATTGCCCTGCAGCCATCCGCACCCCGATGCTGGCAAACTACATCGCCGCATCACAGGACAAGGAAGCGACCGAAGCAGAGCTGCGCGGAGCCAACCTGATACCGCGCATGGGCGAGCCTGAGGAAGTCGCCAAGCTGGCCGTGTTTCTCGCCTGTAGCGAAAGCTCGTTCATTACGGGAGCGTCATACCTGATCGATGGCGGTGCTTTGGCCTGGAGGGGGCTCGCCAGCTAACCCGTGCCGCGATGCTCGGGCGCGGCGGCGGCTATATCAAGCGCCTGAAAAATAGCTGTCCGCCCAACTCCCAATTTGATCGCATTCTTCAGATGCACCCGAAACCCGGGGCGGAAGCGGTGGCTCGGCGCGGCATCGCAGGCAAGGGCGGCCAGTTCCTTGACGCGCGCGCGAACCGTCCCGCTGCGCCAGGGGATAGCGCAATAATCGAAAAATCCGATAAATATGTCGGGTGACAGACGCAGCATGGCATCGAGAAATCCGGGCAGTTCCTCCGAAAATCCATCCCAGAACGGATCATCGCCGACATGCTTGTCCCATAGCTGCTGGCGTTCGGCATCGAGCGGTTCGACAGGCAGGGCAAGCCCACGCCTCGCCGCCTCGTCCAGCACCGCGACAGAGCTGACCATCAGGCTGTGAACGCCAAGCCCGGATACCAGCGCAATGATTTCTTGCACCTGGGCAACGGCAGCCCCCGCGTCCATCGCTGCACGGATCGCATCCTGGACTTTGGCGCGATCAAGCGCGGTCACCGAGACAGCAACTGAGAGTGTCACCAACGCCGCCGATTGCGCGTCAAGCGCCTCTCCCGCTGGTAGACCGGCGGTCAGTGTTTCAGCTTCGGCGCGAAGGTCCGCTATGGAGATTTCGTTCATCGGCCGCAACATCGAACATCCCCGCCCAGCTGTCAACTTAAGCGTTGACTGGAACTCGCTGATAGGTCAAGAAAGCGGTATGACAACGCTTGAACAACGCATCCGGAAGCTGGAAGACCGCGCCGAGATTCAGGACCTTGTGGCGCGCTATTTCAAGGTGACGGACGACGACGATGAACCGGCGCTGGCCGATTGTTTCACGATAGACGCCCGTTTTATCGCCAGTGGATTTGATGGCGGCGAGGGCCGCGACGGCGTGATGGCTTTCCTCAAAGCTGCCCGCGCCAGCATGCAGCAGACGGTGCATACGCCCCACTATGTCCACATTGCCTTCACGGGTGCGGATACGGCGAACGGCACAGTCATGGCGCACATCGAAATCGGCATCGGTGGCACCACGGTTTACGGTGCGGTGCGCTATCTGGACAAATACGCCCGTGCGGGCGGGAAATGGCGCATCGCCTCGCGCGAAATGCGGACGGTCCATCTCGCCAGCTGGGATTTGGTCGCCAGTTCGATGAATGATCCGAGCAATGTTCGCTGGCCGGGTGCCGAGCCTGCTCCATCCGATTATCCCAGGAAGATGAACTAACCAGTTTTTAGCCCGACACTTGGCAAGATCGCCGCTGTCAAAGGCATCACTTTTTGCAAGGATACCATAATGATACAAGAATCTGCGCTGGCGCGCATGGTGGACGAAAAGGCGATTGAGCGGATCATCCACGACTACGCCTATTTTCTCGACATGAACCAGCCGGAAAAGATGATCGCGCTGTTCGTCGATGATTGCGAAGTCAGCTATGCGCCCAATTTCGGGGCCAGCGGAATCGAAGCCTATGCGAAGACGCTCGACGGCATCGGCGCATTTTTCAAGGGCACCTCGCACCACGTTTCGGGCGTAGTCATCGACTGGGTAAGCGAAACCGAAGCCAATGTCCGCGCAATCCTCATGGCCATTCACCGCTATACAAGGGAGCGTCCCGATGGCATTCTCTATGGCCAGTACCACGATGTCGTGGTCAAGCGGGACGGCCAGTGGAAGTTCAAGGCGCGCATCCTCAAGACGACAATGGTCACCGATTACCATGTCAAAACATCAAATCCGATTGGTCGCACTGAATAGGCCAGGCCATTGACATTCGAGCACATCCGTATCGACCGAGGCGAGAGCATTGATTGGCTCGTGCTCAACCGGCCCGAACGCGCCAACGCCATGTCGAACGCCATGCTCGACGAGTTTTCGGCCGCGCTCGAATTGCTCAAGGGCGATGGTGCGCCGGTCGTGGGCATTCGCGGTGAGGGCAAGGGCTTTTGCTCGGGCTTCGATCTGGACCAGGTCGGCAAGATGGGCGCTGTCGCAGTCGACCCCGTTGCCGACAAGGCACGGTTGCAACGCAATCTCGATCGTTGGCTGGCGATCTGGGACCACCCCAAGCCGGTCATCGCCGCAGTCCATGGCTATTGCCTGGCGGGCGCGACGCAGATGTGCGTGTTCGCCGATATCACCGTGGTTGCAGATGATGCCCGCATTGGCGAGCCGACCATTCCCATCGGCGGCGGTTATCTCGCGCCGGTGTGGTCGACGCTCGTCGGGCCGAAGCGCGCCAAGGAACTGGCTTTCGTTCCCGGCAACTCCATCGATGGTCCGACGGCGGTCAAATGGGGCTGGGCCAATCACTGCGTCCCCGCCGCCGATCTCATCGCCTCGGTCGAAGGCCTTGCCGCGCGCATCGCGCTGACCCCACCCGAAGTGTTGCGGATCAAGAAGCATTCGATCAACCGCGCCGCCGAAGCGCAAGGCTTTCGTGCCGCCGCCGCGCATGTCGCCGATATGGACGCGCTGCTGCACCAGTCGCCTGCGGTCCATGCAGTCAAGCAGCGCGGCGATGAGATTGGGCTCAAGGCGCTGATCGCGGAATACCGCTCGGCGCCGACAACACCGCTGAAACCCTATTCCAGAGACACCGGGAACTGACAGATGGCAGACGTTGAATTCAGCAAAGAGGGCAATGTCGCCCGCGTTCACCTCAACCGGCAGCAAGGGCTCAATGCCATCACGGGCGCAATGGACGACCTGCTGTTTGACGCCTGGGCCGCGATCAACGCCGATCCCGATATCTGGTGCGCGATTGTTTCCGCCGAAGGCGAGAAGTCGTTCTGCATCGGCGCGGATGTGTCTGAAGGTCCCGAGCGCAAGACGCGAATGGCGCTAGCTGGCGGTTTGACCGGGATCGGCGGGCCGATGGTCACGTTGAAGAAGCCGCTTATTGCTGCGGTGCAGGGTTTCTGCGTCGGCGGCGGACTTGAGCTCGCGATGTGTGCGGACATCATCATTGCCGCCGACAATGCGCAATTCGGGCTGCCGGAGACGCGGCATGGCATCATCGGCGAATGCGGGGTGGTACACCGCGCGATCCGCCAGCTGCCGCACCATATTGCCATGGCGATGATCCTGACCGGCGAGCGCATCGATGCCGCTGCGGCTGCGCAATACGGTTTGGTCAACGAGGTCGTGCCCTATGCCGACCTGGCCGATGCTGCGACCAAGTGGGCGGGCAAAGTGACCAAATGCGCGCCCCGCGCCAACTACGCCGCCAAAGCCGCTGCGCTCGGCAGGCTTGGGCATCCGCTCGAAGTTGCGTTGATGAGCCGGTTCGAAGAAATCGAGCAATACGCGACAAGCGACGACATGGCCGAGCGCAACGCCGCCGCTGCCGAAGGCCGCAAACCGGTGTGGACAGGGCGGTGACCGCGTGATGACAGGTCTCTCTCCCATCGAGGAAATCATCGAGGAAGCCCGCAACGGGCGGCCTTATATCCTGGTCGATGCCCATGACCGCGAGAACGAGGGCGACATCATCGTCCCGGCGCAATTTGCCACGCCGGACCGGATCATGATGATGGCCAATCACGCGCGCGGCCTGATCTGCCTTGCCATCACCGAGGACCGCGCCAAGCAATTGCAACTCCCGCCGATGTCGGGGAACAACCAGTCGGGGCACGGCACGGCTTTTACGGTTTCGATCGAGGCGCGCGAGGGCGTTACCACCGGCATATCGGCCTATGACCGGGCGCGGACGATTTCGGTTGCGATCAATCAGCAATTCGGACCCGCGGATATCGTCACGCCCGGACACGTATTCCCGCTCGTCGCGCGCGATGGCGGCGTGCTGTTCCGCGCCGGCCATACTGAGGCCGCAGTCGATATCTCGCGGCTGGCCGGACTGTTTCCAGCCGGGGTGATCTGCGAGGTGATGAACGAGGACGGGACCATGGCTCGCCTGCCAGACCTCGTGCCATTCGCTGCCAAGCATGGCATGAAGATCGGCACGATTGCCGATCTGATCCAATACCGTCGCCGCTCTGAAAAGCTGGTCGAGTGCGTCGCCAGCGGCCCGTTCGAAAGCCACTATGGCAGCGGCTTTTCAATCAAGGTCTACCGTGACCTGCTGGATCGCGGCGAACATGTCGCGCTGGTACGCGGCACGATTGATGCGGATACCGATACGCTGGTGCGGGTGCATCAGTTCGATCTGACCGCCGATCTGCTCGGCTATCGCAGCGCCCATCGGGACTATGTCGGCGCGGCGCTGAAACAGCTTTCGGCGCATGACGGCCCGGTCGCGGCGGTGTTCGTGCAGGACCCCGACCCGCATTCGATCTCGAGCCGGGTCGCAGGTGGTCGCCGCGAATATGCCAACCGCGCCAGCGAGCGCGACTATGGTATCGGCGCGCAGATTTTGAAGGACCTGGGCGTCGGCAAGATGACCTTGCTGACCTCAAGCACGCGCAAGATGGCTGGCCTCGAAGGCTTTGGCCTTGAGCTGACTGGCCGTATTCCAATCCGGGAGACCAACGATGTCTGATACTGATACCGCCGCGAACAAGGCACTGGTCACGCGCTTTTTTGAAACCTTCTCAACCGGCAATGTCTCCGCGATCATCGGCGCGATGGCACAGGATGGCACCTGGTGGGTATCCGGCAAGCTTGAGGGCATGTCCGGCCCCTATACTGCCGCTGGCCTCGCCCCGCTGCTGGTCGGCGCAAACGCCGGTTACAAAGCCGGTGCCCTGCGCATCACCCCCACCAGCATGATTGCTGAGGGCGAAAAGGTTGCGGTCGAGGCCAATGGCTATGCCGAGTTGCTCGATGGCCGGGTCTATGACTGCCAGTACCACTTCCTGATCACTGTGCGCGGCGGCATGATCGGCGATGTGAAGGAGTATATGGATACCCAGCACGCCAAGGAAACGTTTTTCGGCGGTTAGCGCCCCGCCAGATAAGATGCCTCAAGGGTCAGGACAATCTGGTCGAGGGTATCATCCAGCGCCGCTTCAAAACTCTCCGCGCCGCCATTGCCCCCGCGCGCGTGGATGATGAGAATATTGAGGAACATGAAGCAGGCGGTGACCAGGCGGCGCTGTGCGGCAGCTTCGGGCAGGATCGACAGCCGTTCGCGCAGCAACTGCAAGGCCTCGCCCAGACGCGGGGCGATCCGCTCGCCGAACTGGCCGAACCGGCTGCCCTGGTAGCGCAGCAGATACTCGCTGAGAAACGCCGCATAGCTATTGTCACCATGCTGGTCGATCAGCTCAATCTGGGGCAGAAAAATGGTCTCGGCAATCGAGCGGGTCAAGGCGATCCTGCCAGCTTGCCGAGCCGCTTGCAGCATCGCGCCGCGTGCCGCTTCCATCTGGTCCATCCGATAGTCGAACACCGCCTGCACCAGCGACTCGCGCGAACCGAAGTGATATTGCACAGCATGGTGGTTGCGCTGCCCGGCCTTCGCCGCAATTTCGCGCAGCGAAGCGCCATCGATCCCGTCACGGGCGAAGGCGACTTCCGCTGCAAGGATTAGCGCGACCTTGGGGCCATCTTCCGCCAGCATCGGTTGCGGCGCGGTCATCATAGGGTGTTGTTGGGGCATTTAAGCCATTTGGCTTACAGCTGCGCGCGGGTCAACGTTTACGTCTTGCAAATCGCAGCTCGATCAATCAACATGCGCGTTGAAACGTCTTGACCGCAGGTTCCGATTAGGTCACGTCTAAGCCAAGTGGCTTAACGCCGATTCGATGGGAGATTTTGACATGGCGATGGACACAGGCCTCATATTCCACCCCTATATGAAGCCCGGGCGCACCGCCCGGCAGACCTTCGAATGGGGGGTGCAAAGCTCGATCGCCTGCGACAAGATCGGCTTCACCACGATGATGATCTCCGAGCATGCTTCGCAGATCTGGGAAAACATTCCCGCACCCGAACTGATCATGGCCGCTGCTGCCCTGCAGACCGAGCGGATCAAGTTCGCGCCGATGGCGCACATTCTGCCGCATCATAATCCGACCAAGCTGGCGATGACGGTTGGCTGGCTGTCGCAGATCCTCGAAGGCCGCTACTTCATGGGGATCGGCGCGGGTGCCTATCCGCTCGCCTCCTATATGCACGGCATCAAGGAAGAAGATCAAAATACCGAACACCTCAACGACATGGTGCGCGAATCGCTGTCGATCATGGAAAGGATCTGGAAGCGCGAGCCGTTCTTCTTTGAGGGCAAATACTGGGATGCCGGTTACCCGCAGGAAGAGCCGGCCGTCACCGAGGAAGATGAGCAGCACAAGCTGGCCAACTATGCACCCTGGGGCGGTGCATTCCCGGAATTCGCCGTCACTGGCTTCAGCGCCAATTCGCCCTCGATGAAGCTCGCCGGTGAGCGAAACTTCAAGCCGGTGTCGATCTATTCAGGCCTCGATGCCCTGAAGCGCCACTGGGAAATTTATTCCGAGGCCAACATCAAGGCGGGCTTCACGCCCGACCGCCAGCGCCACGCTGTGTCGCACACAATCTTCTGCGCCGATACCGATGCCGAGGCCAAACGCCGGGTGATGGAAGGCCCGGTCGGCTATTGCTTCAACCGCTATTTGATCCCGATCTGGAAGCGCTTTGGCATGATGGACGGGTTTGCCAAGGATCATGGCATCGATCCGCTGAAGGCCGATCTTGAATTCCTGGTCGACAAGGTCTTCATTGTCGGCTCGCCCGATACTGTAGTCGAAAAGCTCAACCACCTGTTCGAGCAATGCGGCGGCTGGGGCACGCTGCAAATCGAATCGCACGACTATTACGACGATCCGGGTGAGTGGTTCTATTCGTTGGAACTCTGCGCCAAGGAAGTTGCACCGCGCGTGAGCCTGCCGGAAAAATCGCGGCTGGTAACTGCCTGACAAACCGTTTTTGCAAGCGAGGAGGGGAATATGGAAGAATCAGCGACTCGGGCCATTGAGCGCGGGCTGGCTTGGTGCGGGCCGATTTTCATTGTCACGATGATCATCGGCTGGGCAGTGATGGGCCACAATATCCCGCCGCCCAACATGATGGCTATGACTCCCGACCAACTCGTCTCCGAATATTATGGCAAATACCCCAGTATCGGCCCCGGCATGATTGGCGCGGCGACGTTCGGGATGTTCTATACGCTGTGGTCGATATTGCTGGCCAAGTTGATGCGCGAAGAGAACGGCAGTTTTGGCGTTCTGAGCATGATGGAACTGACCGGCGGCATCCTTACCGGCTGGCTCTTCGCCTTCTGCTCGGCGATGTGGGCGGCCTGCTCGGTGCTGGTCCATACGGTCCCGCCCGAAACGATCAAGATGGTCCACACCTTCACCTGGTTCATCTTCGATTGCACCTACATGATCACTACGATGCAAATGGTCGCGATGGGGCTGTTTACGATCCTCAACAAAAAGCAGACGATGTTTCCAGCCTGGGCAGGATGGACCGCAATCGCCGTGGGGGTAAGCTTCGTCGCGCTGGTGTTCATGCCGTTTGTTACTGATGGGCCATTCACGGTTCCAGGTCTGTGGAATTTCTGGCTGATCTTCAACACGTGGATTTTCGCCTACTTCGGCGTCTATAACTTCTTCGTGCTCAAGCATGTCTACAAGGCACCTGAAGAACAGGCGCGCGCTGCCGGAAGGGCTGTGACGGCCTAGACCAGAAGCAGAGCAGCGAATTGCGGGCGGTTCTTCCAAAAGGAGGAGCCGCCCGATCGCGCGACAGGGAGTGGCTATGAATTCGGACCGGCGGTCGAGCAGCGTCCCCAAGCCGCCCGGCACGGACGGTCTGTGGACTTTCGTGTTCATCGACATGATCGTCTTTTCGTTGTTCTTTATCGTCTACCTGTCCGAACGCTTGCGGTTACCCGGCGTGTTCGCCGCATCGCAAGCGCACCTCGATCCGAACTTCGGACTGGTGAATGCGCTCGTTCTGCTCACCAGTTCGCTGTTCATGGCCGAAGCAGTGGCCGCGAC
The DNA here is from genome assembly GCA_031366845.1 of Novosphingobium sp. Lineage (GTDB taxonomy): Bacteria > Pseudomonadota > Alphaproteobacteria > Sphingomonadales > Sphingomonadaceae > Novosphingobium. The sequence continues at coordinate 11,035 of JANLOZ010000147.1, read as the reverse complement.
CAGAATGGGGAAGTCTGTTCTGGTCAAACGCCGGCTGGTGCTGACGCTCGCCTGCGGGGCCGCGTTCGCAGTGAGCAAGCTGACCGAATATGCCGGTAAGTTCGCTGCCGGGATCACCCCGGTGACCAACTCATTCTACTCGTTCTATTTCCTGCTGACGATGATTCACTTCCTGCATGTTCTGGCCGGAATGGTATTCATCGCCCATTGCCTGGCGCGTGCCGGGGCCGAAGCAGACCGGCCCGCCTATCTGGCAAAGCTCGAAAACACCGGCCTGTTCTGGCATTTCGTCGATCTGTTGTGGCTGTTCCTGTTTCCGCTGCTGTACCTGGCAGGCCTGCCATGACCCCGGTTGGCCGCAAATTGAGCCTGACCTGGCTTGGACTGGTCGCGCTGACGCTGGTCTCGTTCGCAGCGGCTGAAGGCCTGGTCAGTCACCGGATCGCTGTTGTTGGCATTTTTGCGATCGCCGCGACAAAGGGTCAGATGGTTGCAAGCCGCTTCATGGAGGTGGGCCATGCCCTGCCGCACTGGCGGACGCTCTACCGCGTGTGGATTGCGGGAATTGCATTGGTGCTCGCAGCGGGACACATGGTCTGATTGGCAGCCCGCCAATCAGACAAGCGTATAGCCACCATCGACCGGAGTCAGCGTGCCGGTGATGAACGAGCTCTCGTCGCTCGCCAGAAACACCGCCAGATGGGCGATTTCGTCGGGCGTGCCGATGCGGCCCATCAGCGTCGCGGCAACAGCACCTTCGAGATATTCCTTGGGTAAGGCTTTGGTCATGCCGGTGTCAATGGCGCCCGGCAGAATGGCATTCACGCGGATGCCTTGCGAGGCATATTCGGCGGCGGTCAATTTGGTCAGCATTGAAACGCCGCCCTTGGACGCACAGTATCCCGGCATTCCGGTAAAGGCGACCAATGAAGCCATCGACGAAGTGTTGACGATCGACCCGCCGCCGGTCCGAAGCATCAGTGGGATCGCATATTTCATGCCGAGGAAAACGCCGCGCAGATTGACTGCAATCACCTGGTCGAATGCATCCTCGTCCTGTTCGGCAGTCGGTGCAATCTGGCCATTGATGCCGGCATTGTTGCACAGCACATCGAGCCGACCGAAGTGTTCCGCGGCAAGATTGAGCATCGCCTGGACATCGGCGCTCTTCGATACATCGGCATGGGTGGCGAGACAGGCAGCACCCAATTCCGCAGGTAGATCGTCTTGCTTTCCCGAAACATCGGCCGCGATGACTTTCGCTCCCTGCAAGCAGAATTGCCGGACCATCGCCCTGCCCATGCCCGAGCCTGCGCCAGTTACCACGGCGACTTTTCCGGCCAATCGTCCACTCATCATCGTATCCTTCAGGTCAGGCGGCGTGCATTTTTTGCAGTTGGGCAGCGCGCCGCGCCTGCGCCGCTGGTGCAATCCGGTCCGGCGACCAGTCGAGCCCGTTATCGGCGCTGAGCGACACGCTAGCGATCCCCGGAAGGGCCATCACCCGGCGCTGCACCTCGGTCTTGAAAAAGCCGATCATGTGGCAAAACGGCGAGGTCAGGCGCAGGCGTATCGCAACGTCACCGCCGGGCGTTATCTCGATCGTATCAATCAGGCCTAGCTCCGCCAGACCCATCGGCACGCCGCTGGCCACGCTGCACGGATCCTTGATCTCGTCCAGTTCGGCGATGATTGCGGCGCGCCGATCAGTCATGGTGTCAGGCATGGACGAGCCCGGCCCCCATCGAGATGGTTGAATAAGGCGCTGGCAGCGCCGTGCCCTCGGGCCGGCTGAATTCATCATCAGCAATCGCGCGCTTGCACGCGTCAAGATCGATGCCGTGCAGCTTGGCGAAAGTGCCGGCCAGCATGTTCGCCTTATTCTCACGGGTGATCTGCTTCATCGGCATGAACAGCCCGGCATTTTCGAGCAGGTCCTCGGGGAATTCAAACTTGGCGAAGGCTTCAAGGCCGGGCTGCGGGTGATGCAGCGTGCCGCCCGATCCCCAGAACAGCCGGTCGAGCATGCCGGTTCCGCCAACCTTGCACAGTCCGAGCAGGATTTGGGCAAAGGCGCGCGGCCGCCGTTCGGCGATGATGTTCTGGATTTCCATATTGATATAGATGTTGCCAAAGCGACCCAGCAGCCAGGCGGTTTCCTCAAGGAATGCGAGGCCGCCATGGACGATCTCGAAGGTCAAATCGGGAAAGTCCGTTGCGGCATTTTCGAGATCGCTGGGGTTGTAGGCATCGCCCACCGCGAACGGTCCGATCGGCACGGCCTTGTGGACTGCGACATGTTTGAGCCCGAGTTTGGCGGCGTGTTCATAAAGCGGATAGATCAGTTTCGGATCATCCATCCGCCAGGATACCGGCCCGGTGCCATCCCAACTGGTCGGGTAAAGCTTGAGGCCCAGCGGCCTGTAAAGCTCGACCTGTTCATCCATCGCCCGGATCGCCTCAGCGCCCTTCAGCGGATCGACACAGACATAGGCGCCGATAAAGCGCGAAGGATATTTCGTCGTCGCTTCGACCGCCTTGGCGACCGACGAATAGCCATCCTTGAACGACGAAATCGCCAGTGGGTGGTACACGGCAATGTCGGTCTGGCTTTCGCCAAACAGCAGATTGGCGGTATCGGTAACAGACCAGTTGCGCAGGTAATCGCTGCGGCTCATCGCATACTGCGGATCGGGCGGATCGGCGGCGAGTGCATAGGCAAGTTCGACCATCGCATCGCCCAGCATCGGATCTTCCCAATTGCTGGGGAGATGATTGTAAGCATGCGCAACCGCATCAAGCACGAAAAGCCCGTCAATCATGAAACGCTCCAGGCAGCAGGCGAGTCGCGGCAAGCGGCCTGCAGAAGCAAGCTAGGGGCGCTTGCATGACTGGTCAACACTATCGTGGAATTTTTGCCGCAGGCAGCACAGGATGCCGCAATTTCGAACCACTTCTCCTCTCCCCGGTGGGGAGAGGTAGCGCAGCTTGCCCCTTCATGGGCTAGCGAAGCTGGCAGTGGGGGCTCGACGCCGGGAGGGCGGAACCCCCACTCCAACTGCGGCTAGGCAGCAAGCTGCCAAGCCTTCGTATCCTCTCCCCGCCGGGGAGAGGGGCAAGTAGCTCAAATTCCACGTTCGTCGCTCTATCCTCACATCCCCGCCAAACGCAAAGCGCCAGCATCCACCTAATTGGTCGATGCTGGCGCGATAGGCGTTTCGCCAAGCTGAAACTGTCAGCTTAGAACTTGAAGGTTGCTTCAACACCATAGGTGCGCGGAGTGCCTGGTGTCAGCAGAACAGTTCCAAAAGCACCGGCAGTGTCATAACCGAAGGGATAATACTGCTTGTTGGTGATATTCTTGCCCCAGACCCGGATCTGGATATTGTCGCTGTTCCAGGCGAGGCCCGCGTTGATCAGGGCGTAGCCCTTCGATCCGACGAGGTCTGTCTTGCCGCCGGGATAGAGCTGCGTGACGCCACCCACACCGTTGTTGACGATCGCCGGTGGGCGGGTTTTGTCATTGAAAAAATCAAACCAGAATCTGCTCTTGTAAGCGACTTCGGCGCTTAACACGATGTCGCCACCGGCAACCCGGCCCAACGTTGCATCACCGCCGAAGCTGAGTGTCCATTTGGAAGCGAACGGCACTTCGTTGCCCACGATCGACACGCCGCCGCCGGGACCACAGGCGGCTGATGCTACGCCAGTTGGGCTCAAACAGGGGTTGTCACTCGTGTATTTCGTATCCAGGTAACCGATCGAACCGCGCAGCGTCAGAGCTGAAACCGGCTTGGCGAGCATTTCAAGCTCGGCACCATTCACCCTGGCGTTGACGTTCTGCGGGAAGGCAAGCCCCCCCCTGACTTCACTGACCTGCTGGTTCTTGTAGTCATAGTGAAAAGCAGCACCGTTCAGCTGGATCCGATTATTGGCGAAGCGGGACTTGAAGCCGAATTCCAAAGAGTCGAGCCTTTCCGGCTTAACAAAATACACCGAAGCAGGCGTAACAAACCCAAAGCCGTTGTAGCTGCCAGAGCGATAACCGCGGCTGAAGCTGACATAGGTTTTGATATCTTCCGACCACGCATAGTTCAGGATCGCACGGCCCGACCAGTTCCCGTATTCGTTCGTAAGATTTAAGTTCTGGTACAAATTGAAGAGGTCTACGCCCGGAAAGTCGGTAATCGGGAATGAATAACCGTTCACATACTGCAACTTGTCCCTCGTGTAACGAAGGCCGGCAGTCAATTCCAGTTGCGGCGTGATATTGACCGTCCCTTCGCCATAAACCGCAAAGGTCTTGCGCTTCTGGATGAAGCCATACCGCACGTTGAAGGAGTTGGAGACGCCTGGAGCCCAGAGTGCCGGGTTTATACCAGCAGGCGCGTCCGGTAGAACATTATAGGCCAGAATGTAATTATTGGTATCGAGACTGTCGTTACCGTAGAAAACACCGAGCAAAGCTTTGACCTTATCGCTGGTATAATTGATCCGGAAGTCCTGGCTGAAATCTTTGCCCTTCGACCGATAGAAGATGAAGTAGACATCTTGCGGCGTGCCATCGTTATCGATATCCAGGTTATATGTGGATTTCGTGTAACCGGTTACTGAAGTGAGCGACAAATTGTCATTGATTTCATAATTGACGGTCAGCGAGCCGCCATAGGCTTTGGTCAGGAACTTACCACCCTTGTCCGTCGCGACTTGATCATAGGTGCAGCAAACCCCGCCGCCCGGCAATGTTTGGCCATTGCGGGTGCTGCCAAAGAAATCGGTGCCGCCAGCGCCAGTGGTGGGATTCCTGCCGACCAGGCCGATATAGTGTTCCGGATAGCCAACCGGATTGTCCTTGTTATAGAAACCCTTGATCGAAATATTCAGCTTGTCACTAGGCTTTATGCGAAGGATGCCGCGCAGCCCGATAGTGTCGAGTGACCCATAGGTAATCCCATTTCTTCTCGGCTGAGGATCCTTGAAATAACCATCGCCCTTGCCATAGTTGAAGGCAAGTCGCAGCCCGACCTGGTCTTCGACCGGCGTGAATTCAACCGCGCCTTGCCCGGTGAATCGGTTGTAATTGCCATAACCGACTTTGACATAGCCGTTGGCCCCTTCAAGCTTGGGCTGGCGCGTGATGATGTTGATCGCACCACCGGTTGTGTTGCGGCCAAACAGCGTGCCCTGCGGCCCACGCAGAACCTCGACACGATCAAGGTCAAAAAGCGACAGACCGTGCGTATAGCGGAAGGTCTGGTTAACTTCGTCGACATAGATGCCGATCGGTGAAGCCGTGTTGGCGGTGAATTCATTGGTCACGCCAACGCCGCGCAAGGAGAAATTCGGCGAGGTATCGCCGTATTGCGAGCTAACCTGCAGGTTCGGCACGACCGAACCCAGATCATTCGACGTGGTGACACCGCGCGAGGCGAGCTGCTCCTGGCCGATTGCCGAGATAGAGACCGGAACGTCCTGCAGATTTTCGGCGCGCTTGGTCGCGGTAACGATGATGTCGCCAAGGCCTTCCTTCTGATCGGCTTGTGGTGCCGGACTGGCAGCGGATTGCGCCAACGCAACACCGCTGGTGCCGCATGCAAGCGCAGCGATCAGTGCTGTGCGCAGAACAGTTTTCCGAATTGTCATGTAGCTTCCTCCCATGGAATGCCTGCAGGCTTTATTTGATCGGCGAACTTAAAGTGGCAAATCGCCATGTCAACACTTCCGTTGATCTTTTCAACGCTGGTGTGGATTTATCCTGACCTGTGGGCAAAATGCAACAGGTGACGTGTGAGCCCTCACCCGCGCGGTGCACCGGCGACGTAGAGAACTTGTCCGGTCACGAAGCTGGAGCGGACATCAGCAAAGAAGGCCACGGCGTTGGCCACATCGTCAGGCTCGCCCGGTCGGCCAACGTGGATCGACTGGATCATCTCATCGGTCATCGCTTCGATCGTCACGTTCATCCTTGCTGCCACCTCGCGGGTCATGTCGGTAACCACAAACCCGGGGGCGACGACGTTGGCCGTCACACCGTACCGGCCCAGTTCGATGGCTATCGTCTTGGTGAGGCCCTGTATCCCGGCCTTCGCGGCGGCATAGTTGGCCTCGCCGAATGCCCCGAGTGCAGCGATGCTGGAGAGGTTGATGATCCGGCCCCAGTGCGCCTCGCGCATAAAACCCTGAACCTCGCGGCACATCAGAAAGACCGACCGCAGGTTAACGTTGATGACGGTCTCCCAATCGTCGAACGAGAGCTTTGCCAGTGTTCGATCGCGAATGATCCCGGCATTGTTGACCAGCACCGTGGGTGCACCCAAAGCCTCGACAACCTCGGCGACGCCGCGCCGCACCGCCGCTTCATCCGATACGTCGGCCGCGACCGCAACACTACGCCGACCCATGCCCTCAATGGCAGCAACGGTGTCGCTGCAGGCCTCACGCTTCAGGTCCATCACCGCAACGTCATGCCCGTCTTGCGCCAGACGGCGCGCAATTGCTGCCCCAATTCCCCGTGCAGCGCCGGTGACGATAGCAATTTTGCGCGGCGGCGGTTCAAAATGCTCGGTCATGCGGGCAATAATTCCACGATGGCGTTGACGATTGGCGGCGCGTGTGACACATCGCAGGAGGTTTGGATAGGGGCTCTATGGCTGCGCAAGTTGATGCTGTTGTGATCGGTGCCGGTCTTGCCGGCCTTCGCGCGCTCCACACGCTGCGGTCGACAGGAATGTCGGTCTGCGTGCTGGAAGCAGCCGACGATGTTGGCGGGGTGTGGCATTTCAACCGTTATCCAGGCGCGCGCTGCGATGTGGAAAGCTTCGACTATTCCTACCGGTTCTCGCCCGAACTTGAGCAGGAATGGCGCTGGAGCGAAAGATACGCAACCCAGCCCGAGGTGTTGCGCTATATCAACCACGTCGCTGATCGTTTCGACCTACGCCGCGATATTGCGTTTGGCGCGCACGTTTCGCGCGCCAATTATGACGAGACGCGCGCGCTGTGGGAGGTCGAGACTGAAGACGGGCGGCGCTGGCAGGCCGGCAAGCTCATCCTGGCGATGGGGCAGCTGTCAGCGCCCAAGGATACCACTTATCCCGGGCAGGAAACATTCGGCGGGCGCATCATCTATAGCGCGCGGTGGCCGCAAGACGATGTCGAGCTGGTTGGCAAGCGCGTCGCGATCATCGGGACGGGATCATCCGGCGTTCAGATGACTCCGGTGATCGCCGGGGTCGCATCGCATCTGTCGGTGTTTCAACGGACAGCCAATTTCTCGATTCCCGCAGCCAATGTCCCGGTGTCCGACGAGGAAGACGGTGCCGTCAAGGCAAGCTATGCCGAACGGCGCGAAGCAGCACGCAATTCACCCAGCGGCCTCGGCTTCGTGCCGGACACCCGGTCGGCTATCGAAGTCCCCGAGGAAGAGCGTCACGCCGCGTTCGAGGCAGCGTGGAACCGGCTCGGCTTCGGCTTCGCGCTGACTTTCAAGGACATTCTACTTGACCAGCGCTCGAACGACACCGCCTCCGAATTCATCCGGGCCAAAATCGCCGAGCAAGTGAACGATCCGGTGTTGCGTGAGAAGCTGACACCGAAGGGCTTTCCGTTCGGTACCCGGCGTCCTTCGGTGGACAGCGGATATTTCGCCACATTCAACCGCGCCAATGTCGATCTGGTCGACATCAGCGAGACACCGATCGAAGAGATCACGCCGCAAGGCATTCGGACCTCTGCTGCCGAAATCCCGCTCGATGTTATTATCTACGCAACCGGATTCGATGCATTCACCGGTTCATTGCTCAAACCGGAAATCACCGGGCGCGGCGGACTGACGCTTCGCGAAAAGTGGTCGGCGGGCCCTACCAGCTACCTCGGGCTAGGCGTTCGCGGCTTTCCGAACATGTTTGTTATAGTTGGTCCGGGCAGTCCCTCTCTGCTCAGCAATGTACTCTTGTCGTCAGAGGAGCAGATCGACTGGCTGGCAGGGCTCTTCGCGTTTGCGCGCAGCCGCAGTATCGCCGAGATCGAGGTAACTGCCGAAGCGGAGCGTGACTGGGTCGCGCATGTCAATGAACGCGCTCAGGAGACGCTCTACCTGAAGACCCCGTCCTATTATCTCGGTGCGGAAATGCCAGGCAAGCCAAGGGTTTTCATGCCCTATTCCGGCGGTGTTCGCGGCTATCGCCGTATCCTGGAGGAAACAGCGGCAAAGGGATACGAAGGCTTCATGCTGACCACCGCCATGCAATCAACCTCATGAGCGGCTCCACGGACCTAATCAGGAAACGATGATGAGCAATACAGCTTTTGCCGAGGCATATCCCCTGGTTACAAGGGACACACCGGTTGGATTCGAACTGCAGCCGATCAAGAAGAAGGCGGCGATCCAGCTGATGGGATCGCGGCTGTGGGGCCGGTTCAACCCAAACCACTGGGATCCCGAATACGCCGCTGCCACCGGGCTGCATGCGCCGATCCAGACCGGTGAAATGTCGTCCGCCTATCTGGCAGAAATGTGCGTCAATCATTTTGGCGCGCAGATGTTCCGCAATGCCCGCGTGGTCTGCAAATATGTCGCATCGACGCTTGCGGGCGAAGTGATCACCACCCACGGCGTGGTTCGCGAGAAGGCGCCCAAGGGCAATGGCTATCGCTTCACCGTCGATATCTGGTGCGACAACGAGGCCGGCGAAAAGAAGACAGTCGGATGGGTCGAAGTCGACGTCGATGTCTGACGGCCAGCAGCTTGCCCTCATATCACAGGAAACGTCTCGATGACCCCTGATAGCCTCCGTCCGCAGAGCGCCATCCAAACCGCTCAAACGCGCGCTTTCATCAAAGGGCTGGAACAGGAATCGCAGACCTATTGGGATATGGTCGAGATCGGCGATGAGCTATCGCGTGACCTGCACATCACGCCCGAACTGGTGATCCTCTATGCCGATGCGGTCGAGGACTTTAACCCGTGGTTTGAAGGGTGGAAGATGAACACCTGGAACATCCCGGGGGAATCGCCGTTCGGCGGAGCAATCGTGCCGCCGCTGCTGGTTTCGCATTTCGTGCTGTCGGTGCAGTTCGATCACACCAAGCCTTTCGCCATCGGCTCGATCCATACCTATCACGATTCCGAAGTGCTCGAACCGATTCCGGTGGGGGCGACGGTCCGCATCACCACCCGGGCCAGCGACAAATATGAAAAGCGCGGTCGCCGCTATGTGCGGCATGAGGTAACCGTCACCGATACGACGAATGGCACGCTTTATTTCCGCGAGACGCGGGATATCCTTTCTTTATGAATGGCGCACAAGGCGCTTCGGCAGCGGTTGCCGAGGGCCTATTCGAAGTCCAGTCGGACGGACCGCATCTGATCGGATCACGCTGCGCGAGCTGCGCTACGATTTACTTCCCCGTGGCACTCAGTTGCCGCAATCCTCGCTGCGCCGAAAAGCGCATTGAGCCTGCGCTGCTGCCGAACCGCGGCTCGCTGATCAGCTATACTATCCAGCGTTACCAGCCGCCGCCGCTGTTCAGGATGGATAACTGGGAACCCTATGCAATCGGTCTGATCGATCTGGGAGCGGGCGTGGAAGTTATGGGCATGCTCACCGGCCTTCAGTTTGACGCGATCCGGATCGGCATGCCGCTGCGAATGGTGGTTGAAACGCTCTATAACGATACGACGCGCGGCGCGGTGGCAACCTACAAGTTCGCGCCCGCCGCTTCTGGCCCCGCCGAAACCGGAGACGCGCTATGACCCGGCCAGTCTATGTGGCGGGTGCCGGGGCGCATCCCTGGGGCAAATGGCCCGCCAAGCCGCAGCTTCAGCTGGCGCTCGAAGCGATCACTGCTGCGCTCAAGGACGCAGCGCTTTCGTGGCCGGACCTGCAGGGTCTGGTCGCCGCCAGCTCGCGCTTCGAGGGCGGCATGGGCTGGGGCCTGCACGCCAACGAGATCGTCCAGGCTGTGGCGGAACAGGGCATGACTTGCGTCAACGTCGGCGGTGCCTGCGCCGCCGGTGCGATCGCATTTCAAACCGCTTATGCAATGATCGCCAGTGGGCAACACGATGTGGTCTGCGCGGTGGGTGCCGAACGGATGCCCAAAGGCTTCATCCCCCGGCCTCCGGGCAGCCAGGACGACATAACCGACAGCAATTATCTGCGCTGGGTGGCCATGGGTGCGACAAACCCTGCATACTGGGGGATCGAGGCGCGCCGACGGATGCACGAATTCGGCACGACCGAAGAAACGCTAGCGAAAGCAACGGTGCTGATGCGCCGCAATGGCGCAGGGAATCGTAACGCCCGCTTCCGGAGCGAAACCAGCGTTGAAGAGGTGCTCGCCTCGCCGATGGTTTCCGATCCGCTGCACCTGTTCGAAATCTGCGCGGTCAGCGACGGCGCCGCGGCCGTGATTTTGGCCAGCGAAGCATACGCCAAGCGAGCCGGTAACAAATTGGTTGAAGTGGCGGGTTGCGCCGCCGCGACCGGCCAGTTCGGCGATCCGGCACGCCGCGTGCCAACGGTTTCGAGCACGGTTCGCCCGGGTGTAGCCCATACCAGTGAAGTGGCCACGGCAGTGGCCCGCGCCTGTGCCATGGCCGGAATTGGTCCGGAGGATGTCAATGTGCTCGAAATGGCCGACAATACCGCCTGGCATATTCTCGCCTGGCCCGAGCAATTCGGCTTCTACGAACCTGGCAAGGGCGACTGGATGCTTGAGCAGGGCAAGCTCGCGATCAACGGCGAACTGGCGATCAACCCTAGCGGCGGCTTCCTCTCGTTCGGAGAGGCCACTACCGCCCAGGCCGTGCTGCAAATCTGCGAACTCACCTGGCAGCTTCGCGGGCAAGCCGAAGGGCACCAGGTGCCAGGCGCCCGCGTCGGCATGTCAGCGGTGCTGGGACTCGGTGCCAATGGCGGATCGGTGATCCTGAAGGCCTAGATTCTGTTTCAGTTATAATGAAACAGATGCGGCACCGGCCCGCTCCCCCGCCCGGCCACCCGACAGGATATCCTAGGGGTGGCCTGGCGGG
>JANLOZ010000142.1:0-3093 GCA_031366845.1 Novosphingobium sp. | reverse complement strand
GATGGTCCGGGCCGTTGGCGCAGCCTTGCTGGCATGGTCCGGCACAACTGGCTGGTCTATCGCACCATGAGCCGGATCCTGCGCGAGCACGGCCCGGTAGATTGCCTATTCGTGCCGACGGTGTGGCTGCATCATGTCTGGGGTTGGCGGCTGTTGATGGCGATTCATGGCAGGAGGATCGGACGCCTCGTGCTGCTGTTCTGGATGGTGCCGGGAACGCATCTGCCGATCACCACGCCACCGGTGTTTGCCCGGTCAATGGCGATCATCGCATGGGCAATCCGCAGTTTTTCAGGGCCCATCAAGCGCGGCAAGGTCGTTTTCGCCACAGACAATTCGCGCCTCACCAGCCTTTATCAAAGCCTGTGCGGCACTGAACCCGTGGTCTTTCCAAGCCCGCTAATCGCGCCGATGGCGGGTGAGGCCAGGCCGGAAAAAAAGCCCGGTGATGCCATCATATTTTCGAGCCTGGGCCCGCCGCGGTTTGAAAAAGGCATCGATCTGCTGCAGGCAGCTATCAAGGCATGCCTGGCCCAGAGCTTCAGCCGCCCGGTGAAATTCGTCATCCAGTGGAACACGGCGATCCGCGATCCGGCGGGCAATGCCTATGCACCCGACCCCGAACTGCTGACCGATCCGCGCGTTGAATTTCTCAACCAGTCTTTGTCCAGCGCAGACTATGCGGCGGCAACCGGGGCGACCGATTGCATGCTGCTCCCCTATCGCCACGCTGCCTATACCATGCGCAGTTCCGGCGTGGCTATCGAAGCCGCGACGGCTGGAATTCCGATGGTCTACACGCGCGATACCTGGAATGCCGATCTGGTGGAAAGTTGCGGCAGCGGGGTGGCTATCGATGATGGTGATGTTGCGGGGCTGGTTTGCGCCATTCAGCAGATCGTTGATCATTATCAGGACTACCGCGATCAGGCGGCGGCGCGCAGCGTCGTGGCGCGGCAAGTCCATTCTCCGGCTGCGTTTATGGCCAGGCTTTGGGGCATCGGGTCAGCCCATGGTTGAAAACGTCGCAATGCGGCCCAAACGGCTGCTCGTTGTTGAAGAGGTGCTCAAGGGCCAGGTCGGCCACTGGTACGAATATGTCCGCGCGGTTGTCGAGCTGAACCGCGCGGAAGGGGTGGATGCCATCGCGGTGGTCCACGCCGCGGTTGAGCCAGAAATTGCCCGGGAAATAGGCGCTATTCCCGCCTTCGCGCGCAGCAACTGGGACAATGTCTATGGCCGCGCCAATGCGCTGCAAAGCCTGATCGGCGTGGTGCGGCACAACTGGCTGGTCTATCGCACGATGCGCCGCATCGTGCGCGAGCGCGGGCCGATCGATTGCCTGTTCGCGCCGACGGTGTGGCTGCATCACATTTGGGGCTGGCGCTTGCTGATGGCGCTGCATGGCAGCAAGATTGGCCGCATGGTGCTGCTTTTCCGGATGAACCCCGGCACTTCTGTCCCGGGATCAGACATTCCGGTTTTTGACCGCTCGATGACCCTGCTCAAGTGGGGAATGCAAAGCTTCGCCGGCGCCATAACGCGCGGCAAGGTGGTGTTTGCCACCGACAGCACGCGGCTGGCGCGCCAATATCAAATGCTGTGCGGGATAAGCCCCGAACTGTTCCCCAGCCCCCGGATCGCGCCGTTCGATGACCGGAAAAAGCCTGAAAAGCAGCCGGGCGAGCCGATCGTGTTTTCCAGCCTCGGCCCGGCGCGCTTCGACAAGGGGATCGATCTCATTCAGGCGGCGATCAAGCTCTGCCTCGCAGCAGGCACTTCGCGCCCGGTGAAGTTCGTGATCCAGTGGAACCAGCCGATCCGCGACGGCGCAGGCCAGCCCTATCTGCCAGACGCCGCGCTGGAGAATGACCCGCGCGTCGAATTTATCCGCCAATCGCTCGACAGTGCTGACTACGACGCCGCAATTCAAGCCGCCGACTGCATGTTGCTGCCCTATCGTCGTGACTCCTATTACGCGCGGATTTCTGGCGTGGCTGTCGAAGCTGCAACGGCAGGCATTCCGATGATCCACACCTGCGATACGTGGATCGGCGATCTGGTCGATAGCGTTGGCGCAGGCGTGGCGGTGGATGATGGCGACGTGGGCCAGCTCGCCGCCGCGATTCACGCGGTGATCGATAACTTTGAGGCATTTCGCACCCGCGCGGGCGAGCGTCAGCCGCTGGCTGTGGCAGTGCATTCGTCAGAAGCGTTCCAGAACTGTTTGTGGGGCCGGGAACGCCAGTACTGTCTGTCGGGCGAGGAACGCCCGGGGGGGAGCGAGCAATGACCGCGCACAAACCCGGCGATCCGCTCACGCTCAACCGGCTTTATGGCCGCGCCAAGGGCAAGCCTTTGCGGGTGGCGCAGCAGGGCTTGGTCGATAGGCTGCTGCCCCGGATTGCCATGCCCGATGACGGCGCGATAACCTCCGAGGTGCTGTTCGGCGATTCGCGCAGCCTCCATTTCGAGATCGGCTTTGGCGGCGGTGAACATATGGCTTTCCGCGCCGATATGCTGCCCGATCACGGCTTTATCGGCGCAGAACCATTCCTCAACGGCGTGGCGCAGGCGCTGACCCATGTGGACGGTGATAACGGCGCGAGCAGCCCGCTCGGCAATGTCCGCATTCACCACGGCGATGCGCTCGCGGTGCTGGCGCGGATTCCCGATGGCGCGCTGTCGTTCCTCTATTTGCTGCATCCCGACCCCTGGCCCAAGGCGCGCCATGCCAAACGGCGGATGATGAACGATGGCCCGATAAACCTGTTCGCGGCGAAACTGCGCCCCGGCGGCGAGTTCCGTTTCGGCACCGATCACGCGGTCTATCTGCGCCATGCACTGATGGTGATGCGCCGCCACAAGCACCAGTTCGAATGGCTGTGCGATCAGCCCGGCCAGTTCCAGAACCGCCCCGGCGGCTGGCCCGAAACCCGCTATGAGGCCAAAGCGCGCGCGGTGTATAAACACGAGGTCTGGTACTTCCGCTTCAGGAAGCGTTGATCCGACTATTTTTCCGACAACTCGCGTCTTTCGGCAAACAGGGCTTTGGCGGTCTCGTGTGAAATCGGATCGCGGCGCACCTTACCA
>JANLOZ010000123.1:0-79118 GCA_031366845.1 Novosphingobium sp. | reverse complement strand
GATGGAGCAGGACGAATGGTCGGCGCGGGCCAGAGTTACCTATATCCCGCCGCGCCCCAAGGGCATCTGGAGCTTCGTCCGCAAGGAACGCACCCCGGTTCAGGCCCAGCCCGGCTATCACGTTTCGGGCGCGACGATGCGGCTCGATGTCTGGCTGACCCAAAGCTGGCGGATGGTGATCTTCGACGTCAACACGCCGATCGACGAGAACACCACACTGACCCGATGGATTATGGCGCGCACCTTCTTCCGTCAGAAGCTGTTCGACGCCGACAGCGTCAAGCGCACGATCAAGATCTTCGAGCAAGACACGCATATCGTCGAGGAAATCTGCCCGGAGTTGGTTCCCACTGATCTGCGCGATGAGCTTTCAGTCAAGTCCGATGGTTTGATGAACGCCTTCCGTTTCAAGCGGCGCGAGCTGATCGGCAAGGGCTGGGCGCTCGATATCGAGGCCTTACGGGGTCACATCGATGGCCGCCGCGCCGTCGTCATCCCCAGCCCCGCGCGGCGCGCGGAACAGGGCCGCAACTTCGTGCTCAAGACCGCGCCGCTGCTGCCGGGAGAATCCATCACCCAGGCCGTCGCGGCGGAATAGGGCAAACTCCACATGACACCGGTCGCATCGCAGGGAAAACAGCTTCCCACATTGTTCCTGATCGTCTTCATCAACCTCGTCGGCTTCGGGGTAGTGCTGCCGGTGTTCCCGTTCTTCGGCAATATGGTGCATGCCACCCCTGGCCAGACGACGCTGGCAATGGCAGCCTATTCTTTCGGCCAATTCGTCGGCGCGCCGCTGTGGGGCAAGCTGTCTGACCGCTATGGCCGCCGCCCGATCCTGATCGCCAGCCTGATCGGCGCACTGCTCTCCTATGTCATCATGGCCCACTCCCGCGACATCTGGATGCTGGGCTTTTCGCGCGGCTTTGGTGGACTGATGGCAGGCAATATTGCCGCCGCCTTTGCCTACGTGGGCGACATCACCACGCCTGAGGAGCGCCCGAAGGCGATGGGCATGATTGGTGCAGCCTTTGGCCTCGGTTTCATTTTTGGCCCTGCCCTCGGCGGGCTGATTGCGGGCAACACGCCCGATCTCGCCGATTTCGCCATCGTCGGCTATGCCTCGGCAGCGATCACGGCAGTGGCCGCACTCGCCGCCTTCTTCCTCCTTCCCGAGAGCCTGACCAGCGAGCGCCGGGCACAGGCCCGGGTGGCTCGCTCGGAATTTAGCGCGGCCGACCTGCTGCGCGCCAAACCCGTGGTGATCGCGCTGATGGTTTTGACATTGCTGGTGATCGGTTCGGCGGCGATGATGGAAACCACTCTGGCGTTCTTCGCGCATGACGATTTTGCCTGGGGCCCATCCAACGTCGGCTTGGCATTTGGCGGGGTCGGGCTGATTTCTGCGGCCTTGCAAGGCGGCGGTGCCGGGCCATTGGCGCGGCGCTTTGGCAGCGCGACCATGGCAATCTGCGGGGTCGCGTTTCACGCCGCCGGGTTGGCACTGCTGGCCATTGCCGGATCAAGTGGCATGATGATCGCTGGGCTGGCGGTGATGGCAGTCGGACTCGGCCTGTTCAATCCTGCCTTCCAGACGCTGACCTCAGATCAGACCAACGACGGTGATCGCGGCATTGTCATGGGGCTGACCCAAGGTGCATCGAGCCTGGGCCGCGTGTTCGGCCCGGCAGTATCCGGCGCGATCTATCAAACCTTTGGGCATCGTTCGCCCTTCGGACTGGGCGCTGCGATCATGCTGTTGGCGCTGATCGCGGCCTTTATCGTTGCGGCCAAGGAGCGGACCAAACCGGGAGTGGCGGTATGAGACTGATCAAGCGCCTGTTAAAATGGATCGGCTGGCTGCTGCTGGCGCTGATTGTCGCCGGTCTGATCGGCTATCTTGCCAACAAGAGCTATATGGACCGCTATTTCCGCATGGCCGTCAGCCAGGCGCGCGGGCAATCGCAGCAGGCGGAATGGTATGATCCGGTCGACAAGGTGCCCGGAGCGGATGGTTCTGTTCTGGCCGTGGCGACACCGGCGGAGCAGGCGGTCGATCCCGCTGCGCTCAAATCCGCGCGCGATTATGCGCAATCGAAGGACAGCTATGGTTTTGTCATATGGCAGGGCGGCAAGTTGCAGGAGGCGAGCTATTGGCAGGGTTTTGACCGCAATCGCCTGATTGCGTCCAAGAGCATGGGCAAGATGATTGGCGGGTTGGCGATCGGCCGGGCGATTGAGCTGGGCTTCATCAAATCGGTCGATCAGCCGGTGTCTGACTTCATCACCGAATGGAAGGGTACCCCAAAGGCAAAGTCGACGATCCGGGACTTCCTGCAAAACTCGAGCGGCATCTCGCGGTTCGACTATTCCAACAATTGGCCGTGGAGCCAGACGATGCGCGAGTATCTGGGCGAGCATCACGAAGACCTGCTGATCAACCAGACCACGGCGGACTACAAACCGGGCAGCGAATATGACTATTCGATGATCACCTCGGACATGCTGGCGATCATCATCGAGCGGGCGACGGGGCAGCGCTATGCCGGTTTTGTCGGCAAGGAGCTGCTCCAGCCAATCGGCGCGCAGGGGGGCACGGTCTATATCAACCGTCCGGGAGGCCTCGCCCATTCGGGCTGTTGCATGATGCTGCCGGCCGAAAGCTTTATCCGCATGGGCATCCTGATGGCGAACGACGGGATGTGGGACGGCAAGCGCATTCTTGCCGAAGGCTGGGTCGCTGAGACGCTCAAGCCTTCGCCCGCCAACCCCAAATGGGGGCTGCATATGTGGCTGGGCAAGCCCTATCAACGGCGCGTCGCTTTCTTCCCCGCCCGCTCGCAGCCAATTGGCGTGCTGCATAGCGAACCATACGCCGACGACGATCTGTTCCTGTGGGACGGCAGCGGCAATCAGGCGATGTGGATCGTGCCCTCAAAGCAGCTGGTGGTGCTGCGCTTCGGCCCGACCCCCAAGCCGAAATATGGCCAGCCTGGCGAATGGGACAACAGCCGCATTCCCAACACCGTGATCCGCGGACTCAAGCATGAGTGATCCAAACCCCATCGACGAGCGATGCGAACATAGTCGCAGTGCAATGACCCACAATTTGCAAGGCCCAATACCATGAACAAGAAACTAGCAGCCCTCGCCCTTGTCGCCGCCTTGCCTGCCATTGCAGGCGCAAGCGAACCGGCATCGCTTACGATCACCGTCAACGGCATCCGCAACACCAATGGCGCGCTTATCGCCTGTGTATTTCGCGATACCCAAGGATTCCCGACGTGCCAGAAATCGCGCAATGCGATCCGTCAGAGCGTGCGGATCAGCGGCACGACCATGACCGTGCGGTTCAACAATCTTGCCCCGGGCAGCTATGTTGCCAGCGTCCAGCACGATGAGGATGGCAACGGCCAACTCAAGACCAATTTCATCGGCATGCCCAAGGAAGGCGTCGGAATTTCCAACAACCCCGGCGGCATCCCGCGCTGGGCACGATCGGTGATTCAGGTCGGCAGCGCTACTGCGATTTCGATTACGATGCGCTATATTTGAGAGGTTTTCCTCTCCAAATCAAGGATTAGAGGATAGCCGTCTCGCACCGCTGCTCGCGCCAGGCGAGCAGTGCAACGGCCCCGTTAAGCAGGCCGACCAGGAAGAACGGTGCCCACGGCCCGACCCGGTCGAACAATAGTCCGCCGATCCCGGTCAACACCAGAATGCCAGCCGCGCCGCAGAAGTTGAACACGCCGATCACCGAGGCGCGCACGGCTTCGGGGGCTTCCTTGCCGATGATCGTCTGCGCGCCAAGGAAGGCGCTGATCTGGCCGACGCCGAGCAGAACAAAAAACGGGATCGCCAGCGGCTTCAGCGGATCGTCAACCATGACCAGCGCGCAATAGCCCAGCATGCCCAGCGCCATGCACAGCGCCAGCGCCTTCATGCGCGCCATGTGATCGAGCGGCACGGCGATGGCAGCGGGCCAGAGCAGCGCGGTCGATTGGGCGATGACGAATGGGACATTGCCTTTGCTCGCAGCCTCTGCGGCGGAGACGCCATCGGCAATCGCGGCCTGGTTGCCCCAGGCGATGGCGAACAGCCCAACGATTGCGATATCGCCGCGCGCGACGAAAGCCGCGCAATAGGAAATCGCAATCCGCCGATTGCCGCGCGCAGCGGCAATCCCTTCGGAGAGCAGCATTCCTATCGGCTTTTTGGCATCGACCGAGGCAGGAACGCCGGGCTTCAACGTCAGCCATAACACCAGTGCCGAAATCCCGGCGACAGCCGCGACAATGGCCAGCGCATCCTGCCCAGCTGCCATCGGGCTGGCACCGCGCGCAGCAAAGTATGCCGGCAGCCTGCCGAGGAAGATCGCCACGACGACGACGCCAAGACCATTGAGAAACCCGCACAGCGCCGTCAATTTGCCGCGATCATTTTCCACGGCATAGTCCGAGATGATCGTCGCGAACATCCCGGTCGCCGCGCCGATGCCGAAAGCATAGAGCACGCGGAAAAACACCAGTTCGGCCATGGTGCCGCCAAAGGCATAGGCCCCATAGGCCACCGCGAGCAGCACCATGCCCATCGCATAGACCACCCGCCGTCCGAATTTGTCAGCCAATGCGCCGAACAGCGCGAAACCGAGCAGCAGCGCCAGTTCCTGGGCAATCGCCAGCGTGCCCAGAGCGGTACCTTGGGCAGCTTGGGGTATGCCGAGATTGGTTGTCAGCACATAGGGGGTGAGCACGGCGATGCCGGTTGCAAGGCCAATCGTCACGAAAGAGGCATACATCAACCCCCAGGCATGTTTGCGCCGCACCCCCTTCTGCAGCGTGGCCGGTCCGAAGCGTACGAGTGGCAGGCTTGCCATTGTATTTTCCTCTTGTGGTTTGCAGTAAATTGCACTGCAAAGGGACCAACTGGTCAATTGAGCCAGTGGTTGACCGGCAGGCGGATAGCGCGCCAACTTTGTCTGCACTCCGCCGCGCCGATAGCCATGACAAGAATCGCAAAAAGGGGATCTTCACCCATGGATATGGTCAACACCTTCCAGCAGTTTGAACATGCCGCACTGCCTCACGCCAACCAGGATGAATGCGCGCGCCAGGAATTCGCCAAGAGTCTGAAGCAATTTGTTCAACAGTGCCTGCTGCCCGGCCTGGCTCCGGTTTACCAAAACCGCGTCGTGCGTGCTTTCGAGAAGGAACATGGCAAGCCGCCGGCCAACCGCTGGGATATCCGCAAGGCAATGGTCCCTGATCTCTATTTCCAGCACTATGCCTCGACCAATCGCATTGCGCAGGAATTGATCTGGGAGTCGGTGATCGGCTCGATCGAGCGCCAGCTGCCCGAACTGGAGGAGGCGGCGCGCGAGCATTCGGCGAACAATACGGCAGCGCTCGAATCCGATCCCGCATTCCCGGTTCCGCGCTATATCTCGGCGATAGACATTCACTGCATGCCAGGCGGCTATGCCAACGAGGCGGACGCGCAAGACATCGTCCAGGGCGCGCTGTATGATCGGGGGGTCTATCTCTATGCGATGGGCTATATGGGGCCTAACAATGACGATATGGGCCGGTCGGTCTGCAATTACGTCAAGCGAAGCATGCCCGATTTCGCACCGTCCGCGATCCTCGATATGGGCTGCACTGTTGGCCATTCGACGGTGCCGTTCAAGGAGCTGTTCCCAATCGCAAACGTTACGGGCATCGATGTGGGCGGGCCCTGCGTAAGGTATGCCCATGCAAGGGCGAAGGCGCTGGGACACGATGTCGCCTTCCTCCAGCGCAATGCCGAGGACACCGGCTTTGCCGACGAAAGCTTCGATCTGATCGTCAGCCACATCTTGCTGCACGAGACATCTGGTCAGGCAATGCCGCGAATCTTTCGCGAGTGCCATCGGTTGCTCAAACCAGGCGGGGTGATGATCCACGCTGATTTGCCGCCGTTCGACCTGATGGATCCTTTCACCCAATTCATTCTCGACAACGAGACCTATTACAACAACGAACCTTTCTGGGGGGCGATGCGCGACAAGGACCAGCTGCGCATGGCAGCCGACGCTGGCTTTCCGCAGGACAGCATCCGCTTCGACACCGCACCCATGGCGATCATGGAATTTGCCGCGGCGGCTGAAAGCAATACGGAAGACGCAGCTGAGCCTCTCGCCGACCGTGAATTAACCGCCGGCGAATATGCCCCGGGCGGCGGCTGGGAAGTGCTGATTGCGAGAAAATCAACATGAGACAATTGGAACGCAATGCGCGCGGCAAGCGCCCGCAATTCTTTGCCACGTCTGGGCTCGACGAGGCGATGTCGATGATCATGGTGCTGGCTAGCGAGCTGACCGTAGTGCGCGACAGGCTCGATACAGTCGAGAAAGTCGCTGCGGCAAAGGGGGTGATGCTTGATGCTGATATCGAGGCCCATGAGCCCGATCAGGCAACGCTTGAGGCGCGCGAACTGCGGCGGCAAGATTTCCTTGCGCGCTTGTTCTACCTCGCCCGCAAACAAGCCGCCGAACTGGCGAGCGAGGACAGCGAAGAGCGCTATACCAAGGCGCTTGATGATATTGCGGTGAATTAGAGCGGAACCCGTGAAATCTGAATTGACCTCCAACCCAAACCCGTCTGTCCTGAGCTTGTCGAAGGATCGTTTTTCTTCAAGCCGTTGTGCGCAACCCACGAAGAAAAGAACAGTGCTTCGACAAGCTCAGCATAGACGGGGTTGGGTTAAAATTATCGGGACGATACTTGAATGACCCTGATCCAAACCCTCACTCAGCAGCTTGGCCCTGAAAACGTTCTGACTGGCGATGCCGACCGCTTGTTCTTCGCGCATGACGTATTCCGCGCCGGGATCTTGCCCGATGTGGTGGTGCGGCCGGGATCGGTGGATGAATTGCAAGCGGTGGTGCGCGAGGCTTATGACAGCGGCACGCCCCTGATGATGCGCGGCGGCGGGGCGAGTTATACCGATGCCTATGCCCACAAAGCGCCCGGCGGGATTACGGTTGATACCTCGCGGCTCAAGAAAATCGATATCGACGAGACGCGCGCCACCGTCACCGTCGAAGCCGGGGTGACCTGGGCTGAACTGCGCGAAGCGGTGCTGGCACGCGGGTTCAAGTCGAAATTCTGGGGCAGTTATTCGGGCCTCTTCGCCAATGTCGGCGGCGGCATGTCCATGAATGCGATCAGCCACGGCCAAGGCTGCGCTGCCGAGGCGGCGCTGTCATTCGACGTTATCACCGGCACCGGCGAGATGCTGCGCACTGGCAGCGCCCTATCCAGCAAGGCCCCAGCATTTTTTCGTCACTACGGTCCTGATTTGACTGGTCTGTTCACTGGCGATTGCGGAGTGCTGGGAGTCAAGGCGCGGATCACGCTGGCGCTGGTCAAGGCCGCGCCCGCTTTCGCCACGGCCAGCTTCGCCTTCACCAGCTTCGAGGACCTCCACGCGGCCTTCCGCGCTGCTGCGCTGGAGGGCGTGGTCGAGGAGAATTTCGGGCTCAACGAAGTGCTGCAACAAGGCCAGCTGGGCAAGGCTGACACTGCCGCCAAGGTCGAAATTGCCGGCAAGATTGTCAAGCAATCGGGACTGCTGAAAGGCGCGGCCAAGCTCGCAAAAATGGCCTTGGCGGGCGAAAAGGAAATAGCCGCTGCCCGCTATGCCGGGCATTTCATCGTCGAGGGGATCGATCAGGCCGAGGCCAATGGCCGCATCGCACTGGTCAAGCGAGTATGCGGTGCGTTTGGCAGCGAAATCCCCAATTCTGTCCCCGAAGTGGTTCGCGCCATGCCGTTTGCCCCGTTCCACAATACGCTCGGTCCCAAAGGCGAGCGCTGGCTGCCGTGCCACGCCAAGTTTGCACATGACCGGGCAGTGCGATTCCACCATGCGCTGCAGGCTCTTTTCGCTGAAGAGAGTGCGGTCATGGCTCGCCACGGGATCGTCTGCGGCGGCATGTTCATGGCTGTGGGCACCACCGCCTTCGTCTATGAACCCGCTTTCTACTGGCCCGATGCGCAGACCCCCTACCATGCCCGGATGATCGAGGCCGATTACCTCAAGACCCTCCCCATCCATCCCCGCTCTGAAGCGAATGAGGCCGAGGTGTTGCGGATCAAGGCACGGGTGCTTGATCTGATGCATGAACATGGCGGGGTGCACTTCCAAATCGGCAAGGTTTACCCGTTTGCGCGCGATCACAATCCGGCACACTGGGCCCTGCTCAAGGCAATGAAAGCCCAGCTTGACCCCAAGGGGATTTTGAATCCGGGGAACCTGGGGCTTTAGCGTGGCTATCCGTCGCGCTTATGTCGATGGTCCGCATGGCCAAATTCATTTGAGGCAGGTGGGGGATGGTGTGCCGCTGTTGCTGTTGCACCAGTCGCCGCTGAGTGGCGGGCAGTTCGAGACCGTGCTGCCGCTGCTAGCGGATCGCGGCTTCGCAGCAGTGGCGATGGACACGCCGGGCTTCGGCCAGTCTGACCGGCCAGCTGCGCCCGTCGGCATCGCGGGCTATGCCGACAGCATTCCAGCCGTGCTCGATGCGCTAGGCTGGAGCGCCGCGCATGTGCTGGGCCATCACACCGGGGCATCGATTGCTGCAAGTTTTGCCGCGCGCTATCCGGAGTTGGTAGACCGGCTGGTGCTTAACGGGCTTGCGCTGCTCTCAGCCGAAGAGCGCGCCCATTTCGCCCAGTTCCGCTTTGCTCCGCTCAAGCCGCAGGCCGACGGCAGCCATCTGCTCGCCGCGTGGAACCAGCGGATCGCCGCATCGCCGGGCTGGACGCACCTGTATGCGATGCACCGGTATGTTGCCGAGATGCTGGCCAATTCTGAATTTTATTTCTGGGGATTCGAGGCAGCCTTCGCGCATGATCTCGCCGCCGACTTGATGTCCGTGAAAGCTCCGACGCTGGTCCTTACCAACACCGGCGAAGATCTTTACGCCGCCTCTCAGCGCGCCCATGCCCTGCGTTCGGATTTTACCTTTGCTGAACTCAAAGGCGGAACTCACGATATTGTCGATGAGCAGCCAGAAGCCTGGACCAATGTGGTTGAGGCATTCCTGCTACAGCACGATGCGCAATATCTGAATCAGACCCGCTTTCCCTGAGCTTTTCGAGCCGAAGGCACCCGCAGGTCAACGGCTGTCCTTTTCTTCGGGCCTGGCGCGCAACTGCTTGAAGAAAAAGCAGTCCTTCGACAAGCTTAGGATAGGCGGGTTTGGAGTGGGGTGATTCACATTTACCAACCCCTGCTCCAGGCTGATGTATTGCGCATAAATGGGTTGGACGTTTCAGCGCTAGAGTTTTTCCGATTACCATCGGATCGGCACCAGCCCTCTCCCCCGCCCGACCACCCATATTATACAATGACTTGGGTGGCCGGGCGGGGGAGTGGGCTGGTGCCGTCTTTAACAGAAAAACGCTAGGCCGCCTCGGCGATCGCGCCCAACTCAGCGGAAATCGCATCGGCTGTGGCCTTAAGGGGTGCCAGAAACTGTTCGATCGCCTGTTCCATCGGCATGGCCACTGCAAAGAAGACCACGACGATCGCACCTGCCACTTTTTCGCCCCGGAACAGCGGAACTGAAATCGACGAGGTCTTGCCGGGATTGGCGGTATAGGCATTGCGCGACGCAGTCGCATATCCATTGCGCCGCACGCCGCGCAACAGGCTGTCGTTGCTGAGCAACAGCATCGCCATGCGCTCTGCAGCGCCCTCAATTGTCCGCAAACCTTCGAGCAGGTGATCGCGCTCGTCCTCGTTGCAGAAGGCCATGTAAGCCTTGCCGCTGGAGCACTCCATGATCGGGAGAGTGAAGCCGGGGTAGTAGTTATTGAGAGTCAGCGAGGTTCTGGTGTGCGTCGAATCGCGCACCATCATATGCGCTCCGACCCGGCTGGTGATCGAGATCGGCCAGAGCAGCTTGTCGCACAGCGCATTGATATGCGGGCTGGCAATCGCGACCAACTGGTTTTCGTCTTGATACCCCGAGGCAAGGCTCTGGACCAGCGCGGTGGCCCGGTATCGCTTGCGCGTCGGTTCACGCTCAATCATACCTTCATGCAGCAACGTCTGCACGATCCTGCAAGCCGTGGGATAGGGCACGAGTGACGAGCGCGCGATATCCATCATGGTGATCGAACCGCCCCGGTTGATCGCCTGTAGGACCGATAGGCCGCGCGTGATCGCACGGATCGGCACCCCCTTTTCGATCGACATAATGCGTTCCCTAAAGTCGGCCTGTCAGAGTTCGTCCGTTAGGGACCGACTGAATGCCTTCTATATCCGACAGCCGATCAAACTAGCGTCAAATTTCCGTTGGTCCAGTGGGCGCGCGCATATAGACTATAATTTTTGAACGGAATGAGGAGAATGACTGTGGACCGTCGCGATTTTCTGTCATCGTCAGCAATGCTGGCAGCGGCTTCCAGTGTAGTTCCAGCCGCTCAGGCCAAAGCGGCCATGCGCAGCGGTGCGGGCAGCGTTGTCAACTCGCTGAAAGGTCCGCTGCTAGACCTGTCAACCCCGCGAGGATGCCGCGAGGCCTGGGCCCGGCTGGCCGCCAACACCGACATGAAATCAACCAAATATGGTTGGTATTCCGGCATCGTCCAGGGTGTGCGGCCAGGCGAGGCGCTGCGCGATCTGGTTGGCTTCACTGGCTTTTCCTGCGCACGACTGTTGCCCAATGACGGGGAAGACGGCGGCTACAAGAAGGTTCTGCGCGAGATCGGCTTCTACACCGATCTCAGGAGCGGTGAGATCCTTGAGGAATGGACCAACCCCTACCTCAACGAGAGGGTCAAGGTGGTGCCGGTTGCCAATGATCCCTTCAATCACACCATCACCGATTTCGTGCCTTCGCCACCGTCATACGGCGGGCTAAACCGCGCCAAGCCGCCCAAAATTCCGATGAGCCTGGATTTCAAGCGGCACAACAACCAGCTCAACTGGTTCAGCCATATCAACCTGTTCTATCCCAGCGCATTGCAACCAGCGAAGTGGCCTCGGGAAAGCGCCTCGCCGTTCAACCAGGTGACCGAGACCTTCCTCTATCAGATTGACTGGCGGGACATGCAGAACGCCCGGAAGACTTCGGTCGAATACAACGGCTCCTGGACACGCACCACCCCGTGGTTGCCCTGGATGCTGATGGGGCCGACCGCCGGACACTGTGCCTATGCGTGCTTCATGGGAGCCTATGATGATATCAACCAGATTGATCGCCGCCTGCTCGACCATGCCGAAAAGCACTACCCCAAATACATGTCCGCGCCCGATGCCTGGTCTGATGTTTCGCTCTCCAGTCTGGAAAATTATGCGCGCGGACAAAAGCCCGCACCGGTCGGTCCAGAAGGACCGCCAAGTCCGCCAGCTCCCGAGCTGCCAGCCTGGTTCCGGGCCATGCAGCGCGGCGGTCCGCCCAAGCCGCCAGGGACCTGATCCGATCTAGCGAAAGTAATCGGAGGAGACGGAATTGGCCGAGACCACTGCACCGGCGCTGAGCCTGCCCACGCAGATCGCCTATGGAGCGGGGCAAATCGCCGGGCAGGTGTTCCGCGATGTGCCGTCGCTGCTGTTGCTGTTTTTCATGACAAGCGTGCTTGGTGTCAGCCCGGCGCTGGCCGGGTCGGCGATTTTTCTGCCCAAGCTGATCGGCGGGGTGGTTTTTGACGTATCGGTCGGCATCGTGTCAGACCGGGTGCAAGCCCGGTTTGCCCGGCGGCACTGGCTGCTGATCGGTGCCTTGGCCGCCCCGGTCGCGATGATCGCCTTGTTCCATGTGCCTGGCGGGAGCGAGACAGCGATTGCAGCCTATGTTGCAGTGGCTTTCGCTCTTTACATGGCGGCCTTTGCCAGCTTCTCAGTGACCTATCTGGCCGTGGCCGGCGATCTGCTGCTCACGCCCCACCAGCGCACCGTGCTGATGGCATGGCGGCTTGCCTTCACGGCGATTGGCGTGCTGTTCGCAGGTGCGATTGCCCCCGCCTATGCCGCCGCAACAGGAGGAGGAAGGCCGGGCTATCACGCCATGGCACTGATGCTCGCCGCGCTTTGCACGGTCTCGCTGCTGATCGGCTGGTGGGGCGCAGGGCGGGCGGAGCGCGCTGTCGGCAGCAAGGCCGCTCCGCAGGAGAAGCTCACTTTGGGCATGGCGCTTGTCGCGCTCGCAGACCGCCGCTTTTCGGTGCTGGCGCTGGTCACGCTGCTGCAGCTGATTGCAGCCGGCATGGCCTATGCCGGATTGCTGTATTTCATCACCTACAACCTCGGGATTGCCGATGCACTGAACCGCGTCGGTCCGGTCGTGCTGATTTCGTGCCTGGGAATTGTGATAGCGCAGCCATTCTGGGTCAGGCTGGCTGCGCGCATTGGCAAGCGGCGCGCCTATGTCGCCGCAGCTCTGATCCATGCAACTGCACACCTCGGCTGGGCTGCGGCGAGCTGGGGCGGATTGCCTTTGCTATATGGCTTCGCGCTGCTGCTGGGGATCGGCAATTCGGGCTGGGCAATGCTCGGCTTCTCACTGGTTGGCGACATTGCAGGAGAGGGCAAGTCCGGGCTCTATTCAGCGGTTTACATCGCGCTCGACAAGATTGCATTCGCGCTGGGCGGTGCCTTGATTATCGGGCTGATCCTTTCCGCCTTCGGCTTCGATGCTGCTGCCGCTGCCAAAGGCCAGCCACAGCCAGCGAGCGCCTTGACGGGCATCCTGATCGCCTTTGCCCTGGCACCGGCGGCGTGCAATATCATCGCTGCTGCTGTTTTCGCGCGGTGGGGGCGGGACTGGTAGCTGCAAAACGGAGCGAGAGAGGCAAGATGTTGCGTAAAATTTTCAAGTGGCTTGGAATCCTGCTGTTGGCCCTGCTGGTGTCCATAGCGACCTATTCGGCAATCCATCCACGTGCAGTGGGCAACATGATGCGCGTGATGGGCAAACCGGTGACCGATGTCAGCATGTTCACGCCCACCGAGACGGTCAAGGGCTGCCCCGGCCCGGCGCTGGCAACAGCGCCCGCAGGCACCCTGCCCGCAGCCACTTTCGCGGCCATGCAGGACTGGTCGAAAAAACACGGAGGTGTCGGGCTCGTGGTGCTGGTCAACGGGCAGCTCGCCGGCGAGGCCTATGCTCCTGGAATGACGGCGCAGACCAGGACCCAGTCCAATTCGATGCACAAATCTGTGGTTGCGATGCTGATGGGCGCGGCGGTCGCCGACGGGATCGTGCAATCGGCTGACGATCCGGTTGGCAAATATATCCCTGCATTGAAGAACGACCCACGCGGCACCATCACCCTGCGCCAGCTGCTCTCGATGTCCAGCGGACTCAAGAACCCCTCGCTGTCAAAAATGGAAAGTCCCGCGGTCGAAATCATGCTGGGCAATGTCAGCGCGGCGGCACTTTCGCTGCCTATCGAGACCAAGCCGGGCACCTTCAACTACAACAACGCCAACCTCCAGCTGGCCGGGACCGCACTGGCAAATGCCGTGCAGCACGCCGGCAAGGGGCGGTATGCTGATTACCTCTCGCAGAAAGTCTGGTGCCCGCTGGGTAACCGCGATGGCCAACTGTGGCTCGAATTCGCAGGCGGCCAGCCGCGCTATTACGCCTATTTGAACGCCAGCCTTCAGGATTGGGCGCGAGTCGGCGAGCTGCTGCGACGCGGTGGTGAATGGAATGGACAGCAACTGATTCCGGCGGGCTGGATCGCGGCAATCACGGCTCCCTCGCCCGCCAATCCCAACTACGGCATGGGCATCTGGCGGGGTTCGCCCTGGGCCCATGAGCGGCGATACTCAAAGGAGGTGTCGATGACCGTGTCGCAGCGCGAAGCCTTCCTCGCCGAGGATGTTGTCTACTTCGATGGCTTCGGCGGCCAACGGGTCTATGTCGTGCCCTCGGCAGCGCTGGTGATTGTGCGTGCGGGCGAGCAGCGCAAGGGCTGGGACGAAAGCGCACTGGTCAATCTGGCGTTACGAGGACTGGCGCACTGAACTGGCGGCAAGGCCAGAAATTGATTGTGCCGGCTCATTGAATTGCTTCGGCTTGTTCGGGACTTTGGAACCTTTCCTGCCGCATGAGCCAGGCCCTGCGGCGCCCATCGTTTTGCTTAATCGCCAACATATCGGTGCGGCGCTGACGATCAAGAAGCGCAAGGCTGCCGTTGGGCCTGTCCTGCGCGCAGTCCTCTACCGCTTCGAGCACGATCACTTCGACCCCTGCTTTCGCAAGTAACGTCGCCATCACCGTGCCCACCGGTCTGGCACCGGCGGTCAATACCAGCAACGCTCGGCGTTCGCCATGGGCGCTCCACTCCTGCTCGTTTGTTCTACAGCCGAAATATGGTCACGGCGCATCAATCCGTATGGCCCAAGCCCGATTCTATCCGACTGGCGAAGACCGGGAGTTACTGGCATCCACCAAGTGGCTGCCCGCGTGATACACACGGCGAGTGCCGAGCGGAGGTTTGCAGATGGAATATGACTATGTCCCGATCAGTCAGAGGGCTCCCCTGCAATGGCCAAACGGCGCGCGGGTCGCGCTGATCCTTACGTTCAATCTCGAAACCTGGGATCTGACCAAGGATACTGACAAACCTTATTACGCCGGCGGTCCGCCGATCCTTCCCGATGTGCTGCCCGGCAATGTTCCCGATTTCCCCAACTACAGCTGGCGCGAATATGGCCAACGGGTCGGAATATGGCGGCTCTATGAACTGTTTGACGAACTCGGTGCCAAAGCCAGTTGCACAACCAATGCGGTCACTTTCGAACGGCGCAAGGCGATGGTCGATGCCTGCCTGGAGCGTGGCTGGGAGCTGCTCGCGCACAATTGGGAGCAGGGCGAACTGCTCAGCAGTTTTGCCCACGATTCCGCAAAAGAGCGTGACATCGTGCTGCGCAGCCTCGATCAATATGAGAAGTATGTCGGGCGAAAGGCACGGGGCTGGCTTTCATCAAGCCTGCGCGGCACTTTGCAGACCGCCGATATTCTCGCCGAATATGGCTGCAGTTTCTATTGCGACATCATGAACGATGATCAGCCGTACCTGTTGCGCACTCCGCACGGGCCAATCGTTTCCACGCCTTATTCAAATGAAATCAATGATTTTACTTTCATAACTCGAAAGAACTATACTACCGACCAGTTCCGGGATGCACTGATCGAAGAACTTGATGTGCTCTATGCCGAAGGTGCCAAGACCGGGCGGATTATGAACGTCGGTCTCCATCCGCATGTTTCGGGACGGGCCCACCGGGTGCGCGCGATTCGCGAATTTATCCAGCATGCCCAAAGCCTGCCCGGCGTGTGGTGGGCGACGCGCGAAGAAATCGCCGATTGGTATCTCGCCAACCATACCAGCCACTTTCCCGGCCAGGCCAATTCTACTCAAGAACAAATGTGAGTCGGCATACAGCCCTCGCAACTGCCATTCCCGGTTATGCGCGGGGGCAAGTGCTTTCGCTGCCGGGGGTGTGGGACGTACTGTCGATCCGGCTGGTGGAACAGGCCAGCTTTCCCGCCGACTTCTTGTCGGGCGGCGCGATATGGGGCTGGTTACCATGAGCGAACTCGTCCAAACAGTGCAACTGATCCGCGAGATATCCGAACTGCAACCGTTGGTCGATGCAGAAACCGGCATCGGCAACGCGGAAAATGCCGCCGCGTTGCACCCGCTGCTGTTGCTGCACGGCTTTATCCGTCAGGGCCCAAAAAATCCTGGCGTGCTTAGCCAAATGGGCTCGACCGCATCGCTCAAAGGCGAGATAGGTGACCTAACCGAATTCAATGCGCTGCTTGAGGCTGCGACTAGGAGACTTGCGCAATGACCATCCCCGTCCGCAATCCGCGCAGCGGCGAAATTGATTACCACATCGAGGCAGCCTCATCGGATGAAATCGCAAAAATTGCTTTGCGCCTGCGCGCCAACCAGCCTGGCTGGCTGGCATTGGGGACCAAAGGCCGCGCGGAGGTTTTGCTGCGCTGGGCCGATGCGCTGCAGGCCAATATGGCTGGAATTGTCCGTCAGCTCAGCGTCGACACCGGCCGCGTTGCGATTGCCAATATCGAGCTCTTCAGCGTCGTCGGCATCTTGCAGCGCTGGGCTGCGCAAGGGCCGGGAGTTATCGCTGCGCTTGACCTCAAGAACGTGCCCAGCGCCACGCCAGGCGTGATGATCAGCAACCGGCATGTGCCCTACCAATTGGTCGGCGTAATCGCACCGTGGAACTTCCCGCTACTGCTGGCGCTGATCGACGCAATCCCGGCGCTGCTGGCAGGGTGTGCGGCGCTGATCAAGCCGTCCGAAGTTACCCCGCGTTTCATCCCGGAACTGCGCAAGGCAATCGCTCAGGTCCCTGAACTTGAAGCGGTCCTCGCAGTGGTCGAAGGCGATGCCGATACTGGAAGAGCCATCGTCGGCGCGGTCGACTACATCTGTTTTACTGGCTCAGTCGCGACTGGCCGGAAAGTCTCCGAAGCAGCGGCCATCGCCTTCATTCCCGCCAATCTCGAGCTTGGCGGCAAGGATCCGATGATCGTTCTGTCTTCTGCAGATCCGGTGGCCGCTGCGACCCTCGCGCTGCGCTCAAGCGTCGCAGCCAATGGCCAGGCCTGTCAATCGATCGAGCGGCTCTATGTCCATCACTCGATCGCTGAGGCTTTCATCGCATCATTGGTCGAACAGGCCAAGGCGGTGGAACCCAATTACCCCGACATCGCGCAGGGCCACATCGGACCCTTCATCTTTCCACCGCAGGCCGACAAGGTGCAGGCGCAGATTGACGCGGCCGTCGCAGCGGGCGCCAGAGTGCTCGCCGGGGGCAAGGTCGAAGTGCTGGGTGGCGGCAAATATCTGCGACCGACCGTGCTGGTCGATGTCACGCCGGATATGTCAGTAGTCGCCGACGAGACTTTCGGGCCGGTGATCCCGGTGACCATCTATGACCACATCGACGAAGCGGTGCTGCTGGCCAATGACAGCATTTATGGTCTTTCCGCTGCCGTGATTGGCGATCCGGATGAGGCTGAGGCAGTGGCTGAGCGGCTCGATGCCGGGGCAATCTCGATCAACGACGGCTCGCTAACGGCCGCTGTATGGGACGCGGAAAACACGGCATTCAAACTATCCGGAATGGGGCCTAGCCGGATGGGCGATGCTGGGCTGCTGCGCTATTTCCGCACAAGAGCGATCATGCGCCAGACCGGTGCAGCGGCATCGATTGCCGCCTATGCCGAAGGGGCAACGACCGGCTGATGGCAGGCAATTGCCGCTTGAAAAGTTGTCCGGACAACTTTAAGCTGATCCTTCCCCCGGAGAGGAGCAAAAGCATGTCTGTATTGAAATGGATTCTGGCTGGCACCACGTTGGCACTGACAGCCAGCCCGGCCTTGGCCCGAATCCTCGATCCAGTAAGGGCCGAGGACGCGCTGGAAATCTCAAAGCGTGTGCAATGCGGCGAAGCTGATGGCAAACCGGCGGTCTATCACTGGTCTGGCCGCGCCTATTCGCGCGTCGACGGCGAGCCGGATCGGCTGCTGTTCAAGATCGAAGGCATGAATGTGCGGCAATGTGTGAGCGTTGACGATCCGCAGCGCGGCAAGGGCTATCGCCTCGTCAGCCGCGAGATCCTGCTCTATCTCGATCCGGTCACCGGCGCGGTCGTGCGCAACTGGAAGAACCCGTGGACCGGCGAGACAGTCGAGGTGGTGCATGTCGCCAATGACCCGGTCAATTCGCGGCCCAGCTTTGCCAAAAATGCCGATGGCACGCCGTTCACCAACGCCAATCTGCGCCGCGAAGGGCGCTGGTTCTTCATGCCGCTTGAGGCGCCGCTGTTCTACACCAACCCGCTGCAAGGCGGCTATCAGGACTATGTAGGCGGGAAATATCACGCGATGGAAATTTTTGATTTCGCCTTTGACGCCAATGAGATGCTCGATACACGCAATGCCACCGCCTATCCGATCATCAGCTGGGTGCGGATGGCCGAATGGCTGCCGTGGATGAAAATGCGCGGTCGCCAGGGACTGGTGACTATCAATGCCATGGGCAACAAGCTCAAGAACTTTGACGAGTTGCCCCCGCTGCTCAAGACCGAGATCGCGGCGAACTATCCCGCCTATACCGCGCCCCCGGCTGGCGACGATACCCGGCCCAATGAGACCTCTTGGACAGTGTTCAAGAAATGGGTCGACCACCAGAAACCGGCGGCGGCACCCAATAAGTGACGCGCAGCGCAGAGGGCTTGCTTTGGTAAAGCGCCCCCGCACCGGTCCACCGGCGCGGGGGTAATAGTCTATCTCAGAAGCTGGCCGAAAAGACCGCGCCGAACCGCCGGGCCGGACGCAGACCGGCGATGAAATTGCGCCGCAGATCATTATTGGCATCCGCATAGCGAATGATCTGCGCAACCGAATTTTCATTGAACAGGTTCTTGACGTAGAACTGAAGCTTGAATCGGTCATTCTGCACGCCGAGCCGCGCATCGGCCACGGTCGAGCCGCCGGTGTCGGCGAAGTTAAGAACCTGGTCAAAACTCGAAGAAATTACCGAGACATTGGCGCCGGCAAATACTTTCCAGCCGCTGCTGCCGATTTCGGTGCGATAGTCTGCATCGACGAACAGCGTGTGACGCGGCGCGCGCGGGATGCTTTTGCCGACGATCGAACCAAACAGCGGTTGGCAGCCAGTGACAGCGGGAAACTGGTCCCCGGTTGAGCAATTGACCAGGCCATCGTCGCGGACATCATAAATCAAGCCGAGGTTCTCGTCCGAGCCCGCCGTGAACTTGGTATCGGCAAGCGCATAATTCGCGGTCAGCGTGAGGTGACGGTCCGGGCGCAAAATCAATTCGACTTCCGCGCCATTGACCCGGGCATCGCCGCCGTTGCGGGTTAGCGCCACCTGGTTGGGCGGAACCGAGACGTTCTGGGTGATCTGATACCCGCTGATTGTGGTGTGAAAGACAGCCAGATTTGCCGTCAGCTTGCCATCCAAAAACTGGTTTTTGATGCCGAATTCGTAAGTCTTGTTGTTTTCAGGATCGAAGGTCGGAAAGCCGGCAGTGATCGCCACATTGCTGTTGAACCCGCCCGGCTTCTGTCCTTCGGCGTAGACCGCATAGAGCAGGTGATCCGGACTGGCTTGCCAACTGAGCGTGACGCGCGGGGTGAATTTGTTGAACGTCGCCTCGACAATCCGCGGCGCTGGCGGCGCAGTGCCTTCAGCGAATGTCTGCGTCGACTGGGTAATCTCCTCACCAGCATAGCGTGCTTCGGCGCTGATAGACAGCGTATCGGTAAACGCAAAAGTGGCCGAACCGAATATCGCCTTGTTGGTGATGTCGAAGAAGTTGGTGTTACGCGAATTGGGCAGGTTTGCGGCGGTCACGGCCACCGGCGTGAAGATACCGCAAGCCGGCAGTGCGGCACAGAGCGCATTGGTGGCGGCGGTGGAATTGGCCTGAGCCAGCGCCAACGCGCCGCCCGGGACGACCCGCGTATCTGCGGTATTATCCGTCTGTTTGAAATAATATCCGCCGACCAGCAGCTTGACCCGTTCTCCTTCAAACGCGAGCCGGAGTTCCTGCGACCAGTCCTTGGTCTCCTGGTGATTGGAGAAAGTAAAGTCCTGTACCGAGGTGGCGAAAGCGGAATAGCGCAGCGTGCGCGCGCCAACCGGCACAGGCGCCGGGCCAGTCGCGCCATAGGCGAAGATCACCATCTGGAAGCTGTTGCCGGTATAGTCGCCGTCGGTCTGGTTGTCAGCGGTGCGCTTGTTATAGCCGGTCAGCGAGGTGAGGGTCAGCTTGTCGCCTAGATCATAATCCATGCGGAACGCGCCGTTGAAGGTCTTGGCTTCAAGCCCGACTTTGTCTGGGTCGACGAATTGGCGGCTGTAGTCAGATGAGGCCTGCTGCGGCAGGATCGTGCCGCAGAAATAGCGGCCAGCTCCGCGGTAGAGCGCCCCATTATCGGGGAAACAATTGTTGGCATTGGGGCTTTGCGAAAAAATCGCGGGCTGGCCGTCGTCGGTCTGGTTATAGTTGGCGCGCAGTGACGCACGGAAAGGTCCGCCACTGTCAAAACGCAACAAGCCGAAGGCCGAAAAGGTGGATTGTTTGCCCAACCGCGAGCCGTCATAGGCGTTTGTGAACTCACCCTTGTTGTCATAATAGCGACCGCCCAAGGCAATTCCCAGACCGTCGGACAGCGGCCCACGCACGCTGGCGCTCAATTCATAACGCGAATGTTCAGAAATATCGGCCTGTACCCGGCCCTGCCAGCTATCACTCGGCGCTTTGGAAATGAGATTGATCGCGCCCGAATAGGTGTTGCGGCCATAGAGCGCTGACTGCGGCCCCTTGACCACTTCGACACGCTGAATGGTATCGACATCATAGTCGGCAAGTGAGCCGGAATAATAGATACCGTCGATAAAATAGGCGACGCCCGACGAGCCGAGAATATTGGCCTGCCCGCGAATCACCGGGCGGTTGGCATCGCGGCCGAGGGTGTCGTCAAACACCAGCCCAGGCGTGGTCTTGGCGATGTCAGTCAGATTGTCGAGGCCGAGCTTGTCGATCATGTCCGCCGTAGCCACGGCAACCGTGGTCGGCGCATTTTGCAAGCGCTCCTCGGTTTTGCGTGCGGTTACGATAATTTCGTTGGAGGTGGAATCACCATCGGCAGCCGCTTGGGCAAAGGCAGCCCCCGGGGTGCAGAATGTGGCAGCCATTAACAGTGCGCGCAGCGAACGCTTCATGTGTCTATCCCCCAATTTGACTCGGTGAGGCCCGTGCCTCTGTCATGGTTTTGAAGAATCGCTCAAAGTTGTCCAGACAAATTTATCCCAAGCATCAATTTGTCCGGACAACTGGTACATCACGGCAACGGCTTGACTGCACCCAGATAGGAAGTCGCCAGCAGCAGCAGGTAGGTGATCCACACCCACACCCGGGTGTGGTCCATTGTCCGGCGCAGTGGCACCTCGGTTGCATCGCTGGACCCTTCTGCGAGTAGCTGCCCCAGCTGCTGTCCGACCGGCTTGAAGGCGTAGTCAATCATGATCGCCGCAGCGAAGATCAGGCCGAACAGCAGCGCCTTCCACGCCAGCCACCCCTGGGCAATCGGATGGCCGGTGAGCAGCGACTCCGCTCCAAGCCACAGGTATCCGGCGCACAGCGTATAGCGGATCCAGCTCTCGATCTGGCGGTTGCGGGCGGCGCGGGGCGTCATATCGTGGGCATGAGCATCAAAAACTAGCCAAAGCCATAGCCCGGCAATGGCCCAGGCCGCCCACACCAGCGCCAGCGGCACCGACCACCAGCCGCCCATATAGGAGACCGACAGCGACAGCGGTACCATCAGCGCCCAGGACGTGCGCGGAGTTAGATCGACAATCACCAGCAGCTTGAGCAGCGCGATCCGCTGATCAAGCGTATATATCTCGCGCTTGCGGAAGTGCTGGCCGAGCAAAAACACCCCGACATCGGCACCGAGCCACATAACGAAAAGCAGCAGGTGAACATAGACCAGAGTCGGATAGGCAAGATCGGCAAGATTCATCGGGCAGCTCCCCCGGCAGATGGATATCTGGACAAACCACACTTCCTTGCTTGACAAAAGCCCAAATGTCCGGACAACTTGTTCCTGCAGGACAATCAATCACAGCAGGTGATCTGGCGGACACAGCCGGACGCAGCAGATGCAAATACTTCAGGAAGGAATGACGATGCTCCGGATAGCCCTTTTGACGGCCGTATCAGTGGCCGCGATTGTCGCAACACCCGCCTTTGCCCAGCAAGCCAGCCCGGACGAACACGGCTCCGGCATTGCCGATATCGTCGTCACCGCACAGCGCCGTCAGGAAAGCGCGCAGAACGTACCGATCGCGATCACCGCATTTAATGCAGCGACAATCGAAGCGCGCGGCATTTCTTCGGCGCTCGATGTGACACAGTACGTTCCCAATCTTGTCGGGCTCAACAACACCGGTCTTGGCACGGCCAATGCCTATTATCTGCGAGGCGTGGGCAACACTGAATCGATTGCCACATTCGATCCGCCGATCGGCACCTATATCGATGACATCTATATCAGCCGGCAGAACGCCAACAATTTCAGCTTTTTCGATGTCGAGCGCGTCGAAGTGCTGCGCGGGCCGCAAGGCACGCTGTTTGGCCGCAATACCACCGGTGGTGCGATCAGCGTGGTGATGAAAGAGCCGGGCGACAAGCTCGGCGGCTATGCCGAGGCGGGCTATGGCAGCTATCAACGCAAGCTGCTGCGCGGCTCGGTCGATCTGCCGCTCGGGCCGAAATTTGGCATAAAGGTTTCGGGCTTTTGGCAGGACGACAATGGCTATGTTCAGAACACCACCACTGGGGAGCGGACCAATGAGAACGACGGTTGGGGCCTGCGTCTCGGCGTCAAGGCCGAACTGTCCGACAAGCTGAGCTGGAACGGCAGCTATACCCATACTTATGCCGATTCCGTCAACATCCTGAATTTTGACTGCGATCCGGCTAACCCCGCCAATTGCAGCGGGCGCTTTGTCACCACCGGCCTGCGCAAGGTCAACGATTTCGGCGGTCGATTTACTGGTGCCAAGGATGATTTTGGCCTGGGCAACAGGGTCGCTATGGACCTGGCAACCTCTAATATCGGGATCGAGCTGGGCGACAATCTGCAGCTTAACCTGATCACGGGCTATTCTCACCTGACCCAGAAATTCGCGCTCGACTTCTTCGATGGTCGCGGCGGACCCAGCCTGAATGTGCCGCGCCCGGCTATCCAGCGTTACACATTTGGCGGTTTCACCATCACCAATGATGGCGTGCACAATGAGTTCACCCAGGAAGCCAAACTGTCTGGTTCATTGCTGGACGGCAAGGTCGATTTCGTCACCGGCATCTATTATTTCAACGAGAAGAACAACACCGATTTTGGCGACTTCTTCAATCTCGGCGGCCCCGGCCCGGTCGGCACGCCGTTCACTCTCGCCGACCGGCGGCTGCTCAACAATACCAGGGCATGGGCCGGCTATGGGCAGTTTGACTTCCATGCCACCGATGCGCTGACGCTGACGGCCGGCATCCGCTACACCGATGAAGAAAAGACCTTCTCGATCAGCGACAACCGGGCATCGTGCAATGTCGTGGGTGCGCCGGTGACCTGCCTGTTCGATGCCAATTTGCGCGCCGTCAATGGCGTGGCGATCCCCACCCGCCTCAAGACCAAAGTCTGGACCCCCCGCTTTGCGATCAACTACAAAGTGAATGAAGACATGCTGCTGTTCCTCAGCGCCACCAAGGGCTTCAAATCTGGTGGCTGGAACGCCCGCGCGTCGGCGCCTTCGGAAGCTCTGCCCTTCGACCCCGAACTGGCTTGGTCCTATGAAGCCGGGATCAAGTCCGACTTTTTGGACAATCGCCTGCGCGTCAACATGACGGCCTTTTTGCTGGACATCAAAGGCTTGCAGACACCTTCGGCCTTCACCCGCGCCAATGGGGCGATTGCTTTCATCACGCGCAATTTTGCAAATTATCGCAACAAGGGGCTGGAACTCGAACTTACCGCAGAGCCGAGCAAGGGGCTGACTTTCTATGGCTCGCTGGGCATTAGCGACGATGAATACCGGCTCGATGCCAATGCCCCGGCGCTTGACCTCTATGGCGTGGCTTCGGTGCCAGTTCAACTTGGCCGGTGCCGAGCCCAACTGGCCGCAGGACTGGTTCCACTGGGGCGCGATCCGGATGGTGCCGGGCCGCTGCCCAACAACAATGCGCCCGATTGCGGCGTTGGCATCGTCGCCCCCAATGGCAGCTTGGCCGAACCCGTGCGCAGCCCGTCCGTGACCCTGGCGCTGGGGATGAGCTACGAAGCGCCGATCGGCGGCGGGTTATCGCTGATCCCCTCGCTCAACGCCAGCTATCGCTCCAAGAGCAATGTCGGCACCAGCGCAGTCAGCTTCTACGATCCGGGCTTCACCAGCGCGGCGGGCGTGACCTATGGTTCCAACACCACGGGTGGAACCCTGATAACCGGTGCGTTCAGCCCATCGCGCTGGATCGCCAATGCTTCGATCACTTTGAAGAGCGAGGGCGGCTGGTCGCTGGTGGCCGAATGCAAGAACTGCTTCGATGAGGAATCGATCGAAAGCACGCTGTCGAACTATACCTATCTCGGCAATCCCAGAACCTGGGCGTTCCGCGCAAAATACGCATTCTGATGCGCAGGATTGCGGCGGCGGCCAGCCTTGCCGTCGCTGCAGCACCCGGCCCGGCATGGGCGGGGTTTGCATCAGACCTTGGCGTTGCGCCTTGGCGCGAGGCAGTCGTCAGCGTCGAAAGCTTTTCCGCCGCAACAGTGGTGTTGCGGCAAGCGGGTGGCTGGCAGCGCACCCATGCGGGACGAATCGACCCAAGCGAACTGCGCCTTTGGCAACTCCCTCCAAGCGCGAGCGGCCGCTTCGAGCGTTGGTGTGCTCCACATGTTGCGACCGGCTGCATCCGCTTCGTGCGCTTTGCCGGAGTGCCGCAGCGTCCTGTCCGGCTTGCAGCACGGGCATGGGATACGGGCGGGATCTATTCGATCATGGTCCGCTCGGACAATGTGCCTGCGCTGTTCGATGCGGCAATCAAGGTCGGCTGGTGGGCGGAAAGCGAGCCGGTGCGCTTCACTTTCGGCGCTTCCGATCTGCGTAATGTCGTGCTGGTCGGTCCGCATGGCTTCAACATCGCGGTCTATGAGCGCGTCAGCCCGCCGTTCGCTGCCTTTCCGGTCGGGCGGGTCAGCCAGGCGTTCAATTCGATGCGGATGGTGCGCAGTCGGCCCGCCGCGCGGGCTTTCTATGAGAAGCAACTGGGCTTCGGCGTGGTCTTCGACAGCAACAGCGAACCAAGCGAACCTGCGCGCTCGAACTTCGGCATTCCGCTCAACTACACACCGACAATCAAGCGCGGAGCGGCGGCACTGCAACCCATCAATGGCGAGACCGGCCGGGTCGAGGTAATGCAGATCGAGGGCTTCACCGGGTCAGACCTGTCCGCCAATGCCAGTCCGCCTAACCTCGGCATCCTGACAGTGCGCTATCCTGTGCGACAGCTGGCGGCCTATCGCGCAGCCATCGAGCGAGAAGGTGCAGCGATTGCCTATCACAGTGAGGCAGTCAGCATCCCGGGCCTGGGCAAAGTTGGCCTGTTCGCGGTGCGCGATCCAGACGGCAATCTGACCGAATTCTATGGCACGGACTGAGCTCACCCCCTTGCGCCGCCGCAGCGGCAGAATTGCCTATCGCCATCGCTGCGATGGCAGCGAATGGGGCTTTGAGGACTTTACCCTGACCCGCGATGCGATTGGCGGGCGCTGCCTGTCGGTGCATTGCGAAATGGCCTTCGACGCCGAACATGTCGTGCGCGAGACGGTGCTAAATGTCGATGCCGCCTTTCAGCCACTCGATGCCTATGTCCGGATTGTCAATCACGGCATTCCGACGGGCAGCGGCTGGTTCCGCTTTGGCGAAGACGAGGCCGAGGGCGAGAGTTTCACTGCGGCAGCGGGTCGGCTGAGCCAGCGCATGCCCATCGAGAAACCGATGCGCGGCTTCGGCGTCCACGCGCTATTGGGCGACGGCTGGATGGCGGCCGGTTTTCCCTTCGAGGAGGGCGCGGGGCACACCCATTTTCTCGACGAACGCAATCTGCTGCACAGCCTGCACCACTTCGGCGCAACCGGGCCAAGGCTCGAAGTATCCGCCAGTGGGTTAACTTACACAGGCCTGGAGACAATCGAAGTTCCCGCCGGCAGCTTCGCCTGTCACCGCCTCGACTTTACCGGCATGACCAACGCGCATCCGCCCTATACCATGTGGATCAGCGCCGATGGGGATTTCCTGTACGTGGCAGGAGTGGTCGAAGGCTATATGGATTCGCTGTTCCAGCTGGAACAATTGAGTGGAGCACCGCTGGGATGAGTAAACAACGATCCGAATTTGCCATGGGCTGGAAAGTCCTGGTGGCTGGACTGATCGGCGTCGCCTGTGGCGCCTCGCCGCTGCCTTTCAACACCATCGGTTTCGTGCTGGCGCCCTTGAAAGAAGAGTTCGGTTGGAGTTTCGCCAAAACGAGCGCGGCGGTAACCATTTACGGAATCGTCGGGGCATTGCTCGCGCCCTATTTCGGCTCGCTTGCAGACAAACATGGCGTGCGCAAGGTTGCGATGCTCTCGACGCTTGCATTCGGATTGATCTTTGCCGCAGTCGGGGCAGTTCCGGCTTCGATCTTCGCCTTCTATATGGTGTGGTTCCTCGTCGGGTTGGTTGGCATCGGTTCAACGCCGGTTACCTGGAGCCGTGCGGTCAACATGTGGTTCTACAAGAACCGGGGCCTGGCGCTGGGCATCCTGCTGGTCGGCACGAGCATTTCGGCGCTGGTCGTGCCCAAGGTGGCGGTCTGGGCGATCAGCCAATGGGGCTGGCGCGGCATGTATCCCACTGTTGCGCTGTTCCCCCTGCTGCTGGCCCTGCCGGTTGCCTGGTTTTGGTTCCGCGAGCCCGGCCTGAAGGAAACACCGCCTGAAATCACCGCGGGCAGCGGCCTGGCCGGAGTGAGCCTGGCCGAAGCATTGCGGGACCGCCGCTTCTGGACGATCTGGCTGTCGATCGCCAGTGTCGCGCTGGCCTATGGCGGCGCGCACATCCATATGCCCGAGATTATCAAGCAACACGGCATGGGCACTTCCGAGGGCGCGAGCATCATGGGGATGATTGGTCTGGCGCTGATGGCCGGACGGGTGATTACCGGCTGGCTGCTCGACCGGGTCTGGGCACCGCTGGTTTGTCTCCCGATCCTGCTGATCCCGGCAGTCGCCTGTTACTGGTTGATGGGAATCGGCACCGACCGGCAAACGGTCTATATCGCGGCCTTTATGCTGGGGTTCGCCGCAGGAGCGGAAAGCGATCTGATCGCCTACCTAGCCAGTCGCTATTTCGGCATGGCGAATTACGGCAAGATCTACGGCATGCTCTATATGCCCTTCGGCCTCGCCTCGGCGATCTCGCCAGTGCTTTATGGGCGGGTGCGCGATGTCTCCGGCAGCTATGACCAGATGCTCTATGCCGCAATGTTCCTGTTTGCTGCCGGGGCCGTCTTGCTGGTGACGCTGGGGCGCTATCCTGTGTTTGGAGGCAAGGAGGCGGAAGCATGAGCATCGCACTGGCCAATCCGCTCGCCGCTTTGGAAGGCAAGATCGCAGCGACGTCGCTGTTGACCTCTGCGGCAGATACCGAGCTCTTTCGCCATGATGTCTATTCAAGCGGCCCTGCCCCGCTTGCCGTGCTGCGACCTGCCAGTGTCGATCAACTTGCCGCCGCAATTGGTGCAGCGACTGCTGCCGGGATTGCGATTGTCCCACGCGGCGGGGGCATGAGTTATACCGGCGGCTATCTCTCGCCCACACCGGACTTCATCCTCGTCGATATGGCCAGACTCGACCGGATCGTCGATCTCGATGAGGCGAATATGACCGTCACGGTCGAATGCGGGATCAGCTGGGAATTGCTTCGGCGCGCGCTTCAGCCCAGGGGTCTGCGCGTCAAGGCCTGGGGCACGCTCTCGGGCATCAATGCCAGCGTCGGCGGCGGAATGAGCCAGAACGGTGTGTTCTGGGGCGCGAGCGGCGGCAGCTTGGTCGATAGCGCATTGAGTTTTGACGTTGTTCTGGCTGACGGCGCTGTGGTCCCGACCGGCAGCAGCTTTTTCCGTCCTTATGGCCCTGACCTTACCGGGCTATTTGCTGCCGACTGCGGGGCCTTCGGGGTCAAGGCGCGCGCCACGCTGCGGCTGGTCCGCGAAGGGACCGGCCTCGCCTATGGCAGCTTCGCCTTTGACGATCACCACGCGATCTTCACCGCGATGAGCGCCGTCGCGCGTGAGGGTCTTGCCAGCGAGAGCTTCGGCTTTGATCCCTTCCTGCAGAGCCAGCGCATGAAGCGCGAAAGTCTGGCCAGCGATGCAAAAAGCCTGATTACGATGATGAAGGCGCAAAGTTCGGTGCTCAAAGGCCTGAAGGAAGGCGCGCGGGTTGCATTTGCCGGACGCGGCTTCCTCGACGATGTACCTTTCAGCCTGCACTGCATCGCCGAGCGGCGGCGGCAGGGTGAGGCTGATGCCGATATGGCCGAGATCATCCGGTTGGTGGAAACTGCAGGTGGCAAGGCAGTCGAAAACACCATCCCCAAAATCCTGCGCGCCAATCCCTTCCCGCCAGTCAACTCAATGGTTGGCCCCAATGGCGAGCGCTGGGTGCCGGTGCATGGTTTCTTGCCGCATTCGAAGCTGATCGAAGGCTGGGAAGCAGTGCAGGCACTGTTCGCCAGCCATGCCGGGGAAATGCAGACGCTCGGCGTCGAGGCTGGAGCGATGCTGGCCGCAGTCAGCCAGCAGGCCTGCCTGATCGAGCCGGTATTCTTCTGGCCCGAAGCACTCAACCCGCTGCACCGCCACGCGGTGGAGCCGGGACATCTTGCCAAGCTCAAGGGCTTCCCCGCCAATCCCGACAGCACTGCGCTGGTCGCGCGGCTGCGCGCCGGAGTAATCGACACCTTCCAGGCACTGGGCGCAGTGCATCTGCAAATCGCGCGGGCCTATCCGCTCGCGGCAAGGCATTCGCCCGAAGGTTGGGCGATGCTGACTGCGCTCAAGCAACAGGTCGATCCCAAGGGCTTGATGAACCCGGGAAGCCTCGGCTTGTGAACGCGCCAGAGCCCTATGCCGCCGTTGCCATGCAACTGACCGCTCGCTCGGTCGAGCGCTGTGCGAACACGGCAGCAGCACGGGCGCAGATTCTGGAGCAGATTGCCGATGTCGAGGGCCAAATTCGCGGTGCCAGAATTTTCATTGAGCAATTCCAGGGCCGCCCGGTCCGCCTTGCTGTGCTGCCCGAATATCTCTTCACCTCATATCCCGGCCGCATCGGCATCAACCAGTTTGCCGAACGCGCCGCCTTTGCTGCCGATGGCCGCGAATATGCTGCGCTGGGCGCAGTGGCGGAGCGGCTAGGCCTGTTTCTCGCCGGCAATGCCTATGAGAGCGACGCTCATTTCCCGGGTTTCTATTTCCAGAGCAGCTTCGTGATCGACCCGGCAGGCACGGTCGTTTTGCGCTATCGCCGTCTCCTCTCGATGTTCGCACCTTCGCCGCACGATGTCTGGGATGCCTATCTCGATCATTACGGCCTCGACGGCGTATTCCCTGTTGCCGACACCGCAATTGGTCGGCTCGCAGCGATTGCCTCGGAGGAAATTCTCTATCCCGAAGTCGCCCGAGCACTGGCCTTTCGCGGTGCGGAGGTCTTCGTCCATTCCTCGAGCGAGATCGGCTCGCCGCTTGCAACGGCCAAAGATGTCGCCAAGCGCGCAAGGGCGTGGGAGAACATGGCCTATGTCGTCTCGGCAAACACGGCGGGGATCGCCGACTGCGCGTTGCCACTTGCCAGCGCTGACGGTAACAGCCAGATCGTCGGCCCAAACGGGAAATTGCTGGCCCAGTCGCTGAGCGGCGAGACCTTCACCGCTTTCGCCGAAATCGACATTGCCCATCTGCGCGCATCGCGGCGGGTGCCTTCCATGACCAACAGCCTCGCCCGCCAACGCCCTTCACTGTTCGCGCCGGTCTATGCTGCCGCGCCGGGTCAGGAAGGCAACGCCATGTTGCCCAACGGGACGCCGCAGGTGCCCGAGCGCGACCATTTCCTGCGCGCCCAGGCGGATGTGATTGCAAAACTAGCCAAAGCTGGAGTAATCTGATGAAGCACCGCACTGTCGCGGGAAAAATCCGCTACTCGTCCATGAAGCCCGGCATGGAGGGCCAGGAGCGCGGGCGCGAGTGGTTCTCGTTCACGCATCATGGTGATGGCAGCACAATCCTGCGGGCGACCTGCGAGATCGAGGAGCCTGATCCGACCGTCTTGCGCGATGTCACATATCATCTGGCGCCGGACATGGTCCCGCAGAACCTGCATGTCCACCTGACAATCGGGGACAAGTTCATGGGTTCAGGCTGGCTGCGACACGATGCAGAGACCGGGGTGATCGAATGCGAGAGCTTCGGCCCTTCGATCGGTCGCGTTTCACAACAGGTGCGCGCCGGCAAGTTCGATGCTTTCGGCACCCACCCGGTGGTCGGCGATGGCTATCTCGCGCGCAAGATGGAAATTGCCAGGGGCCCGCACCGACGCACGATGCGCTGCTTCCTGCCATCGCCCGACCACCGCGGCGCAACCCCGCCGCTGATCACAGAAGTCAACATCACGCTTGAGTATGTCGGCGAGGAGGAAAAGACGGTCGCGGCCGGGACTTTCGCCTGCCGCCACTTCCGCTTCGTTGATGACAGCCCTGAAGGCATGGGCGGCAAGACCCATCCGGACTACGACGTCTGGGTCACCGCCGACGATGACTGTGTGCTCGTCTATGGTGCAATCGACGGCTATATGATGAACCGCTACGAGCTGGTGGAATTCTCGCGCTAAACAGAAATCGCGACCTTTCCGAGATGTGCGCCCGAGGCGAGGTATTCGAATGCGTCGGGCGCATCGGCGAAGGCAAAGTTGCTGTCGACCACCATCTGGCTGTCGCTTGCCGCGAAGGCGTCCATTGCGCGTCCCAACATTGCCCGGCTGCCCGAAGCGACACCCTTTATGGCAATGTTGCGTGCGATCAGCAGACCCTGGCTGACCCCGACTGGTGCTGCC
Organism: Novosphingobium sp.; assembly: GCA_031366845.1. Lineage (GTDB taxonomy): Bacteria > Pseudomonadota > Alphaproteobacteria > Sphingomonadales > Sphingomonadaceae > Novosphingobium. Next base: position 48,337 of record JANLOZ010000123.1, on the reverse strand, counting down.
GGGCCGCCCGCCAATGCGCCGACGGTCCCGATCCTGGCGTTAACCGCGCAGGCTGCCACCGTCTCGCCCAGTGCCGGGAAACCAAGCGTATCGACCACCACATCAGCACCGCGCCCGCCGCTAGCATCGAGCAATGCTGCCGCCCAGTCGGGCCGGGTGCGGTAGTTGATTGTATAGTCAGCGCCCAGTTCGCGGCAGCGGGCCAACTTCTCATCACTCGATGAGGTTATCGCTACTTGGCAGCCCAGCGCCTTGGCCAGTTGCAGCGCGAAGATCGAAACCCCGCCGGTGCCCTGCGCCAGCACCAGACTGCCCGGCCCGGCCGCGCCAAACGCCACCATCGCGTGCCAAACGGTGCCGCCGACCACCGCCAGGGTCGCCGCGCTGGCATCGGAAAGGTTATCGGGCACTGCGATCAGAGCTGCGGTGGGGATAGTGATCTGCTCGGCCAGCCAGCCATCGAGAGTTGAACCCATATCGCGTCCAAAAGCAGCCATCGAAAATGGCCCGTCGATCCACGAAACAAAATGTGGCGCGATCACCCGCTGGCCGACCGCCCAGCCGTTGGTCCCCTCGCCTAGCGCCGCGATCCGCCCGACCCCATCGGCGAGCGGCACCCGTGTATCAGGCAGATTGCTGCCATATTTGCCATCGAGCACCATCAGGTCGCGATAGTTGAGCCCGGCGGCAATCACATCGACCAGCACTTCGCCCGGCCCCGGCTGAGGCGCGGCGCGCTCTACCAGGCGCAATCCCGAAATGCCGGTTTTCGCCCCGATTTCCCATGCTTTCATTGGACTTCCTGTCCTATGTTGCTGCCGGTTTCAGGCATTCCTGACCGGCTCAAACACGCGGTCGATGAAGGCCTTCAGCTTGGCCTCGCGGTCGATCTTTTGCGCACCTTTTTCCTCTTCCAGCGCGAGCAGACGCTCCTCCTGGACCCAAACCTCCTGCGCCAGGTTCATCACCACTGCCACAAAACGGTCCATTGCCGGGTCGGAAAAAAACCGTGCGCGGCCGGCCGCGTCGTAGATTTCAGCCGGGGCATCTTCCGGGCGCAGGTCGTCCTTCACCGCTTCCAGGCTCCAAATCCGAACCACATCACCCCTTCGGCGAGTCGCCCGGTAGTGGCCTGTCCTACCGCCTCGGCGGCATCGCCCGCGACCATCTCGGCAATCGCCTGCTCGCCGTAGATGCCGATCGATGGGACCACGAACTGGAAGTAGTTTTCCCCCGCAAAACCAGCGCCGGCGCAAAGCCCAGGCGGGCTCTCGTCACGGAAGCCTTTGTAGAAGGGCTCCTCGTTGTAATAACTGTCCCAGTCGAGGTAAAACCCGTCGAAAGCGCTCATCTCGGCGTTGGGCGGCAGTTCCATGTGCAGCATCAGACCGCCAGGCCGCAGCACCCGATAGGCCTCGGCGAAGACCTGAGCGCGGGTCTTCTTCGAAAGCTCGTGCAGGAACATGCTGCTCCACACCATATCGAAGCTGGCGTCCGGAAAATCCAGCTTGTCTGCGCACATCTGCCGGAAATCGACATCCTGGCCCTGCATCCGAGCGCGAGTCGAACCATAGGCAAGCGGACCGGGTGCGGCGTCGATCGCAATTACCTCTGCTAACGGATAGGCCTGCTTCCACGGCAGGGTGTTATGGCCGATCGTGCAACCGGTATCGAGGATCCGTTCCGGCGCGAATTCCGGATGGCGCAGCGTAATGTATTTCGCCATCGACAGGCCTATGTCGTCAAGGTTCTGCCCCATCAGCCCCATCGAAAACACGGCCAGCCCGCGATCATAGACAGCGCCGGCCTCCAGCCCGGTTCCGCCTCGGGTATAACTGCCGGGCATCAGATGCACATCGATCGCCGAGACATTGCGCGGCACTTCGAGCGTGGGATCGACTGTGAGGCTGCCCGGTGCGCTGGCCACCTGCGCTGCAACCGCCGCCAATTGCGCGCTTTCGCGTTCGACCCCGTCGGCAACGCTAGCCCATACCATTTTCTGCGCCTGGACGCGCATCGTTGAATAGATGTTGAAGGCCGGATCGCCGCGCAGTGCGCTATGTGCCTCGCGGCTGTTCTCCGGAGCGCGCCCCTGTTCCCTGCGGAAGGCGGGTTCGGCGCGGCTGTCAAAGGCCTGGCGCAAGTCAGCGGCCAGGTCGTTAAGGATCAGGCTGCGGATACCCGAAACGAACCGCCCGCGCGCCGCCTCGTCGGGCGTCATCTGCGCTTTCATCGCGTGCTGCAGTTCTGGTGTCATGGCCTCGCTCCCGCGACTTGTGCAATCCCGCCAGCGGGAAAATCCGCACGATAACTGTCATCGCCAACCTTGCCCACGAGGTCCTCGCGCAGCGATGCTTCGGGATAGACTGCGACAATATAATCGCCCGCCGACGGATTGAGCCGCAGCGGCTTGATCTGTTCCTGATAGACCCGGCTGTTCCAGAAGGCTCTGGCATTGGCAATGCACGGAAAGCGCACGATCAAATTGACGTAGCCATCGGGTGCATTGCCTTCGAAAATTTCCTGCGGAAAGGCGAAGTTGACATAATAACCGCCGAGCTGGCGATAAAGCCCGCTGTCGGCAATCGCCTTGCCATAGGCGAGCATCCGGGCGCGATCATGCGTCGGGCCGGAAACGACCATGATCACCGGTTGATCGCAGGTACTTGCCGAAGGGGCGGAAGCGCGAGGTGCGGCCAGCGAGCGAAGCGGAGTGGCGGCGGGATCGGCCGCATGAGCGAGGAGCAGCAGGGCAGCGGCTATCATCCGGTCTTTTCCTCGTTGCACAGCGTCCATTTCCACGGTCGTCCGTGCTGAAACCATTCCCAGGTCCGCGAGCGCGTTTGCCCGTCCTCGGCAAGCGCGATCATCTCGATGTAATAGGCATTGGGAACTTCGGCGCGCTCCAGTCGCAGCATCAACACGTCCTCATTCGTCTGCCAGCCGTAACCGGCGAAACGGTCAGTTGCCCAGACCAGATGTTCGCCTTCAAGCCGTCCGCCAAATTCATACTGCGCCTCGCGGCCGTCGTCCCAGCTCAGCCAGTTGTGCTGGATATAGTGCCAGGGGCCGGTGTCCGGGAATTCACAATGCGTCTTGACCTTGTGTGCATCAAGCAGAGCGCCCGCGCCGTCGAAATGGCGATACCACCCGTCCCACCAGCCTTCGTGGCGCAGCATCGCGGGCATGACTGCGGCAAGCGCGGCGCGGTTGCTCATTGTTGCGACTCCCAGGCTGAAACAATAGCATCGCCTCGCGCGAACCAGCATTCAGCCCTCGCGGCCAGCCGTTCGAGCAGTCGCTCAAAAGCGCCAATGCGATAAGGCAGGCCCATGATGTAGGGCGTGACGTGGATCGGCAACATTCGCGCTCCCCCTCCCGCCACAGCCTCGCGCGCCAGCCAATCGAAGGCATCTTCCAGGCTCAGCGCCCAGCTATCGGCTGATTGCTGCTGCACCGTGATCATCGTGCGGTCGCTGAGTTCGTGGTTGAGCGGCAGGTTGATCAGGCCATTGGCCATGCGATAGGGCATCTCATCATTCACCCAGTCACAGCAATACGTTAGGCCACGTTCTTTGAGAAGATCCAATGTTCGGAAGCTTTGCGAACGTGCGATTGACAGCCAGCCTTTCGGCATCTCGCCAGACGCCGCTGCAAGCCGCGCCACTGAATCCGCGATCAGAGCGCGCTCCTCATTCTCGCCAAGCGTGCTGTCGATTGTGCCGTTCATGTCGGTCGAATGCGCGATCACCTCGTGCCCGCCATCCTGCACTGCACGGAGCAGCTCGGGATAGCGTTCGGCAACTGCGGCATTGGTAGCAAAGCTGGCCTTCGCGCCGACCCTGGCCAGCGCACCGAGCAGCCGCCAAACCCCGACCCGGTTGCCATAATCGCGCGCGGTATAGTGGCGATAGTCGGGAAACGCTGTCTGCATATGCCCAGGCGCGCGGAACGGGGTGTCGCTGGGAGTTATCGGGAACCATTCGAGGCTGACGCAGAACCACACCGCAACCGAGCCTTGTTGCCAATTCACCGGCGGGCGCTGGTGCAGCGCGGACCACTGATAGAGGTCGTGGTCATAGCCAAGACGGCGCTTGGGATATTCGAGATAGGCGGGGTCGAGGCTCATTGCTGCGCCCTCCAAGCATCGACAATTTGCCCTGCCCGCGCGATCCACGCCCGTCCGTCAGCTGCAATATGGCGCAGAGCTTCCTCAAAAGGCCCGATGCGGTGTGGCTGGCCGATCAGGTAAGCGTGCAAAGGGATGCACATCACCGTGCCAGACTGCGCGCCTTCTTCGGCAAGCCGCTCATACTGGCGCACAAGTGTATCGGCATATTCGCGGCCCGACATGTTATATACGAAGAAGCCATAGTGGTCGTTGACCTCGAGGCTATAGGGGATCGAGGCGAGCCGGCCTTTCGCCACCTTGACCTCCTGCACCTGATCATCATGATAGAGATCGCAGGTATAATCGAGGCCCATTTCTGCGATCAAATCGAGCGTGCGCGGCGTGTGAGTCAGCGCCGGGGCTAGCCAGCCGCGGATCGTCTGCCCGGTCGCATCGCGCACCGTACGGATCGAATCGGCGATGATGGCACGCTCCTGTTCCTCTGACATATCATAGGCATAGCGCGTATTATAAATACCATGACTGAAGAACTCCCAGCCGCGCGCCACGCCATTTGCCACCACCTCGGGATGATGCTGGCAAAGTGCGACCGAAAGGCTGACTGATCCGGGAAAGCCGTGTTTCGTCATCACATCGGCCATGCGCCAATGCGATACACGGTTCGCGTGATCGCGGTGGCCATAGCCAACGACATCGGGATGCGGGCGCGCCCAGGCCTTGCGCCTGGGATGAGCGGGCGGGTCGATTTCGTAATATTCGAGATTTGGCGCCACCCAGACCGCGACGGATTTGCCGCCGGGCCAGACAATCTTCGGTCGCCCGCGATAGGGTGCGTAGTCATAAAGACCGGGATCGCCTGCGACTTCCGGCATCACCGCGCCTCCAGCCAGTCGATCACAGCCTGGACCTGTTCGACATCGGCATATTTGAGCTGCAGATCGGTGAGATTGGCGAAGTGATAGCTCTCGTGCTTATCGGCGCAGGTCTCGATAGGGACAATCGTGCGATAGCCATGGCTGAGCGAATCCACAGCTGTTGCGCGCACGCAGCCCGACGTGCTGCCGCCTGTCACCACCACCGTATCGACTTTGTGCCAGGTCAGATAGCTCGCCAGCTGGGTTTCAAAAAAGGCGGAAGGCATGCGTTTGGTATACTGCAGATCGTCTGCCGCGATCTCGCAGCGCGGATCGAATTGGTGACGCGGCGAATCATATTTGATGTTCTGCAAGCTGTCCGGTGTATCGCTGCGCGTGCCCCATACTCCGGCATCGCCCGCATCAACCTTGTAAGCCACGCGTGTCCACACCACCGGCATGCCTCGTTCCCGCGCCAATCTGCTGATAATATTAGTATATTCTATCTGGCGCGGATCAGTTTCATAGGCAGTCGCATATCTATCGATAGCGGTATAGGCCTGCTGGAAATCGACGTTGACCACCGCTAGCCTGCTGCCGAATCCGAACTTCCGGCGGGCGGGGTTAGCCATCAACTCTTCAAAAATCTCGCGGGCAGTCTTGCCACCGCTGACCATTCGCGTGCCGATCAGACTCATCAAAAACAACTCCTTCGCTTGCACTGACTTTGACGCCGCACTATGTCGTTGTCGAGCCAAATTTGTCCGGACAACTTCATGGCCAATGCGATTACCCGTCATTATCTTACTCTCGGCAGCGGTGCCACCGCGCGACGTGTGCATTACCGCAGAGCGGGCAAAGGGCCGCTGCTGCTGCTGGTCCACCAGAGTCCCCGATCGAGCGGCGAGTATGAAGAACTGATGCGCGTTTGGGGAGCGCATTTCACCTGCATTGCTCCCGACACGCCCGGTTTTGGCCAGTCCGAGCCCTTGGCCAAGCCGAATCCCGATATCAACGACTATGCTGATGCGCTGGTTGAATTCATCGACGCGTTGGGCGTCGAGCGAATCCCGGCCTATGGATTCCATTCGGGCGCAATCATTCTGATTACCGCGCTCAAGCGCCATCCGACCCGATTCACCGGGATAGCCGCCGGTGGCTATGCGATGTGGACTGAAGCGGAGCGGCAGGCTTTCGGCGCAAACTACACTCCGCTTTTTTTGCCAAAGGCTTATGGGGAGCATCTCGTATGGGGATGGAACCGAATTCTCGAACAAGCCTGGTTCTTTCCCTGGTACGATGCCCGCCCCGAAACGCGCATGGCCAATGCCCATGACGATCCCGACAGCGTACATCAAATCATCCTCGAGATTCTCGATGCCGGCGATTCTTTTCGTCTTGGTTATGCCGCCGTGCTTCAGGCTCCGCGCGATATTCCCTCGCCCGATGCGGAAGTCGCTCCGGTGCTGATCATCGCCTACGATGGGGACCCGCTTCAGATGCACATCGACCGGCTAGGGCAACTTCCCAAAGGCTGGGATGCCCGCAAAGTGAGCACGCCCGCCGAACAGCAGAATGCCAGTCTCGCTTTCCTGCAGACGCTTGCCGCGACCCATGGCGAGCCGAAAGCCGACACCCACCAGGGTTTCCTCTCGATCCACACCGCGCAATTCGATGGTCAGATTCATTGGCGGCGGGCTGCCGATAAGGCTGAACCGGTTCTGCAGGTCCATGGCCCGGGACAGGCGCTCGACTGCCTGGCGCTGACCGGCACTGCCATCGACCTGCCAGGACACGGGCTGTCGGGCGGCTGGGATGGTGCCCCACCTAGCGATTGGCCCGCCTGGCAGGCTGTCATCGACGCCTGCGCGGCAGCGCTCTGCCTGTCCAAAACAGCCCTGCCAGCCGCACTTGTCGGCGATCCCGCCCTGCTCTTCCCCCAACTCGCACCCGATCGCTTTGGCAGCTACCTGACACGCGGCTGGGCGATAATTCGGGCGCGGCATTTCTTTGCGCCGTGGTATCTGGCCAGTGCTGCAAATGCGCTGGACTTTGATCCCGCCGTGCTTGCCCCGGAACTTCTTGCGATCGAACACCGCGCCCTGATCCGCGCCAGCGCAGCACGCGAAATGGCGATTGCACTTGCTGGTCAATGAGCCTCACATGACAATGCTGCGGCTGGAACATTTGCGATGGGTTTGACGCTGTTCGACAAGATATGGGACACGCACCAGGTGGCATGCACCCCGGGCGGCACCGCCTTGATCGCGATCGACCGGGTCTTTCTGCACGAACGCACCGGCGCAGCTGCACTCAAGAGCATGGCGGCAGCGGGCCGTGCCGTGATCGATCCGGCGCGGGTGTTTGCGGTGATGGACCACATCGTCGACACACGCCCCGGACGCGGCGACCAGACGTTGATGCCCGGCGGACAGGCCTTCATCACCGAAACCCGCGAGGCGGCGCGGGCAGCCGGTATCACCCTGTTCGATGTCACCGACCGCGACCAGGGCATCGTCCATGTGATTTCGCCCGAACTGGGAATTGTACTGCCCGGCGTTACGCTGGTCGCGCCTGACAGCCACACTTGCACGCAGGGCGCATTCGGTGCGCTGGCCTGGGGGATCGGCTCAAGCGAAGCAGAGCATGCCATGACCACCGGCGTACTTCGGCTGGCCAGGCCCAAGGCGATGCGCGTGACCTTCTCCGGCCAGCTTTCCCCAGGCGTTACAGCCAAGGACATGGCGCTCGCGCTGATCGCTGGCCATGGCGCAGGTGGCGGTGCCGGCCATGTGATCGAATTTGCCGGGCAGGCAGTAACCGCGCTCGACATGGAAGCACGAATGACGCTGTGCAACATGGCGACCGAGTTTTCGGCCTTCACCGGGATCGTCGCGCCCGACGCGCTGACTTTGGCTTATCTGGCCGGGCGGCGCTATGCCCCGGCGACCTTCAGCGAACCCTATTGGTCGAGCCTTTCCAGCGATGCCGACGCAGTTTTCGACCGCGAAATCGCCATCGATGCTGCCGGAATCGCCCCAATGGTCAGTTGGGGCACAAGCCCCGAGCAAAGCATCGCCATTGATGCGCCGATTCCGCAGGGACCATCCCGCGCGCATGAATACACTGGCCTCGCAGCGGGTCAGTCCCTGCTTGGCACGCCGATCGACGCGGCGTTCATCGGCAGCTGCACCAACAGCCGCCTCTCCGACTTGCGCCGCGCCGCAGCACTGGTGCGAGGCAAGCATGTTGCGCCGGGAATCAGCAAGGCGCTGGTTGTGCCCGGCAGTTCCGCTGTGAAGCGCGCTGCAGAGGCTGAGGGATTGGACAAGATCTTTATCCAGGCGGGCTTCGAATGGCGGGAAAGCGGCTGTTCGCTGTGCTTCTATGCAGGCGGCGAAGGCTTTGTGCCGGGCAGTCGCACCATCAGCAGCACCAACCGTAACTTCGAAGGCCGTCAGGGCCCTGGCATCCGCACCCATATAGCCAGCCCCGAGACTGTTGCAGCCAGTGCTCTTGCAGGCTGCATAGCCGATCCCCGCAAGGCAGTGCCGGCATGACTCCCTTCACAACCCTCACTTCGGTCGCGGTGCCGATAATCGGCGACAACATCGATACCGACACGATTATTCCCAGCCGCGAGATGCGCAGCACTGGACGGACAGGCCTTGCCGACGGACTGTTCGCGCCGTGGCGCTATCGCGATGTTGATCGGCGTCTTGCCGATACGGAATTCCCGCTCAACCGGCCAGAATCGGCTGGAGCGCGTTTGCTGCTAGGCGGCGCCAACTTCGGCTGCGGCTCCAGCCGCGAACACGCTGTCTGGGCGCTCAAGGAATATGGCATCGATTGCATAATCGCCGAGAGCTTTGCCCCGATCTTCCGCGCTAACTGTATACGCAATGGTCTGCTCCCGGTGGAATTGCCGGACGAGGCAATCAAGCTGATGGCGTGGCATGCGGTGACTGTCGACTTGGACAGCTGCCGGGTGATAGATGGTGCGGTCGTCCGCGCCTTTGCCATCGACGATGAAGCCAGGGCGATGCTGCTGGAAGGGCTTGATGTGATCGACCTCACGCTCAAACAAGGCAAAGCCATCACTGCCTGGCAAAAGGCCGACCGGGAGGTTAGGCCTTGGGTCTATCTGGAGAAGTGCCCGTGATCCTTGTCTCTGAAGTCGGCCCGCGCGACGGCTTGCAGTCGATCAAGCAGGTTATGCCACTTGCAGCCAAGCAGGCCTGGATTGCCGCAGAGGCAGCCGCAGGGGTCAGGGAAATCGAAGTCGGAAGCTTCGTTCCGCCTGCCCTGTTGCCACAAATGGCCGATACTGCCGAATTGGTCGCCTTCGCGAGGAAAATCCCGGGCCTTAACGTCGTCGCGCTGGTGCCCAATGCCAAGGGGGCGATGCGTGCGGTGGAAGCCGGTGTCCATGGCATGTCGATCCCCTTCTCGATGAGCGAGACCCATTCGCTTCGCAATGTCCGCATGGATCATCCCGCCATGCTGGCCGAGATCGCCGAGATCGCGCGGATCACTGCGGTCGCCGGCGTGCACTTCGCGGTTGGCCTCTCGACAGCCTTTGGATGTACAATCGAGGGCGCAGTCAGCGAGGATCAGGTTGTCCGCCTTGCCGCTGCCGCCGCGCAAGCCGGCGCACTGGAATTCAGTCTGTCGGACACTACCGGCTATGCCGACCCGGCGCAGGTCAGGCGGCTTATCCGCAAAGTGCGCGGCGCGGTGGGCGACATGCTGACCACACTCCACCTGCACAATACCCGCGGCCTCGGCCTTGCCAATGCACTCGCCGGGCTCGACGAAGGGATCACCACGCTCGATGCCTCGCTGGGCGGTCTCGGCGGCTGCCCTTACGCGCCGGGCGCTTCGGGCAATCTGGTCACCGAAGACTTGGTGCTGATGCTCAACGCCATGGGGCTCGATACTGGGATCGATCTTGCAAAATTGCTCGCCGTGCGAGCAATCCTGGCCGAGGCTCTCCCTGGGGAGCCGCTCTATGGTTTCACACCCGATGCCGGGCCAATGCTCAACTATGCCGCAAGGCTCGGCCCGCAGGGGATATCAAAGTGACTGGCCCCACTCCGCTCGCCGGAATCACGGTGATCGAATTTACCCACATGGTGATGGGCCCTGCAGTGGGACATATCCTCGCCGGCCTTGGCGCCGACGTGGTTCGGGTCGAGCCCCTTGGCGGCGACAGCACGCGGCGGCTGCTCGGCTCGGGCGCGGGGTATTTCCCGATGTATAATCGCGGCAAGCAATCTATCTGTCTCGACCTGAAATCTGCGGACGGCCTTGCGGTGGCACAAGACCTGTGCGCGGGTGCAGACGTACTCGTCGAAAACTTCCGCCCCGGCGCGCTCGACCGGCTGGGTCTGGGTTACGTAGTGCTGGCCAAGACCAATCCCCGCCTGATCTATTGCAGCGAAAAGGGATTCCTGCCCGGGCCTTATGAGCAACGCACCGCGCTTGACGAAGTAGCCCAGATGATGGGCGGGCTGGCCTACATGACCGGGCCGCCGGGCCGCCCTTTGCGCGCCGGGGCGAGCGTCATCGACGTCACCGGCGGCATGTTCGGGGTGATCGGAATTCTTGCCGCACTGGAAGAGCGCCACCGCACCGGACGCGGACAGAAAGTTGTCGCCAGCCTGTTTGAGACCACTGCCTATCTGGTGGGCCAACACATGGCGCAGTTCGCGGTCACCGGCAAACCGGCTGCGCCAATGCCCACGCGGGTGTCGGCATGGGCGATCTACGACGTGTTCGAAACCCGGGACGAGCCGGTATTTATCGGCGTGGTCACTGACGCATTGTGGGAAAAGTTCTGCGGCCTGTTCTCGCTCGATGATCTGTGGGCTGACGAAACACTTCGCGCCAACAATCAGCGCGTGCTCGCACGCGAACGGTTATTGCCGCGCATTCGCGCCTTGATTGGCGGAATGACTCGCGCCGAAGTCGTGGCCAAACTCGACGGCACCGGGATGCCCTTCGCCCCGGTCGGCAAGCCGGAGGAGCTGTTCGACGATCCGCACCTGGCGGTCGGTGGGCTTGAACCGGTCACGCTGGACAGCGGCGAACAGACTCGCCTGCCGACCATTCCGCTGGAAATGGACGGCAAGCGACCGGGAGGACACACCACTTTGCCCCGGCCTGGCGGCGATGCCCGCGCAGTGCTCGGCGGACTGGGATACGATGACACCAGGATCGCCGCGCTACTGGCAGCAGGCGCTGTGGAGGAAAGCCAATGAGATTTGCTTTGCCCCTGATCGCGCTGGCAATTGCGGCCTGCGCCCAAGCAGAACCCGCCCTGCCGCCTAAACCCGCCGCGCCCGGCGTCTCGGCACCGACCACGCGGCTACCAACCGATCTTCGTCGCGCCACGATCATCGTCCGCAACATGGAGGCGAGCCTCAAGCTCTATCGCGATGTGATCGGCATGGCTGTCAATTACGATACGGTCGTGCAGACCGGCGGCGTAGCCCTGCCTGCAGGCATTCCGGGAGCCAAGGCGCGGCTGGTGCTCTTGAACGCCAACGATCCATGGGTCGGCTGGGTCGGGCTGATGCAGTGGACTGATCCACCACTCGCCGATCCCGGACCCTACCCGAAGCGGATGGGCCCGGGCAGGGTGGTCCTGGTGTTCAACACCGACGATGTCGCTGGTCGGTGTATAGCGGCCAAGGCGGTGCCCGGAGTGACCTTCACCAGTGAGCCGCGGTTGCAGGAATACCCGGGGCGGAATGGCGGGCCACCCATCCGGGTGATGGGGTGCAACTTCTTCGATCCTGACGGAATCCTGATCGAAATGAACCAGATTCTGAAGTGAGCAAGGCTGGTGATCAGGTCGGCTTCACTTTGTCCAACCGATCTTATGCTCTAGGCGATCCCGGGCTGCCAGATTGAGGCCATCGGTCCGGCGCGGCTCGCGTGAAGGCTGCCTCCGACATCCATTCTCCGCCAGTCGGATATATCAGCCTAGCGCTGGCGCAGAAAGGTTCTGCTCGCCTATTTGATGTTCAGGCGGAGAAAAGATGAGCGAACAAAGGTGCCAAGTTGTTGTTGCTGGAGCGGGTCCAGTGGGCACTGTCATAGCGACATTGCTCGCGCAGGCCGGCATTGACACCGTGCTGCTAGAAGCAGGACAGACGTGCGCCGAAGACCTGCGGGCTTCGACATTCCATCCTCCGACCCTCGAAATGCTCGATCAGATCGGAATTACGCCGACGCTGATAGCGCGCGGGCTGAAGGCACCGATCTATCATTGGCGTGATCGGCAATCGGGCACTTCGGTTGCGTTTGACCTTTCCGAGCTGTCTGACATCACTCGCTATCCGTTCCGGATTCAATGTGAGCAATATCACCTATCGAACGCACTCGCAGCAGGCTTGGAGGCGTTGCCGAATGCCGATGTCCGCTTCGGCACCCGGCTCTTGTCGATCGCGCAAGATGATACGGGGGTCACCGTATTTGCCGAAGGGGCAACACAGGTAGAACGTATCCGGTGCGACTGGCTGATCGGTGCTGACGGTGCAAACAGTCTGGTCCGCAAATGGCTCGGCATTGAATTTGATGGCTTCACCTACCCGGAAAAATTCCTCTGCCTGACGACCAAGACCGAGCTTGCCGACCATCTGCCAAATCTGGCTCTGGTCAACTATGTTTCCGATCCGCAGGAATGGCTGGTGCTGCTCCGCGTGCCGAGCCTGTGGCGCGTGCTCGTGCCAACCGATGATACCACGCCGGATGCCGAATTGCTTGTCGACGCGACCAAGGATGCGATCTTCGACCGGTTGATCGGCGATGGCGGGTCGGTCAAAACAGAGCACCGTACCCTCTATCGGGTGCACCAGCGTGTCGCGAAATCATTCACGCAAGGGCGCGTGATCCTGATCGGTGATGCTGCGCATCTAAACAATCCGCTAGGCGGCTTTGGGATGAATTCTGGCGTACATGATGCCTTTGATCTGTTTGGCGAAATCGAACCGGTGATCAGGAACGGGGCCAGTGTGGAACGCATCGCGCGCTTCGAGCGTCGCCGCCGAACAGTAACGCACGCCTTCACCCAGGCACAGTCGATCCAGAACATGGAGTATATCAAGGTCGGCGGTGGCGAGGCGCACAATCAGCGACGCGCCGACTTGCAAGCGATCTGCGCCGATGACGGCAAGCGACGTGCCTATCTGATGCGGCAGTCCATGTTTGAAAGCCTGGCACAGGCGGCGGAGATCAACTGATGACTGATGTGCTGGGCTATCGTGCTGTCTTCGGTGTAATTGGCCCTTCGACCAACACAGTCGTACAGCCTGATTTCGAGGCGATGCGTGTTCCTGGTGTCACCAACCATTATCGCGGCATTTTTGTCACAGACCCCGACGCGCTGACCGATGAAGACTTTATGGCTGGCACGCAGGCCATCTCTGACAACACGCTCGATGCGGTGCGCAGCGCGGTCACTGCCAAGCCTGACTATCTGGTGATGGGTATGTCAGCCGTCACTTTCTATGGGGGGGTCGCAGGCGGAGAAACGTTCAAGCGACAGGTTGTTGAAGTTTCGGGCGGCATCGATATCAGCATCGGCTCCGAAGCACTCGTCGCTGCGCTCAAGGCCTATGGCGGGATCAAGCGGGTCAGTTTCGTGTCTCCCTATTTCCCGATCGCAAATGCCGAGGTGCGGCGTTATCTGAACGAAAGCGGGTTCGAAGTTGTTCGCGATATCCCGCTCAAATGCCGCTGCTGGACCGATATCGCCAAAGTGCCGCCTGATCGGCTGACCGATGTGCTTGCCGAACTCGACGGGACAGATGTCGATGCCTTGGTGCAGGTTGGCACCAATCTGTCGATGCTGCAGCTGGCGGCGGACACCGAGAAGCGGCTGGGCAAGCCGGTCATTGCAATCAACGCAGCGACCTACTGGCACGCACTTCGCGCAAACGGGTTCGGCGACAAGATCGTGGGTTTCGGGCAATTGCTTGAAACGTTTTGAGGCGGAGGAATTGGCTGTGGCAGGAACCATCAAAGAAAACGGCAGCAAACGCCTCGGCTGGCTGATCGCAGGTGCTTACTTCATCCATTCGCTCATTTCGACCAATATGCCGCGAACCGACAAGACGCTGCCGCTGCGAGAAGAGCTGCGAGGGTGGCACTATCTGATCGGTATTATCCTGCTGGTTCTTCTGCTGATACGCTTGACCCATTGGTGGCGGTATGACCGGCATGCCAAGCCGCCTGTAGATATCGGATCTGGGGTTTGGACCTGGGGCCGAACCCTGGCACTGACCAGTTACGTCCTGCTCGCATTGGCACCAGTCCTGGGGCTACTGTTTGCCTGGAGCGATGGTCTTGCGGTCCATCTCGGCCCGCTTCCTGCACTCCCGTCGCTGATCGGAGAGAATTACCCGGTCTGGATGTTCACCGGCTATTTTCATTCGGGCCTCAGCTTCATGGTCCTGATCCTGAACCTGGCCGCTCTGATAACCGCTGCCTATGCGCTGCTCCGTTACAACAAGGGCCTAATCGCGGCCTTTCCGGCGGGCTATGGGGCGCAGGTGTTCGCCTCGATGGCAGTCACCGCATATGCTTCGGTAACATTCAAGTCTCCCGACCCTGGGCCAATGGCGGTTGCGCGGTATCTGGGCGTTTGCGGGCTTGTCTGGGCGATTGGCTGGCTGGTCCACCGCAAGCGCGCAGCCTATGCGAGCGGCGGCAAGGCAAGCAAAGCTGCACCCATTCTCGCCGGCGCAGGTGCACTTGGCCTGGTGGCACTCGGCGCCTACGGGCCACATGCCATGTTCCGCGTAACCCCTTGGCCAATGGGCGTCACGGTCGCCGCTCCCGCAGGGGTGACGTCGCATATCGCGCCGGTAGTCCGTGTTGCGGCTTGGAGCGAGACTGCTTTTGAACGTAATATTGCCAGCAAAACCTACAAATGGTGCGGCTTCTGTCACACCTTCAAACAAGGTGATCGCACCAAGGCCGGGCCCAATCTCCATGCCATTTTCGGCCAACGCGCCGCCAGCGTTCCCGGCTTCTCTTATTCACAGGCACTGGCGGCGAAACGCGCAAGGGGTCTGGTCTGGACCGATGATACGCTCGACCAGTTTCTCAAAGATCCGGATGTCTTTGTGCCCGGGACCTCGATGGTCATTTCCTCCGGGCCGGTCACAGATCCCAAGGTTCGCCGCGCAGTGATCAACATGCTCAAGCGCGATACGATGGAGGGTGCCATTGATATTGTCGCGCCTCCCGAAGGACACTAGGCTCAGGATATGCCCCAACAATTGCAACATGCCATGCTCCCCCGTGCCAACCGCGATGAAGCGGCGCGGCAGAATTTTATCACCGCAATGCGCGCGCATATGTCGGCAACACTGATGCCGGGCAATCAGGCGGTCTACGAGGCGCGAACCGAAAGTATATTCCTGGCCGAACATGGCCGCTCGCCAGCCAACCGGCGAGAAGTCGCTTCGGTGATGAAGCACGATCCCTTTTACCAATTCTGGTCGGCGCTCCAGCGCGTGTCGCAGCAGGCAATCTGGGACAGTGTGACCGACACGGTCGAGCGCGATCACGAGGCGCTGAGCGCAGAAGCGAACCGCATTGCCACCGAAAACCCTGCCGGAGGTGCGCTTCGCCTCAATCCTAACCTGGCCACTCCCGACTATGTGACCGCGGCCGATATCCACCTGATGCCCGGCGGCTATGTGGGCGATGATCCCGAGGGGATGCGCCAGGGGCCGCTGTATGATCGCGGGCTATACCTTTACCTCGATGGCCGATGCGGGCCGGAAAATGACGGGCTGGTATATATCCTGCGCGAGGCACTCGAGCGGCACAGCCCCGGCTTCTCGCCCAAGCGCATTCTCGACATGGGCTGCACCATCGGCAATTCGACCGTGCCTTGGAAAAAGCTGTTTCCCGAGGCTGAGGTCACCGGAATCGACGTGTCCGCAACGGCGCTACGCTATGGCCACGCCCGCGCCGAGGCACTGGGTGTGCAAGTTACCTTCGTCCAGGCCAATGCCGAACATACCGAGTTTGAGGATGGCGCCTTCGATCTTGTGACGTCGTGCCTGCTGCTGCACGAAACTTCGGCCCAGGCCTTGCCGCGTATTCTTGCAGAAAGCCGCCGACTGCTCGCGCCTGGCGGTGTGATGGCGCATTTTGATGTGCCGCAGGTGCGCGAACTGGACCCACTGCAAGCCTTCCTTGCCAGCTGGGAGGAAGAAAACAACAACGAGAATTTCTCGCATCTCATCCGCGAAATGGACCTTTCCGTTCCCGCACAGAAAGCTGGTTGGCCGGGTTCTGCGCTCAGCCAGCCAGCGATTGCCATGACGGGCGACGTATATGTCCGCAGCGCAGACAGCCCCCGCCAGGTGACCTGGACCGCACTGCTGGGCCAGGCATGAGCGCCCTGCGGACAGCCAAGGGCAAGAAGCCGGCTTATTTCGCTGATCCAGCTACGGACAAGCTCCTCCAGATGGTCATCACTCTGGCCGGCGAACTCTCCGTGGTGCGCGACAGGCTGGATCTGGTCGAACGCCTCGCGACCGAGGCGGGTGCTTTTGATCGCTGCAAGCTGGAAACGCTGACGCTGACTGAAGCCGACACCAGCGAGCGCGATGCCAGCCGTGCGGACTTCGTTGCCCGTGTGCTGCGGGTGCTCGATCAGGATTTGGAAGAAATCACCAACCCTGAGGCGCGCAGTTTTGATGAGCTTGTGCCGATACTTGGCAAAACCGACTGAGTGGTTGCTGCCCTGACTGGTTCAGCGTTTCGACGCGCCAAGCTTTGGCAGTGACAACGGCTCATTGGGGATCATGGTTGTCTTCTCTTCAGTAAACAGCTCAATCGATCCCGGAAGGCCATCGCGGCCAATCCCTGATTGCTTGTAACCGCCAAATGGAGCGCGCAGGTCTCGAGCCATGGGCGTGTTGACCCACACTGTGCCGGCGCGCAATTGCTGCCGTGCGCGCATCACCGAAGGCAGGTGATCGGACCAGACATAGCTCACCAGGCCAAAGTCGCTATCATTGGCGCAAGCCAGTGCTTCATCGAGATCAGCGACACGCTGAATCATGACGAAGGGGCCGAAAATCTCCTGCTGGCATAAGGCTGACGCATTATCGGTGGTTTCGATCACAGTTGGCGCAAAGAAAAAGCCCCGGTCGAATCCGGCGGCACGGTCTCCGCCCGCCAGAAGTCTGTAGCGATCGTCGCTGCGCGCCATCTCGGCAAAGCCGAGCACGCGCTGGTAGTGCGCCGCGAAGGCGAGCGGACCTATCTCGGTTTCATCTTCAAATGGATCGCCGATCCGCAGGTTGCACACCCGCTTGGTGAAAGCTTCGATGAACCTATCGGCAATCCCCGCCTCGACCAGAATGCGTGAACCGGCCAGGCATTGTTCACCATTGCCAGCAAAAATGCTCATCAAGGATCCATCGATCGCGCGTTCAAAATCCGCGCTGTTCAAGACAATGCTGGCGGACTTCCCGCCCAGCTCGAGTCCAACCTTCTTGAGCGTCCCTGACGCAGTCGCCATGATTTGCCGACCCGTTGCGGTGCCGCCGATAAAGCCGATCGCGTCGATTCCCGGATGCGCAACCAGCGCCTGACCTAGTGTGGTGCCGGTGCCGGTCAACACCTGCACTACATCTTGCGGCACCCCGGCACCGTGCAGCAGCTCGACCAGGCGCAGCACTGACAGCGGCGCATATTCGCTGGGCTTGACGATCACGCTGTTACCCAGCGCGATGCAGGCCGCCAGCTTCATCGAGGCCAGCACCAGCGGAGCATTCCAGGGCGCAATCAGCAATCCGACGCCAATCGGCTCGCGCGTCACAATCGAAAGATAGCGGCCCGTCTGTTCGTAGGATTCGCCGGCCAGACTGCCAATCAATTCGCCAAAGAACCGGATGTTATCGGCACAGCGCGGAACATGCATCGCGCGCGCCTGGGTGATGGGAATGCCGGTTTCGAGCGTGTGCAGCACAGCGAGTTCTTCGCCGTGCGCAAGAACGGCATCCGCCGCGCGAGACAACACCGCTCCGCGTTCTGCCGCAGCCATCCGCCGCCATTCGCCCTGTTCAAAGGCCTGACGGGCGCGGCGGACTGCGGCGTCGACATCTTCCTCGGTCGCGTGGAAAACATCGGCATAGGGTTCCTCAGTCGCAGCATAGATCAAGCGCTGGGCGCTGACCGGCAGTTGTTCCGACGGGATGTGAACCGAGTTTGGAAACGAAACATTCCGGCTTTTGAGGACGTCGGCAACCCCCATCAGGCAAAGGCAACCGAATTGCCGCCGTGGTGCATCCGCGTCATCACATACACCCCGCCCATTGAGCCGAAGTTGATTCGCATGTCGTCATCGCAATAGACGACATCGGAATGCATTTTTGGCGGCTTGAAGCTGATATCGAGCGCTTGCTCCGCCTCGAATCCAAAGGATTGGCGCAGCTCCGCATCGCTTACGCCATCGGGGCTGAGCAGGCCGACGCGCGAAAATTCGACTCCGTAACGCTGCGGCGTGTCGCCTTCGATTGAATAATGGCCAAACACGATCAGATGGCCGCGCAGGCTGCCGTCGATCGTTTCGATAATATGGACGTTGTTATAGTCCTTGCTGACATCGTGAATTTCCTGCTCGATCTCCAGCAAGCGCAGCGGGGTGTCAGGCAGATTGTTGAACGTCAGCAGCTTGAAACTAGTCTCGTGGGTTATGGGTTTGCCGGCAGTGTGCTTGGGGCCGAATTGCGCGAAAAGCGATTTCCATGGCCCGGCCACTTTCGCCTGCTCGTCGATCGGGCGGGGAATGGGAGTGTGCGGGATAAGACTTTCGATCAGCGCGTGAATTGCATTAATCCCGGCGTCGTCATACCGACCGGTCCCGCCATCAGCATTTATCGCGGCGAGCAGGTCCGCCTTGAGTGTTGCAACTTCAATCACGCTTCAGACTCCCAAAAAAATCGATGCGCGAAGAGGCAAACCTCCCCCCGCATCGATTTGGGCGGCGTCAGAACTTGTAGGACGCGGTAAGGCCCATGGTGCGCTGTTCACCAAGGATTGGCACATAGCTTGCCGAACCAGCGCCGCCCGTTCCAATCAGGAAAAGCGCGCTGGAGACATATTGTTTGTCGAACAGGTTCTTCACCCAGGCTTGCAGCTCGATACCCTTGATGTTGAGCCCAAGCGAGGCATTGACCAGGGTCCGGCTCGGGACAATGGCCAGATTGGCTTCGTCGGCAAATTGCTTGGTCTGATAGGTAACATCAGCACGCGCAAAGAGCTTCCAGCCATTGCTGAACTCTGTGTCATAGTTGAGGCCCAGCAGCCCGTTGAATGCGGGCGTTCGTTCGACCTGATTTCCGCCAATCGGCAGCAGCGGGAAGGCAAAGCCGGCAACTGCCCTTGTGGAACACACGATACCGTCACAGTTTCCCGAAGCGCCAAAGCGCTGCGAGTAGGTGCCACTCTTGTAGCGGGCATGGTTGTATGCGGCACCAAAGTCGATCCGCACCTCAGGAGTAACCTTTAAATTACCTTCCACTTCAAAACCATAGACCGTCACATCGCCGGCGTTTCCGATCAGCGAGGGAACAATGGCAAAGAAGGCAGCCGGCGCGGTTCCATCAGGCTGGAGCCGCACTGCATTCGTCTGCAGGTTCTTCCAGTTAGTATAATAGGCAGCAAAATTGAGCGTCAGCTTGCCATTCATGAACCGATTTTTCGAACCGATTTCGTAGGTCCAGTTAGTTTCCGGATTGTAGGTAGCCTGAAGCGCATTCAGACCAGCCGATCCCGGCGAAGTCTGGACAAAAGCCACGGCAGTCGCGCCTGCACGTGCTGCCGGGAATGGTTGCCCAGCAGTGATGATGTCGGGAGTGACAACGCCGGCCACTGTCGAGTTGCGGATATAGTTCGCCGCAATACCATTGATCCCACCAGATTTATATCCTCGCGCAACGGAGGCATAGATATTGTTGTCGTTGCTGAATTTATAGGAAATCGATCCACGTGGTGTGAAGAAGCTTGCCGTGCGGGTTCCGGTAGGGGGCGTTGCCGCAAGAAATCCAGTGCCCAACCCGCCAATATCGGATGCAAGCAAATCGGTCGCCAGCTGTTTTTCATGGGTGTATCGGCCTTCCAACGTGATCGAAAGCGCATCGGTCGCCTTCCAATTAAGGAATCCAAAAGCCGAAAATACGTCTTCCGAGCGCCGCAAATACGTGTTGCGTCGGAATGTAACCGTTGTGGGAATTGGCAGACCCGGTCCAAGCGGAAAGAGCGAGAGCGGGTTTGGAGCATCCAGTGAATTGACAGGCGCAAATTCGGATGCGTTTGATTCGTCATCTTTCGTCTTCGAGTAATTTACCCCCATAAAACCGGAAATCGACCCAAATTTAAAGTCGGCTCGGCCTTCATGACTATCGCCGGTGAATTTGGAATCGGAACCTGACGAGTCAAAAATAAGGCCAAAATTGGTCCCGAATGCCACGACAGGAAACTGCGGATCGCGCGGCGATGAGCCGCGTGCCCCGATCTTTGCCGTTGTGCGACCATAGGTATATTGCAACGAGATCGGCCCGCCGGAGTCGTATTTGATCTTGCCGATATATATGTCACTCGGGCCGCGAAGACCAAAAGCCCGCGGATCGAGCACGACGCCAGGAAGGCGCGTTTCGCCCGGAGCCAGCTTTACCGTCGGCAACAACTCGCCCACCCAAAGCCGGTTCTGGCTTGCCGCCCCAACTCCGGTCGGACTGGCATTCAGTGTATTGAATGGTGCGGTCAGCCCGGACGTCGATAGGGTTATCGCCGGGTTCTGTTCCAGATTACGGTAGGTATGAATATAAAGGCCATCAATCGTGATTGAAGTGCCGATCTTCAATTGCGCGCCAAGCTGATAGGCTTCCTTGCGATAGCCCCCCGAATTGCCTCGGGTTGCAACACCGGGACTGTTGGCAAGCGGATGCGGATTAGCCCAGGTGCCATCGAATGTGGAGTAACCACCTGCGGCAAAAACAGCTAGCGTGCCGGGAATGACGGGTATGTTGATGCCGCCCTTCGCTTCATAGCGCTCATCGGTGCCGACAGTGCCCGAAACCCGGCCCGAAAGTTCCCCATCGGCATTGGCCCCGCGCGCGATCAGGCTGATAGCTCCAGCAAATGCGTTGCGCCCATACAATGCCGACTGAGGACCTTTGATGATCTCGACGCGCTCAAGATCAAGCAAACCCTGATCGACGAAATACCCGCGCTGGAGGTAAATGCCGTTGAGGTTCGTCGCCACATTCTGCACCGGCGAGGTCACGCGCAGGTTGGTTTGCCCGCGGATTACCGGCTGAGCCAGCGGCCCGGTGAAGGATTCAAAGGCAAATCCAGGAGTCTTTTTGGCGATGTCACTGAGGCCATCCAGGTGTTGCCTGGCAATGTCCTGAGCCGAAATTGCACTGACAGAGATTGGCACATCCTGGAGCCGCTCCTCAAAGCGGCGGGCGGTGACGACTATGGCGTTGCCATCAGCGGCATCTTCGGCCGCAGCTGGCTTGCTTTGCGCAAACGCGGCACCGCTCCAAACCAATGATGGAGCGCTGACGCTGGCAAGCAGCAAGATATATGGTGTTACCTGTTTCATCGAATTACCCCCCTGAAAAGCAATGCTGGCACTCGTTTAATCGCAGCGGAGAACCATGCCTCATGAAACTATCACGCTTGGAAGCCGTGTCTGCCACGGCACGCAAATTTCTCCGACAAGCGAATAAATCGCGGCGGCGCTGTCACCATCGTAGGTGCGTTTCTACCCAACCTCTCCTGATTGCTCTGAGGTTTGGAGCAGCGAATTATCGCGCCTTTATTCGGTCGCCGCGAGCACCGCATTGACGATAACTGCATCATCACAGGCTATGTTTGTGAAACCGGTGCGTGTGATCGTGATCCCGCGCGAAAGGGACTAATTAAACGCGTTGGCCCCCGAACCCGTCGAAAAACAGGGCCAGGACAGCGGGCAGTTTCACTTGTCGATGTCCAGCATCTCGCCGGGTATTGCATTGCCGACCGGGCAGCCGCTGCCCCGCTTGAAGCTTAAATCGAGAAAGGCGATCGTGGTTGCAATCGCCCGGTCAAACAGGCGCTTGTCTTGCGGACTTGCCGGCTTTTCGCGACCGAACATGCCGCCGAAGTAATGATTGATGCCGGTGCCAACCCACAGCCAGCGCTTGCCACGTGGCGTATTGTCATACCCGGCGCGGTGCAGTTCCCAGGTGTCGATGAAGCCCGGCATGATATCGCTGGTGCCGGTAATGGTCAGCGACGGAGTCGCTATCGAAGACCAGCCGCTGGCCTCGATCAGGCCGGGAAATGGACCAGGCGGCGACCAGGCAACCAGTGCCTGCGGCGGCGCTACTGGCCTTTCAGGCGGATTGGCCGACACCGCGCCTGCCGCAACCTGAGCGTTGAGCGCGCCATAGCTGTGCCCCATTGCTGCCCGGCGTCTGGGATCGGCATTGGGCGGTGTCGCTGCAAGCGCGAGCGCCAGATCCTCATTGCGGGTCTGCCAGACGATTTGCTGTGAGGGCGGCTTGCCGTGCGGCATGAGTTCGGAATCGACATGCATCGGCGCGACAATGACATAGCCCGCTGCTGCAATCGGATCGAGCATCGCACGGTAACGGGAAGGCGCGGCAAAGGCGCCGTGCGAAAAGGCGATCAGTGGATAGCGCCCCGGCTTGACCGGCCCGATAATCGTCACCGGAACCGCGCGGCCACCGGGCGCAGCCAGGCTCGTCTCAGTGGCTGAAATCGCCAGGTGCGGGCATTTTGCCTGTGCGGACGCGGCGACCAGAGCCAGCAGGATCGATGGTGCCAATCTCATTTGGTACTCAATGTTTCGAGGATTTCAGCGATGATCCGATTTACCTTAGTGTCGATCCGGCCCTGCAGTGCGGCATCGGGCTGGTGAGTCTCAACCGCTTCGGCAATATCAATCCCGCGCGCAGCGAGCACGGCCTCGGTCACCGCCAGCCGGTCGGTCAACACGCAGATCTCGCGGGTCAGGGTGATGACAGCGCGCCCCAGATTATCGATCTGCTCCGGAATAAGTGCCCTCAGCTCGGGCGTGTTATAGTTGCGCGGATCTTCGGTCATGCGGCCTTCCGGGCGATCAGAACATGCGGGTAGACGCCCTCTGCTTTGGCCTCTGCAAATCCGACTTCGCGCGCGATCTCTGCGAGATCCAGGCTGGCCGACTCGCGCCAGAACGGTTCACCTCCATATTTCGCACTGCGATCCGCTTTCCACGCAGCCAACCTGTCGAGATCGGCATAACGGGTAACATCGGACATCACCATGTCGCCGCCCGGCTCCAGCACGCGCAGGGCTTCAGCAAACATGGCACGGATCGCCTCGGCCGGCATTTCGTGGAGGATGATGTAGGAGGCTACCAGATCGAAACTGCCATTGGCGAACCCGGTCGCCTCGGCGGCGCGCTGATAAAGGTCCCAGGTCCAGCCATTGGCATTCGCCGTTCGCCATGCGTGTTCAAGCATCCGGCGCGACAGATCGACGCCGGTGATTGTCGCCTGAGGATAGGCATCTTCAAGCGCGGCCGTGAAATGACCGCTCGAGCAGCCCATTTCGAGGATATTGTCATAAAGGTCGCGCGGAGCCATGCCCGCCACGGCTCGCCGCTGCTTGAAGATCCCGCCGGGATACATGCGGTCGACCATCTTGCGGTGAATGATCTCGCCATGGACAAAGCCCATATTGTCATAGCCGTCCCAGGCCTGCGCCGTGCGATGGAACTCGACGCCTTGCCAATAATCGGGTGCGACAAGGTCGGGATCAAGCGTTAGCCGCGCCGGACCTGACTCGGCGGCGGCCATGGCGGGCTTGAGATCGTCAGCAATCTCCTCGAACGCCTGCACCGCAATCGGGCCGTGTGAGCGGCCATGCCAGTCACCCACTAGGTTGAGCGTGGCATAAGCACGCGAATCGCGGAGCGCAGCATTCACTGTGTCGTAACGAGCGTCCATGTCTTCGGGCAACGAACCGGCAGTCACTTGCCGCTCTTCCAGCTCTTCGTCCACGGCAATGCGGACGGAGCCACTCGCGCCGGCAATCAGGGCAAGAAAGTCGATCGACGCGCGGCCACGCTGGCGCAACTGGGGTTCTTGCAGCTTCATGATACGGTCTCCTCAATATCTTCCTGGCGCAATGTATAGCCAGCCAAAATCAGCATGGCGACAATCCCGAGCAAGGCGGGAAGAATGGCGGTCGTAAACAGCAGGGCGGTCGTCACGTCGCCGGCTTGGCGCACATCGGGAGGCAGCTTGTTGTTGAAGCCGGCGAGCGACAACATCGTGCCAACCAGCAGCGGCCCCATCGCGCCGGTCAGCTTTTCGACGAAGGTGTAGACTGCGGTATAGCTGCCTTCGCGCCGCTGACCGGTTTGCCGGGCGTCGAGGTTGATGATGTCAGTCAGCATCGACATTGCCAGCAAGACATTGCCGGTCGCGGCCACGCCGACGATCAACCCGCGCACGACGATAGCCCACATCGCTTCACCCGGGACCGCCAGGACCCAACTGACAGAATAAAGCACATAGACGCTCGATGCGACAAAATATGCGGCGCGCTTGCCATGCTTTTTTGATAAGTTGACGAGCAGCGGCGCCGAAATGACCGAGGAAACCGACATCGCCAGACCGAAAGGGACGAGCACGGTGAGTTTCAGCTGGAGCGACTGCACCAGAAAGAACAGCAATGACGCCTGGGTGCACTGGATCGCGGTCAGTTGCATGAATTTGACGCCGATCAGGCGCATAAAGTGGCGATTGCGAAAGATCTCGACGTAGTCCTTGCCGATGCCAGGTTTGGCAGTGCCCTGAGCGGTATAGCGGGCGCTGGCGGTGCTGTAATAGGCGGCCAGCAGTGCGAACAACATCATCGCGGCGACTGTGCACCCCATAATGGCATAACTGGACCGCTCCGTCTTGCCGAGCGCTTCGAGCGCGGCGGGCGCAAGCGCCCCCGCCACAAAGCCGCCCAGCGTGACGAATATCATCCGATAGCTGTGGATCGAGGAACGTTCATGATAGCTATCGGTCATCTCTGCCGGCATCGCCAGATAGGGTACATTGTAGACCGAATAGCCGAGTGAAAACAGGCACAAGCCAGCAAATACATAGGCTGCCGTAGCCCACATGTGGGTGAAGGCGGGCGCGGTGAAAATCATCGCAAAGCTTGCGGCGCAGATGAACGCTCCCCAAAACAGAAACGGCCGCCGCCGCCCGCGTGACGATACAATCCGGTCGCTCCATGCCCCTGCCGAGGCATCGGTGAAAGCACCCAGCAGTTTCACCACAAAGATGAGCGAGCCGGCCAGCGCAGGCTCGATCTTGAGGATGCCGATCATGTAGAAGAACACCAGCGCGCCAATGCCGTTGAACAGCAGCGCAATTCCGAACGCGCCGCTTGCCCAGCCGATCTTGAGGCGGATAGGCAGTGCGTCGATGCGGGCGTCTGTCATCGTGGCTGTGGCTCCGGCGGACTCTCGCCGGGGCGGCCTATGCTACCCCGGATCAACAAGTTGGGAAGATAGGCATTATCCCATTCCAGTGTCTTCGGCGGTGCGTCACCTGTTCGCAAGACGATCAAACGCTGAGAAGGCACGATGTAAACAACCTGATTGCCATTGCCGTCGAAGAGATAGAGGTCGCGCGCGGCATAGGGCTCGGAGTGAAGAACCTGACCGAAGGGAATAGACGGATGGGCAAAGCCCCGGCGTTCGATATATTGCCCTGCCACCCAGATGCCCATGCCATAATGAGCGTTCTGCGGCGTGGAAGTGCGCATGGCAGCGGCATAACCGTCCGGCAAAAGCCGTTTTCCATTCCACCTGCCGTCATTCATCAGCAGCACCGCCATCCGCAGCCAGCTTTGCGCCGGCAACATCAGGCAGCAACCCGAATGCGCCATACCGCCGGGCCGATTGACCCAGATCGAACCACCCGTCGCACCAATTGGCTTGAGCAAAGCCTGGGAGAGGAAGGTGCCATAACGCATGCCGGTTGCGCGTTCGATCACCGGGGCGATCAGTTCCGCCGTTGCATTGGAATAATCATACCGCGTGCCGGGTTCGTTGATCAGCGGGTATTCGCGGATGATAATCTCATCGTGATGCGGATGGAGATAGGCGCGGTTTAGAATATCCTGAGGCCCGCCAGGCTGACCCTGCATCAGCAGGCCGCTGCGCATATCGAGCAGGTGGCGGATCTTCATCTTCGCGCGCGATGGATCGCCTTTCCATTCGGTGATGAAATCGGCAACCGGCTGGTCGAGTGACTTGATGTAGCCCAGTTTGATGGCGCGACCGATGAGCAGCGCGGTTACAGGCTTGGCGAGCGATTTGGAAACGATGGGCTTAGATGCATCGAAGCCATTGAAGTAATGCTCTGCCTCAATCTTCCCATCGCGCCAGACAATCAGCGAAGAGCTTTTTCGTTCGGCGGCATAGCTTTCGGCGGCGGCGAGTGCCTCGTTTGTAACCCTGTGCCTTCGAGCATGCGGGAGGGAGCTGATGGGCGCACCCGCGACACTCTCCAGCGGATCATAGCCTTCGAGGCCGCGCCCAGTCACATTGCTGATCTCGCCAACACGTTTCAGATAGAGCGCCTCGTCTTCTGGTGAAAAATTTTGCGCTCCGGCAAGCCCTGCTACCGGAACAATCACCGCAAAGGTGAAAACCTTAATCCAGAAGTTCAAAGTCCTGCCAAGCATCGTTGTGTTCCGTTTTTCCCAGATTGCGTGTGGCCTTGCGAGTAACGTGTGATGTCATCGGCGCTCATGAAGTTCGCCCCCCCCCGCCACGAGACCCCGCAACCGCGACGATAATGCAAAATGACCGAGAAATCCCTCATGGATTTCTGCAGCAGATTGAACCAGAATGCGACGGGTTCCGTTTGAGATCATGGCGCCTTGCTACCCCATTCCAGCCCTTGTTGATGCTTGAGCAGATCCCGATAAGGCACAATGGCAAGGGCCAGAAGAATCAGACCGACAATCATCACACCCGGGGGTGCAATGCCAAGCGACTGTCCGATAGCCATGGGGTCGGCATAAACCTTGTCGGTGATCCAGGCGATCAGAGTCGGTCCGGCACTGTAGCCAAGGAGATTTGCGACGAGCAGGTAGACTGCGAGTACCTGTGCGCGCATCCGGTTGGGGGTTATCAATGGGAAAGTTGAGACAGTCGCCCCGACTGGTATGTTGCCGAGAAAGACCAGCGCCGCGAGCAGCGCAAGCGCAGCGTTGGCGCTTGCCATTCTTGGAAAGAGAATGGCTGCGGGAACTGCCAGTCCGATCGCCAGCATCGAAATCCTCATGCTGGCGTCCGGCACGCCACGCTTCATGAAATACTGAACCAGAAAACCGCCCGTGACAATTCCGCCAAGCCCGCCAACCATGACGACCGGCCCGAGCGCATTGCCCACCTGCGACTGAGACCAGCCATGAGCGCGGATGAAATAGCTGGGGGCCCATGCTCCGAGTCCGAACTGCGCCCCAACGAAACAGGACAGTCCGAGAATGAGAGGCACGAACACCGTCCAGTGGGCGGCGAGAAAGGAGAATATTTCCCATGCGCGCGGCTGATCATCGCTAACGAGCACCCGGCTGCCGTTGCGCCGCGCTGGCTCGCGGATCAGCAGCAGCAGTAGGAAAGCGGGGACGCTCATCAGTGCCACCGCCATGAAGGTCATCTGCCATGGTCTGAACGTTCCAAAGGGGAGAGTAACGTCACCAAAGGCATTCAATTGCCCGATAATGGTGCCGCCGATGATGAGCGCGAGGCCAGATCCGACAAAGCCCGCTCCGGTAAACACGCTGATTGCTGTCGGCAGCTTGTCACGGGGGAAGCTGTCGCTCAAGATCGAAAAGCCAGCTGGCGCCAGCGTCACCTCGCCAACGCCCACCATCATCCGCGCGGCAAACAGCATTGCAAAGGTAACTGCCAATCCGCTTGAAAAGGTAGCAGCCGACCAGCCGATCATGCCTGCCAAAATTACCCATTTACGGTTTCCCCGATCAGCTACCCAGGCGACCGGAATGGCTAGCAAGGCATAAAGCAAAGCGAAGGAAAAGCCCTGCAACAGGCTGACTTCAACATCAGTCAAACCGAGGTCCGCCTTGATCGGTTCAACCAGCAGATTGATGATCTGCCGATCAACATAGCTGATGATGGAAGCGAATGAGAGCGCCGCGACGACAAGCCAGC
This sequence comes from Novosphingobium sp., assembly GCA_031366845.1. GTDB lineage: Bacteria > Pseudomonadota > Alphaproteobacteria > Sphingomonadales > Sphingomonadaceae > Novosphingobium. The sequence continues at coordinate 20,067 of JANLOZ010000123.1, read as the reverse complement.
GCCGCAGCGGCGACGCGGTGTAAGGTTGTTCGGCCAAGGATGTGTCGGGTACCATCAGCCAAGGCTAGGCGAGCGTATCGGGCATGCGCCCAACATCGGCCAATTTATTCGCGAGTCGGATAGTTCGCTCCGGCTGCGAGCTTTGCAATCGGGAGAGCCGCATAGAACACGAGTGAATGTGCCGCCAGCCTCCTCCAGCGCTCCGCTTGCTGATGCAGCGATAGCAGCAGAACTAACTGCGCTGTTGGGGCCGGACGGCGTGCTCACCGAGGTGGCGGCACTTGCCTTGTCTGCGCAAGATCTCATGACGACGGGTGTAACGCCGCTCGCGGTTGCAAGGCCTGCCACTGCCGCGGAAATGGCGAGGCTGGTTCACTTTGCACAGGAACACAGCGTCGCTCTGTTCGCGCGCGGCGGCGGCATGTCCTATTCGCGCGCCTTCCAGCCAGACCGTGCGCGTGCGATCAGCGTCGATTTTTCAAAACTGTGTCGCATCCGCGAGATCAATGTCACCGACGGACACGTGACGGCAGAAGCTGGCTGCACCTGGAAAGATCTGGACGCAGCACTTGCGCCGCATGGTGTCCGCGCCCGTTGGTGGGGCCCGCAATCCGGCGGCGTGGCAACGCTTGGGGGATCGCTGAGCCAGGGATCGGTAACCTTCGGTTCGGGCCGGGTCGGCGCGTCTGCCAACGCGGTCAAGAGCTTCGAAGTCGTGACCGGCACTGGCGAAATCATTCACACCGGATCAGACGGGTGCACGGACACCTCCCCCTTTAATCGCACTTTCGGACCTGATCTGACTGGTCTTTTTGCGCAAGATGCCGGCGCGCTGGGTATCAAGACTGCAGTCACGCTCGAGATCGAGCCCCGCCCCGCACTGGTCAACGGCCTGTCCTTCGCCTTCGATGATTTTGACGCCATGACCAAGCTGCTCAGTTTTGCAACGCAGCGACGCCTTGCAAACGAGATGATCGCAATGGATGCCGAAGTAGCCCGTCAGAATGCCGGGGCACCCAACCTGATCGAAGGCATGAAGGCAATGTGCCGCGTTGGAGCCGCAGCAGGCAATCCGCTTTCAGTTTTGGGACGAATCTTGCGCATTGCCACAGGCGGCAGGCGCTTCCTCGACAAGGCAAAATACACCGTCCATTTTGTCCTCGAAGCCCGCGACAGAAGGGAACTCTCAAGCTTGTTCCGGGCGGTTCGCGGTGCGGCAAAAGCGGGCGATGAAGTGGTCAACACGGTGCCGCTGGTGATGCGCGCCCATCCGTTTCCTGTCCTTCCCGTGATCCATCCGGATGGCAGACGCATGTTGCCGATCCACGGGATCTTCGCATGGGGCGCGCTCGCTGAATTTCATCGGGACTATCTCGCGATTAAAGCCGGCTTTGCCCCGCAAATGGCCGACCACGGGGTCAGCCTTGCCGAATTCTTCGCTGCTGTTGCAGGCGTCGGTCTGCTCTATGAGCCAGTGTTTTACTGGGGCGACGAATATACCGTCTACCATGATGCCTTCCGCTTGCCCGAAAACGGGCGCAGCGCCGCCCCACCGCCAGCCAACCCGGCCGGCCGCGCGCTGGTTGAAGAGATGGTGGATGCCATCATCGCGTTGATGCGCAGCCATGGTGCGACCCATTTTCAGATCGGGCGGCTTTACCCCTACGCGAAGCTGCGCGGCGACGGGTTGTTGCGGTCTTTGAAACAACAGCTTGATCCCAACAACATCATCAATCCGGGGGCATTGGGCCTGTGATGCGCATTGCAATCGTCGGTGGCGGCATTGGCGGACTGACAGCGGGGCTAGCACTGCAACAGGCCGGTTTTGATCCAATTATTTATGAGCGCGCGCCAATGTTTGGAGAGGTCGGCGCGGGTCTTTCGATCTCGCCCAATGCTACACACGGACTCAATGCTCTGGGCTTTGCCAACTGGATCGCGCGGCACGCCAATGAGCCAATCGAACAGTGCCTGTTCCATGGCGAAACCGGCGAACCGCTGCGTACGTTTGATCGCCGGACCACCCGCGAAACCTATGGCGCTGCCTATGCGCAGATGCACCGGGCTGACTTGCACGAGGCTTTGGCAGAACGTTTCGGGCTGCAGAATTGCAGGCTCGGTGCGGAGCTGACCGGTATTGGTGCCGATGGTGCGCTCACCTTTGCCGATGGCACAACAATCCAGCACGATGTCGTGATCGCCGCCGACGGTCTGCGTTCGATTGTTCGCGACGCGCTGTTTGATCCTGATCCACCGCATTTCAGCGGGCATGTGGCATGGCGCGCGCTGGTCGATGCAGCGCTGCTTGGCTCCGACTACGTACAGCGACGCAACACCAATCATATCGGTCCCGGACGCAATTTCGTAACATATCCGGTGCGCGGCACAGAACTGGTCAATATCGTGATGCTGACCCGCAGCGCGGATTGGGCAGAGGAGAGCTGGGCGGCAAGGGGCACTCTCGCCGGTCTGCGTGTGCATTTTGGCGGTTGGTGCCCCCATGTCCATCGCGCCATCGATGCGATTGATGAGAGCCATCTATATCGCTGGGGGCTGTTCATCCGAAAGCCTGTGGATAGCTGGATCAAGGGTCGCATCGCACTGCTTGGCGATGCTGCGCATCCGATGCTGCCATTTATGGGACAGGGCGCATCCTCGGCGATTGAGGATGGCATTGTGCTTGGCCGCTGCTTTGCCGCCGAAGCCGATCCGGCAAAGGCACTCACGCTCTATGAAGCCAGCCGCATCAAACGCGCATCCTTCCTGCAGGCTGAATCCAATCTGGGCGGAGACCGGCTGCAAGCCCTCGACCCCTATCTGCTGCGCGATATGCCGGTTCAGAACGAGGACGCGCTTGGGATCTTCAGCTACAATCCTGTTACAGAAGCCCTAGGCCGCACATGATGCAACCGAACTTCATCCGACTTTAGACGATTGAGAAGTCATTGTTATTGTCGTGAATTGGCGCGTGACCGTCGTTCGTGATCAAGGTCAAATCTTCCAGATACGCTGACGGCGGGCCTACTATCCGTGCTGCTACTAGCAGCAGCTCTATGGCTTCGCCGCCGCACGTCCAGCCAGTTTGCCAAAAGTGGTCGCCGTCAGCAGGCCGTTGCCCGCCAGATATCCGTCCGCGCCCGCCCCCGATATGCCGCGCGCAGCGCCGCCACCGGCAAACAGGTTAGGAAACGGCCTGCCGTCTTCGCGTAACACCCGCGCATTGCGATCAACCACCAGCCCGCCTTGCGTATGGAACAATGCTCCGGTGACCTTCGCGGCATAGAAGGGCGAAGCAAGCGGTGGCTTGCCATTGAAATCCCGCCCGAACAGATCCGTGGCAGTGCCCGCCTTTACCGCATCGACCTCGGCAAAGGTCGCCTCAAGCGCAGTATCGGAAACGCCAATCCGCCCCGCAAGCCCCGCAACATCATCGCCGCGCACCACAGCCCCGGCAGCCTCGGCTTGCTGAAAGTCGTCAAATTTCATCATCAGATCATGAAGCCGCTGATCAAGTATACTCCAGGCCACATGCCCAGGCTGGGCGAGCACATTTACTGCCTGTTCGGAATATCCCTGCGATTCATCAGAGAAGCGCATGCCGTCCGTGTTTACCTGAAAACCACCTTCCATGATGAACGGCCACAGGATCGGAATGGCGTGGCCCGCCGCGAGGCCGCCATGCCCCTGATAGGCGTGCATATCGGCAAGCCCTGCACCGATCGCGCGGCCCCAGGCCATAGCTTCACCCTTATTGCCGGGATGGCCGTGAAACACCGCGTCCCTGAGCTCGGGGATATATTGGATCACCATGTCCCAATTGCCGCCGAAGCCGCAGCATGCGAGGATCAGCGCATCGCAGCCAAGCCTTTCGCGCAGGCCATCGGGACGAACATATTCAATGCCCAGCACCCGGTCATCAGCATCGACAATAAGCGCCTCAACGCGCGCATTGGTCAGGATATCGACCCCTGCAGTGCCGCAGGCCGCCTCCAGCGCGGCCATCAGCTCCGACCCTGTCCGGTTCGGCGACCCATACATCCGCATCGCGCTGTGCCCAGGATAGAGGAAATCATCGAGCAGCGTCAGCGGTACGCCATGCACGTTGCGCAGCCACTGGATCGTTTCAATCGATTCCTGCGCCAGATGCAACGCGATCTCGGGATCTGTCCGCCCTTTGGTCTTCCTCATAATGTCATCGCGGAACCGTTCGGGACTATCGCTGATCCCAAGCGCAGCCTGCTCGGGCGTCCCGCTTGCCGGGATAAGCCCGGTTGACATCGCAGTCGTGCCTGACACCCTGGCATCCCGTTCGAGCACCAGCACGTCCACCCCGCCATCGCGCACTGCAAGCGCGGCGCACAACCCACAGCCCCCGGCCCCGGCGACGACGACGGGCACGGACAGGGCGAAATCCTGGTCGTCTGGTCCGGACCGGATCACCTGGGCCATGGCTCAGCCTAACTCCTTCGGTTTGCTCGATCCGCGCTGATTATTATGACTTAGCCGCTAGATCGCCCGCCCGTCCGCAACTTATCGTCTGACGGCCAAAATCGGCGGCAACTCACACAGCATCAATGCACTTGGCGCTCATGGAGCCAGCGCTTTGCTTCAGCCCGACGAAATCCTGTTCGAGACGAACCTGAATCTGAAGTGCCTGCGTTCGCGATCAGATCGGCTTCACCGTACCGAGAAAGCAAATTCCGGCGATTGTGACCCAGTAGACATAGGCCATGATCCGGGCCCAGCCGATCTCGCGCTCGATACGGGCCTGGGCCGCGGGATTGGGCCCTGCGGCGAGTTCGCGGAAACGTGCGGTCCAGGAGCGCATGACCCAGCGCAAACCCAGCCCGATGCACAAGGTGAAGCCATACAGCGTGAACTTCCAAGCATACCAGCGCATGCCCTCATCCGCGACGAATGGCCCTTTGCCCAGTAGCGAGGAAATGCCGACCACGAAGATCACCGGGATCAACACATACCGCACCGTTTCATCAAACTTGGTCAACCGCACACCGAGATCGGTTTCGCGCTTGAAGAATGCGGCCCAGCACAGTGTCATCCAGGCAGCGATGGCGATCCACATGATGGTCAGGAAGTTGCCGCCATATGGCTGCAGGCCATAGATGTGGCCCATGTGCAGACCCAGCGGCAGCAGCATGATGATGCCCGTCCGCGCCAGGATATCAATGCGATAGGCAGTTTCCATGTGCCGCCGCCGCTCATCCAGCGACAACTTGGCATTGGTCACATTGTAGCTTGACTGGAACACGCCCCACTCACCGCCGAGCCAATAGACCATGGCGAGGATATGCAACCAACGCAGCACCAAAACTTCTTCCATCGCACTTACCCCACCCCATAAACCGCGCCTAGTCGCGCGCCAGTTTCTCGACCCAGTCCATGATCGGTGGGTCCGGATTTTCCATTGCTTCGACTTCCTGCTGGAAGCCCCGCATCACCCGTGCGATGTAGGCGCGGGTGGCAATCCCCCGTTCGTCGCCGGCGGCACGGTCGGGCACATAGGCCTCGATTTCAGCGCGGCTGATGCTGCCCTTCTGCTCAAGCAGTCGCTCGATCGTGTCCATCCGCTCGCGAAGCACCGAAACCTCACCGACCAAGGCCATGGTGAGCGACAGCAACCGATCGATTGCCGGATCTTCATGGAAGTCGGGCCGCCTGCCCTTGGCCTTGGCTCCGGCCCGAGCGATCCAGTCGACCCCTTCGGTCATGCCGCCTGCTCCTGCGCCATTGGCTTCCAGGCACCATAGGCATTCCACATGGCTGCACGGCCATAGTCTTCCTGTTCGTCGATTTGCGCTGCGGGGAAGACATCCCGGTCAACCACTGATCGCACCCCGGCGACGAACTGATCTGACCTGGCAAAGCCCGCATTGGCGATCACCTCTTTCAGGTCGACCGCGTGCATTGCCGACCAGAACGGCTCATTGTTGTTGAAGGCATCCCAATCCCGCATGAACTGCTCGAACAAGGGCATTTCCGGCGTATACTCCGGCTGCTCGACGTGCAGGATCAAGCCGCCCGGTGCGAGCACGCGATTGCACTCGGCCAGCAGCCTTGGCAACGCCTTGCCCGATAGCTCGTGCAGAAACATGGTAGTCTGAACCCAGTCGAATGTGCCATCGGCCCAGCGCGAAAGGTCTTCGCCATTGGCCTGAACAAAGCGGATATTCTTGATTCCCAGGCCCGCCGCGCGCGCCGCGCCATAGCGCAGCGAAGCACCGGCCGTATCGATCGCGATCACTTCCGCCTCAGGATAGGCGACCGCGATGGGCACGGCGCTATGTCCCACGGTGCAGCCGACATCGAGGATGCGGTTGGGCTGCCAGTCAGGCCGCTCCTTTTTGGTCCAGGCGACCACCGCCTGCCCCGCGCCATCATTGAGCCCGCCCAGTCCGCCCCCAGTGGTGGCGAAAATGCCGACATCGTAGTTCGCACCCGCTGAAACATCGCCGGCCCGCTCTTCGCTGTGATAGCCGCCTGGCTGGCAATGAATATCGACCGCAGTCTGGTAAAAGGGCTGCTGCACGCTGGGATCGAGTTCGAGTTGGCCGGAATGTTCGTTGAACTGGCGCGCCTGCGCGTCGAGTTCGTCGAGCTGACGCAGCACGGTCTGGCGACCGTTTTGCTGGCGCATTTCCATCGAATTGCGTTTCAGCGCCGACCACATGCGGTGGAAGGGATCGTGGTTCATCGCCTCGCGGATTTCATGGCGATGATCTGGATCGCGGCCATGCACCGCACGGAAAGCCGGCAGCACGCGTGTTTCATAGGCGAGCTTGTTGCCTGCCCCCAGTGTGCCGGAAAGGTACCGGTTGAGATGCGTCAGAAAGTTGAACCGCGCAGTCTCGTCGTGGCTGGTACGCGCCAGCATGGGATGGCGGGTCAAAGCGCTGTAGGGTGGCGGTAGTTCAGCACTCATTACCTGTCTCCATCTGGGGCCCACCTAAGTTGTCCGGACAACTTTTCACGCAAAAGCCGTGCTGTCAAGGTATGCGCAGCTAACTGGCTCGCGCCGAAGTGAACCCTAACCGCGATGCCACCAAGTCCTATCTCCACACTCCCACAAATTCAAAGGTGTTCGCTGACCGGTTGAATCAACCGTGCGAAAGCTGCTTGGCGGGCATGCCTGCGCAGCGAGCTGAATCAATGATGGCGCATGCAGCTGACGCCCGAGGATCATCCAGCAAGCGACGCATTGGCGAGGCCAGTTGCAGCCGAATGCCGGGACTAAACAACTAGCCAGCAGGTTCAGCCCATTTGGCTTCGAACGCGGCAATTTCGTCAAATCCGATCATTGACGAGAATTCCTTGAAATCGAACATCGACAGGCCCGATTTGAGCGATGTGCCAGTTGCTTTCAAACCAAGCAGCGCCTGCTCCGCCGCCGCAGCAGCATGCAGGCTGCACATCGCAGGAAATATTGCAAAGGCAAAGCCGATCTCCTCAAGTGTTGCTGCATCAAGTATGGGAGTTGAGCCGCCATCCGCCATATTGACCATCATTGGCAGATTGGTTGCCGCACAGGCGCGGCGCATCTGGTCTTCGTCATTCATCGCTTCGAGAAACAGAACGTCGGCACCGGCGGCAGCATAAATATCCATCCGCCGCATTGCCGCATCGTAGCCTTCGACCGCCAGAGCATCGGTGCGAGCGATGATCACCGTTTCATCCGGATTGCTCCGGGCGTCGCATGCCACCCTGATCTTCTGCGCCATGTCCTCTGCCGGGATCACCTGCTTGTTTCGGATGTGGCCGCATTTCTTTGGAAACTGCTGGTCTTCAAGCTGGATGCCCGTCACCCCGGCTGCTTCGTACCCGCGAACGGTGTGACGGACGTTGAGCAGCCCGCCATACCCTGTATCCGCATCGGCAATCAGCGACGCATTCGAAACATGAGCTAGCGTGCGCATCCGGTCGACCATCTGGCTGTAGGTGGTTATTCCTGCATCGGGAAGGCCGTAAGCAGATGCAGTCATCCAGTAACCGCTGCCATAAACAAAATCGAAGCCGACTTTGTTGGCGACAAGTGCAGTGATCATGTCCTGGAGGCCGGGAGCCACGAAGAATTCCCTTTCATTCAGGGTCTGACGTAGCGACTTGCGTTTCATGTTGGTTCACTTTCGATTTGCATAGACAGTCCTGTCTTATTCATGGGCGGTGGCCCTTTGCGGCATCGCGGCAATCACCATCGCAGCAGGGTTCGATCGACAGCGAAGAAGGTTAGAGCCAGCCTTTCTGATCGGCACCCCACAAAGCAGCATGCTCAGCCGGCGGAACGGCGAGAATGCGCGATCCAGAGACCAATCGCCCTTCGAACAAAGGTGCAGTAATAGACATCGCTTCAGCCAAACCTTCGCCATCAGCTGCATAGCAATCGCCCGGCACGCACGATTGCGACCGCATCAAGTCCATAGATAGCGTATAGGTCGGGCAAATCGCCGGTTTGCCCAAACTGGTCAATACCAAGCGGATGCCCCTAAAGCGCTGCATCTTGTCGCGTTCCTGCTCGCCCAACAGATAGTGGATGGCGTGAAGCAAGGGGCCGGCATGGGGCTTGGCCGCAACTTTATCCTGCGGCCGCAGCGCGGTGCCATATAAGGCCGCCATAATTGTCGACATGGAAGCGCAACTGGCTTGATGGCCACCAACCTTGATCCCGTCGCGGCTCTCGCGAAGGTTGTTGGCGCCGTGGATCATCCAGGCCGATAGCCAGCGCAAACGCAAGTCGAGCGCTTCCACATTCTGGATTAGGTCGCCTTGCATAGTTTCTTCGATCGCAGGCAAACTGGCACTCCCTCCTGATTTGCAGGCGGTTTTCGATTTACTCACGCCGCATCCAAGCGATGCGACAAACCCGTTCCTCATCCACTAGTTACGCCGGTATCTGGGGCAAATGGTTAGTTCGTGATTCGTCGCTTGCCGGTCAAGTGGCGCCTCCAACCCGAGGCGCGGAATGTGAGCACCGCGGGCCAATAAGTTTAATTATTTCCATAACCACATGAATCAAAATACTTTCATCTGTTCCCAACCTACCCTCAGTACCGCGTCTGTCGTAGCGGCTGACGGACAAATTTGCGGGTTGATGGCAGGCTGGGACGGTATCAATTAAATGCCGTGCAACGGAAAAAAGGGGGGCCTGGCGTTCGGAGCGGCTGAATCCTGTGCACAATCGAATTGCGCAGATTCTTGACCCCAATGCTCACCGCGCGGATATTTTCTCGAACCTTTGCAGCAACGCTCAAAAAGGCCCTATTTAAGGCGAGCGATTGAATGCAAGAACGAGAACTGATCGATGAGCTTGAACCGCCACCCCCTTCGTGAAATTACCCAGCAAGATATCGACGACTATGCCCGCGATGGCGTTGTCTGCCTGCGTAGGGTGCTCGACAGTGATTGGATCGACCTGCTTGAACCGATCGCCCGCGAGGTAATCATCGATCACAAGGACGTTGGCCTGCTTCCGACCATTCCGGGCCGCTATATGGCACGCTGTATTGAGGAATATCGCCGGTTCATCTTCGAATCGCCGATTGCCGAGGTTGCGGGCAAAGTGATGCAGTCCAAGGAAATCCGGTTCTTTTTTGATGAATTCTTCGCCAAATCACCGCATTCCGACGCCAAGACTTTGTGGCATTGTGACCGGATGGGGTGGCCGGTCACCGGCACCATGGTGCCATCGCTGTGGATTCCACTGACCCCGATTGTCAAAGAAAACTGCCTCGAAGTGCTCGCCGGAACCCAGAATGAAGATGTGCCTTACTGGCTGTTTTCGCCCAATGCGCGCAAGATGATCAAGCCCGACGACCGGGTGCCGCATCCACAGATTGAGCCCCGTCGGGGTGAAGAGGGCCTGCGCTTCCTGTCCTGGGATATGGACCCGGGCGATATGTTGATCGTCCACCCATCTGTGCTACATTATTCCGCTGGCAATCCGACCGACGATTGGCGTGTAGCCATCTCTGAGCGGGTCTTCGGAGACGATATCCGGTGGGCTCCCCGCCCCGATTGCGTCAATCTGGCGGGCGTAAGTTTCGATGAAATGCTTGACGGAGAAAAACCCGAAGGCAACCACTTCCCGCTGCTCTGGTCCGAGGACGGTCGCGCCGATGACGATAAACAATATCCACGCGGCTTCGCTACCCGTTGGCCAAAGCGCCCGATGGGCAACGTCAATGAATACGACAAGTTCAAGGAAATGAAAATCGCGGAAGACGCCGAAAGGTTGGCGCGCAGGGACTTGACTCAAGTCAATTGACGCCCGCAGTGGATCACCCTTCGACATTGCGCGAACTGATCGCGGCCCCGGAAATTCTGGCCGTTCCCGGAATCTATGATTCCTTTAGCGCCTTAAGAGCGCAAATGGCTGGGTTCCATGCGGTATTCGTGTCGGGTTCAGCATTGGCAACCATGCATCTCGGCCAGCCAGACATAGGTCTGCTGACGCTGACAGAAACCGCGGATATCGTTGGACGGATTTCGGAACGGCTCGATATTCCGCTGCTGGTGGATGCAGATCAGGGATTCGGGAACGCTTTGTCGGTTGCGCGAGCGGTCTACCTTCTGGAGCGTTCGGGGGCGGAAGGGATCCAGATCGAAGACCAGTTGGAAACCAAGCCGGCGTCGGCTCCCCTGTCCCGCCCACTGGTCGATCCTGATGTGATGGTCGGCAAGATCAAAGCAGCACTCGATAGCCGCCGAAATGCCGCCACAGTCATCTGTGCGCGCAGTGATGCTGTAACGACCGAAGGGTTCGACCGCGCCCTTGAGCGAGCCCATCTCTACGCCGATGCAGGCGCAGATATGGTGTTCGTCGAATCACTAACATCCAGCGCAGAAATGGTGCGGTTGGCAGGCGAAATCGGTTCCAGGGTGCCTCTGCTCCACAACCTTCTGCGCGTCGAAGACGAAGTGCGCGATGCCGCAACTGCCGAAAGCATCGGCTACAGCGTGGCACTATTTCCAGGCACAGCCGTCTCTGCCGTTAGACAAGCCTTGGACAAGGCATTTTTGTCGCTACTAGCGGCCCCCCGGATTCCCCACGCATATGGTCAGACAATGCAATCGCAGCCGTCGCACAAGAGCTTGACCAATCATTTGCCGGTCAACAGCGGTCGGAGCAAACCCATACGCGAGATCTGAAGATAATGAAGTTGCTGGCCATGAAGAACGAATGGCGCGAAGATGGCTGATCAAGCCAGCAGGTCTTACGGTAAGGCCGCGAGTACCAGATTGACGATCTTCGCATCATCATATGCAAAATTAACTTGGCCGGTACGAGCGATGGTAAGGCCCGCCGAAGGGACGATATAGACCCGCTGCCCGCCAAATCCGTCGAAAAGCAGCACATCATCGGCCAGATATGGCGCGCTATGAATGGCCGCGAGCGGGTTCTTCTGGTTATATCGCCGCTTCGCCAACCACGGTGACCCGCGCCAAATATGGATGCCATAGGAAGGATTGAGCGCCGAGGCCTGACCCATTTGCGCAAACCATTGCGCTGGTATCACTTGCTTGCCGCCCGCCTTGCCCTGGCTGCGGATCAGTTCGCCGATGCGCACCCAATTCTCGATATTGGTGAAAAGTCCGGCATAATAGTGCGGCGAGCCGCCGACGCGATCAAGCCACAGCGCGCCAGCATTATTGCCGATCGGACACCAGATTTTCTTCTCGAGATATTCGGCATAGCCAGAATACCCGGCCCGCTTGATTGCCCGCTCAAGTGCAATGCCGGCAATCTGACTGTTGGCGTTACTATAGGCGAACGATCTTCCCGGTGGTTCCGCTGACGGTATGCGCAGGGCGACGGCGTCTATGTCGGAAGAGAGCAACAGTCCAAGACTTTCTGCCCGACTTGCCGCGAGTTTCAGGCCGCTTGACATGGTCAACACTTGCCGCAGCGTGATCGCCCCGCGCGGGTCGTTGCCCCACTCTTCGATGTACCGGCTGAGCGGGTCATCGAGCGACTTGATCAGCCCTTCTTCCAGCGCCTTCCCGAACACCAGAGAAAGCACTGATTTGTGCATCGAATAGCTATCGGTCAGGGTCGCTTGATCGACCCCTTGAGCGAAGCTGCGATGGATGACCTCGCCATCCTTCATTACCAGCAGGCTGACGCCTTTCTGCTCGAAGGAATATGCAGATGCCTGTTCCAGTGCCGCGGCAAGCGCTGGCGATGGTGCATGCGTAGCAGCCTTTAGCAGCTGAATTCTGCAACTTCTGCCGATTGTATAGGTTGGTTCGAACCGGCTGACATCCAGCACGCTTGCGCCTTCAATCTTGGCCGCAGCGGCTACGATATTGCGTTCGGGAACGGGCGTGCTGTCGACATGGTTGGATCTGCTGCAGCCCGATGTCAGAGCAAATCCCACCGCAAACATTGGGGTCAAACAGAGATGAATTTTCAAACGTCGTCTCCAGCGTATTGCGGCTCGATGGCTGATCCTAACGGGCAGTATCGAAATCGCCGCCTTGCGCAACATCGGGCGGCAGCTTGTTGTTGAAGTGCCAGCGACAGTGCAAAGCCGATGATCAGCGGACCGATCGCCGCGGTAAGTTTTTCGACTATACATCGCAGTGTAGGTTCCTTCGCGCCGGACGCCGGTGTTTCACGCGCCTGCGACCCATTCCATGGGATCGCAGCTGGGCAGCCCGCCACCGACTTTCGCGGCCTGGTCCAGGGCCTTGTATCGCTGGATGTAGACCACTTCCTCATCCATCATTTTGGGCGCAGGCAGGGTCGAACAGGCGCCCGGCACGCAGCCAGCCAGTGCCGAGCGGCGGCGGCGCGGTGCGGATCATGCCAAAAGGTCCACTTCGATGCCCAATTGGCCGGCTTGCGCGAGCTCCCACACCGCATAGGCGGCGGCGAGATCCTGTGAAGCAACGCCAAGGCTTTTGTAGATGGTGATTTCCTGGTCACTGCAGCGCCCGGGGACAGTGCCGCTAACCAGTTCGCCGATCTCGCCAACGATGTGGTTTTCATTCACCAGGCCGCTGGCAATAGCGCCAAGCAGCTCACCTGCCGCAACCAGCGCCGCCGGACGGTAGTCGACATAAAAGCGTGACCGGGCGACAGCATCGCTGTCGACTTCCGCCATGGTCGGGATCGCTGAGCCAACCAGATTGATATGCTGCCCCGGCCGAAGATTGACGCCCAGCAGAACCGGAGACTTTGCCGAAGTGGTCGTGCAGATAATGTCGGCAAGTTCAACGGCTTCGGCAACATTGCCATGGGTTGTTACGCGCAAGCCCGTGCCAGATGCGATTTCATCGGCGAAGCACTTGCTGCGCACCGCATCGCGGCCCCAGACCGAGACGCTTTCGATGGGGCGAACCGCCCGGATCGCAGCGACATGGCGCATCGCCTGTTCGCCAGTGCCGATGATCGCCAACCGGGTGGAATCATCGCGGGCAAGGAGCCGCGTCGCCAAAGCGCTGGCCGCAGATGTGCGGATGGCGGTCAGTGACGAGCCCTCGATCATTGCCAATGGTACACCACTTGCGCTGTCGAACAGCAGCACCATGCCGACATGGGAGCCCAGCGGATCGCCCTGCGGGCGGTCATACTTACAGACCAGCTTGATTCCGAAACACTCCGGATCGCCCAAAGTGCCAGGCATGATCGCCAGCTTGCCGGTGCCGCCGGGCACTGGCATGAACTGGCGGATCGGCAAGGTTACATCACCGCGCGAAGTAGCCTGCATCGCGCGGGCCATCACATCAATGCAGTCTTTTACCGGCAACAGCCGCTCGACATCGGATCGGGCGATGATCCGCATCAATCCCGCGCCCTTGGAGGCAGGAACCGCATTCGGTCCATCACCTCCTGGACATTGTCCGGCCGTGCAAAGGGTTCGGGCATCGCCTCACCGGGTGTCCTCGGCCTGCCAATCGCGTTGAACCAGTCTTCGAGTCCAGGCGGGAAGAAAACCCAGAACATTTTCATCTCACTATCGCCGGTATTGCGGATCAGATGGGTGCAGTTGCGCGCAAACAACACGGTTGTTCCCGGAACGATCGCGGTCATTTCGCCGTCGATATCCACTTCGCCGGTGCCCTCGTAAACGAACACCAGCTCGTGGTTTTGCTTGTGACCGTGTTCGCGCACTTCCCCGCCCGGCGGCATTACCTGGATGCCGCTTGAAAACGTATCATAGGGCATGTTCTCCGGCGTCAGATTAACATCAACATAGCCGCGCGAAGGCATCGGCTGCCACAGCGACTGCCCCTCGCCCGGCTTGATTATGACCGATCTCTGCTGGGTGATTTCACTATCCGCCAAGACGGCCTCCTTCTCCGATGAGAAATCCCAGAACCTTTGCATTATAGGCTTCGGTCGCAGCGATGGGACAGAAATGCCCGCCGCGGTCGAGCAGGTGAACGTCCGCTCCGTCAATCCGGCGGCCCAGTTCCTCGGTGAAGCCCGGCGGGGTGATCTGGTCGTCCTTCGCGCCGATACACAAGGTCGGCTTGGCAATCTCGTGAACCCGGCTGCGCAGATCGTGCGACATCACCGCCGCGAGCCGTGACAGTTCGACTTCCAGCCCGGGATAGGCTGTCATGCGTTCTTCCATGAAGGCCCTGGCAGACATCATCTGCGGCTGCAAATAGCTGCTGGGCATGGCCAGATAGGTGCCCATGGTGAGATAGGCGAGCGGACCACAATTGATCAGGATTTCCTTACGCGTGCAGAACAGCTGGGTGAAATAGGTATCGGGTCCGGCCCAGCTACAGCTGAGCACCAGTCGTCCCAGGCGGCTCGGATTGTCGAGCGCAATATGCTGGCAGATCGCCCCGCCGGTTGAATGGCCAACCATGTGCGCCTGTTCGATCTCCATTGCATCCATCAGCGCTACCATATCTTGCGCCATATGTTCTGCGCCATAAATCACTTTGGCCGGTGAGCTGTTGCCGCAGCCGCGGTGATCATGCGTGATCACGCGGAAATGCCGGGAAAACTCGGCGACCTGATTGCTCCAGAACGCCCCCCGCCCGCCTAACCCGGCGATCAGAAACAAGTCGGGCCCGCTGCCGGAAATCTCCACATGAATTTCCGCATCGCCGACATCCACCCGCCGGATTTCGGTTTCCAGACCGGTCATATGGCTGTGGAAACCGTTTTGCTTTGCGGATAAAGCTCCAGCCCGTCACGCCCGTTTTCACGCCCAATGCCCGATTGCTTGTATCCGCCCAATGGCACATCCCAGTCAGCACCCATCGGGGTGTTGATCCCCATGATACCGGCCTTGACCACGTCAATCGCCGTATCGCTGGAAGCGTCAAGCCAATCGCGGCCAATTAGCACTCGCTGTCCTCCATCGAGAAACGACTGGACAGCGGGCAAAATTGCAACTTCGGGCATTGGCAGGCTCCAAATGCTAACTAATCGACCGGACACAGTGGCCGGAAGCGGGCTCGAAGGGTGCGCGAAACGATCCGCGAGACTTCGCGATCCGCACCTAAGGACCAGGGCAGGCAGGCAAGCAGCGCGCTTGCACTGAGCGACAGTCGTGAGGCGGAATACTGGTCCAGATTGAAAGGCGCGCCGCTCACGCAATGCTAGGCAAATGCTGCTCCGCTGTATCCACTCTGTTTGCGCTTTCGTCGGCAGCCGAATAGTCTTCGATCCTCATCGCAATCCGTCAGCCGGATGGCTTGATGGCCACAAGCGATTGCAGAAATTCGTTGCTCACCGGCCGGCCCGCTTCCACGAAGAACCCTGCTTCTTCCAGAATCCCGCGAAAATCGCTCTGCACGAAACCAGGCGAATAAGGCTCGCAATTGTTTTTCGAATCGTAGTCGATCATAAAGCGATAGGATGCCGCCACCTGACCCTTGTCGTTATTCGGGAATTCGAAGATCGAAAATGTTCCGCCGGGCCGCAAAATGCGAAACATCTCCGCGACTATTTCAATCATCTTCTTCACTGGCACTTCGTGAAACAGAATGTAGGACAGGACCATGTCGAAATGTCCGTCGGCAAAGCCGCTATCTTCTGCCAGGGCCTGTTTGAAATGGACTGCTTTGTCGCGCTGAACCGCGCGCATATGGGCATAGCGGATCATCGGCAGCCCGACATCCAGCCCCCACACTTTTGCCTGCGGATGCAGATCCTTCAGAACTGTCGTCGCCTGACCGATGCTGCAACCAACGTCCAGAATCCGCTCAACCCTGCCGTCACCAGGTAAAGCCGATTTTTCAGCTAATTCGATGTGGAGTTCATCCTGGTCATTGGCTCCTTCATAGAAAATCTTGGTGCCATAGTGGAACACAAGCCCGCCGAGCGGATCATCGGTATAGCCGCCCGGCTGACAGTGGATTTCGCAACGCGTGTATTCAGGCGGCACAAAATCGGGATTTACGTGAATACGTTCGGGGTGGCTTGCCTCGGCGGCGGCCATGTCACTCATAATTTTATCGGCATTGTGCATGAAGCTTTCACGCGTGCGCCGCCACATCATTTCCTGCTGGGACCGGACGAAGCGCTGCCAGGTGGGCACTAGCGGAATTTTTGAGAAAACACGCTTGATATCCGCCAACGGAATTTCGCTACCTTCGGCAGGGCGGGCCACGTCACCCTTGTCCAGCGCGTTCTCCAGCGCCGCTTCGCCAGTTGCGGCCAACGCCGGAAATCCCCGCTGGATCGCAAACTTGCGAAATGATGTCACAAATTCGAGATAGCTTTCATCGGCCAGGCTGGTGGGTCTGGGCAAAATACCAATTCGTCCACGGTCCATGTCAAATTTCTCCTTCTGACTCGGCTTGGCGTCCCGGCAGATCGCCTGTGGGCCTGCGAATGAAGCTGCCGAAAATGCGCTGCACATAGAGATCACGTTCTGCAGCACGGGCAGCGATTTCGGCATCATCAGGCAGATGGGCCTCAATCTCGGCAGTGACATCCATGCTTTTCGACGCCAACACCTTTTCCAGCACCAGCACCCTGTCGTGATGAGTCCACACTGCAGCGGACAATTCCAGCAATGCATCGATGAGATTGTCGATCACAACGTTCTCGAAATAGACGCGCCCATTGCCGCCAATCTCGTTACCAAGCGTCTTGGGGATTTCGAAAGTCGTGCCGACGGTGGCCATTGCAGTGTTCCTGAACATCATTCGACCTGATTATGCAGTATTCGAAAACGAAACGGACCAGCTTGCCCGGCGAATATCCACATGGTGGATATGACAGGGCAGCGTTTTTCATGCATCGCAAAATGGCGCAATCTGGGTTCATGCTGTTCTGCTCTCGCTGAGGGGCTGAATTGCGGTCGCCGACGAATGCTGCGCTGGTGTGGCTTGATGATCTTCCACAATCATCGCCGCTGCTTTCTCCGCGATCATCATGACCGTTGCATTCGTGTTGGCTAGCAGAATGACAGGTATGATTGACGCATCGACAATGCGGAGTCCCTCGATCCCGCGAACGCGCAGGCGGGGGTCGATGACTGACTGATCGTCTTCGCCCATTCTGCAAATGCCGCAAGGATGGTCGGTTCGGAAACCTGATGGCGGTCCCCCGGTTTCGAGTCCGGGTTCAATGTTAGCCTCCGGCCTTCATCTGTGGGGGTTAATCCCCACAAATGAAGCAAGTTCGGCCGGGGTCATCCAGCCAAGCGAGGTGTGAGGACGGCACTCATTATAGTCCCGTCGCCACGCCTCAATCTTGCTTCTGGCATCGTCCGAAGACAAGAACCAATGGGTATTGTGGCATTCGTCCCGGAGCCGCCCATTGATCGATTCGACGAAGGCCCCTTCGACTGGCTCAGGACAGGATTGTCGGTGGGCTTGCCAGGGCGCGAGAAGTCCAGCTTCACGCTGTTTTCATAGGCCCAGCGATCCAGCGCCTTCGAGATGAACGCGGGGCCATTGTCTACCGGGCAATCTCGCGCTGCCGATCAGGCCTCAGACTTCTTTTGACAGCACATCCTGCAAAATGTGCTTGTCCAGGCTCAGATCGGCGACCAATCGCTTGAGCTGCCGGTTCTCATCCTCCAGCTGCTTGAGCCTTCGCAACTCGCCAACGCCAAGCCCGCCGTACAGCTTCTTCCACCGGTAAAGTGTCTGCTCCGAAATCCTCATCCGGCAGATCACCTCCTCAACCGGCGGACCGGTCTCCGCCTGCTTCATCGCATTGGCAATCTGCTCGTCTGTATATCGCCGCTTCTTCACGGCATGCCCCTTCAAAAGCAGGGTTGCACTACCGGAAAACTCTCATTGAAAACGGAGGAAGAAATCGGGGGGACGTCAAGCGCAGGCCGGTCAGTACGCCGAAGCTTCCCAGGCCTCGCCGCCCTTGATGATCGTGCGGTGCATCATGCGGCCGCAGTATGGATCATAGGGCGTTGCCTTGTGCAAGGATGTGCGGTTGTCCCACATCACGGTATCGCCGACGGTCCACACATGCTGGTACATGTAATCAGCGCTGGTGGCCAATTCGCGCAAGGAATTGAGCAGCTTGTGGCTGTCCTTGGGATTCATGCCCCTGACGTAATGCGCCGTGTTGCCGAGAACCATGGACTTCTTGCCGTTGCCATTGGTCACCACCAGCGGCAGCTCGGCCTCACCCTTCGATTGCCAGTCGGCCATCTGCGCCACGCTCGGCTCGGGCGTGTGATAAAGCTGCGAGCGCCACAGCGAATGGACCACGCGCAGCCCTTCAAGCTCGGCTTTCCGGGCATCTGACAGATCGGCATAGGAATTGGCGGTATTGGCGAACAGCGTATCGCCACCTTCAGGCGCAAGCACTTTGGCCGAGAGCATCGAGGCGCGGATCGGCACCGAGTTCATCGTGCCGTCGATATGCCAGTACAGCGAACCCTTGAGGTATTCGGCGACCGCATTGTTGACCTTCTCGTCAAGGCTGACCTTGAACACCGCGCTCTGCTCAACTTCCCCAATTTCCAGCGCGCTGCCGCCAAGCGAGTTTGACAATTGCACTTGCTCGTCATCGCTGAAATCGATTGTCGGAAACACCAGCACGCCGCGATCTTCGAGCAGATCCATGATCCCTTCGGAAAGCGCACCCGATAGCAGCTCGTCCTTCGAATTGAGCACGCGCGCGCCGATCCGCGATTTGATCGTCTCATAGCGCAGGCGAGTGGTTGCGGCGGTGCTCGCCATAGTGAAGTCTCCCGGAGTCTTTTGTGATTGCTGAACATGTGTACAGGAGGCGCGTTCGCCGCGCAAGTATTGCGCCCATGCCGCGACATTGCGCTTTATCGTGTCACAATAGCTGTTTATGGAGTGGCACTTGTCGCGGCGGGCCAGTCATTTAGGCCGCAAATTTTACGTCCATGGAGAGTAAACCCTGATGAAATCGTACCGTATCGCTTTGCTGCTCAGCCCTGCTCTTCTCGCATTTTGCATGCCGGCCATTGCGCAAACCGCGCCGGCCAGAGCGGGCGTCTGGGCGCAGGATTCATCGGACCTCGCTGCTGATCCGGCGGTGCGGTTCGGCGTGCTGGCCAATGGCATGCGTTATGCCATCCTGCACAACGAGACTCCCAGCACCGCGGTTTCGATCCGCATGCTGATCGGCTCGGGCTCGTCGATCGAGCGCGATGACGAACAGGGGCTGATGCACTTTCTGGAACACATGTCGTTCCGTTCGAGCGACAAAATCGCTGACGGCGACATCGTCCGCATGCTGCAGCGGCACGGTCTGCGGTTCGGTGCAGATACCAATGCCTCCACCTTTTATGACCGGATCATCTACCAGTTCGATTTCACCAGCAATGATGCCAGCTCGATCAATGACGGCATGCTGATCTTCCGCGAGATCGCCAGCAATCTGAAGCTCGACCCGGCGCTGATCGAGGCGGAAAAGGGCGTGGTGCTGTCAGAGGAACGGCTGCGCGACAATGCCGGCTATCGCGGCTACAAGGTGCAGCAAGCGCTCGCCGCCGAGGGCACGCGCCACGTGCTGCGCCACCCGATCGGCACGATTGAGGCGCTGAAAGGCGCAACCGCAGAACGCCTGCGCCGCCTCTATCAGGCAAACTTCCGTCCCGACAATGCCACCGTCATCGTCGTCGGCAATGTCGATCC
>JANLOZ010000121.1:0-2052 GCA_031366845.1 Novosphingobium sp. | reverse complement strand
CAGCGGTCAGCGATTCGGGCTGTTTATCGCGCGGCAGGGTTGCGTTTGTCGTGCCGTCGGTCACGTAAGGGCCATAGCGCCCGGCCATCAGCTTGATCTCGCCGCCCGACGTCGGATGCGGGCCAAAGACTTTGAGCGGTTCGGCAGCGGCGCGCGCGCCCCTGCCCCCACCGGCTGCGGCTTCGGCCAGCTTGACCACGGCGGCGTTCATCCCGGTCTCAAAAATCTCCTCGGTGCTCCGAAGCTTGGCATATTTTCCGCTGTGCGCGAGGTAAGGCCCATAGCGGCCGAGACTGGCGGTGATCGGCTCGCCGCTTTCCGGATGCGTGCCGATGGTGCGCGGGAGCGACAGCAGCTTGACCGCCCAATCGAGCGACATCTCTCCAATGTCCTTCGGAATTGATGATCGCTTCGCCTCTTTGCCGCTGCCCATCTCGATATAGGGCCCGAACCGCCCGGCTTTACGGGTGATTGGCTCTCCGGTTTCGGGATGCTTGCCGATCTCGCCGTCGCTGCCTTCCGCCGCGCCGCCGGGTTGGGCGAATTTGCGGGTGAACTTGCATTCGGGGTAGTTCGAGCAGGCGACAAAGGCACCGTAGCGCCCGCCGCGCAGGCTCAACCGCCCAACGCCGCATTGCGGGCATTGGCGTGGATCGCGGCCGTCATCGCTCGGCGGGAACAGGAAATCGGACAGGTATTCATCGAGCGCCTCGGTTACTTCCGATGGCTTGCGCTCCATTACCTCGTCGCTCTTGGGCTTGAAGTCCTTCCAGAACTTGGCGAGCAAAGTCTTCCAGTTCTCGCGCCCGCCCGACACATCATCAAGCTCGTCTTCCATCCCGGCGGTGAATTCATAGGCGACGTAAACCGGGAAGAAGCGTTCAAGAAATGCTGTAAGGAGTCGCCCCGATTCCTCAGCAAAGAAACGGTTTTTTTCGGTTCGTACGTAGTTGCGATCCTTGAGTACCTGCAAGGTCGAGGCATAGGTTGACGGCCGCCCGATCCCGAGCTCCTCGAGCCGTTTGACCAGACTGGCCTCGGAGTAACGCGGGGGCGGCTGGGTGAAGTGCTGATTGGCCTCGATGCTCTTTTTGGCCGGCATATCACCAGCATTCATCACTGGCAGCAGCGCGGATTCATCATCCTCGCCCTCAGCCTTCTGATCGCGGCCTTCTTCGTAAACCGCAAGGAAGCCCGGGAATTTCACCACTTGGCCATTGGCGCGCAGCTCGTGCCGCCCGGTGCCATCGCGCAGCGTTACAGATGTGCGCTCAATGCTGGCAGACGCCATCTGGCTGGCAATCGCGCGCTTCCACACCAGCTCATAGAGCCGCGCTTCGTCACCCGAACCATAGTGATCGCGGGCAAATTCGACCGGCCTGATTGCTTCATGTGCTTCCTGAGCATTCTTGGCTTTAGTTTCGTAAATACGTGGTTTTTCTGGAACATAGTGCCCTGAAAACCGATCATTGATCGATTTGCGCGCATCCTGAATCGCCGAAGGGTCCATCTGCACACCGTCGGTGCGCATATAAGTGATCGCGCCCGCCTCATACAGGTTCTGCGCCACGCGCATGGTGTGGCTGGCGGAAAAGCCCAGCTTGCGCGCGGCTTCCTGTTGCAAGGTAGAGGTGGTGAACGGCGGATAGGGATTGCGGCGGGTGGGCTTGGTATCGACCTCCTCGACGCGGAAGGCCCCGGCTTCGACCGCCGCCTTGGCTCGCTCGGCAATACCGGCATCGCCAAGGCTCAATCGTTCAAGTTTCTCGCCATCGAACTTGACCAGCCGCGCGGGAAATTCGGTCCCGCCGTGCTGCATCCTGGCGACCACCGACCAGTATTCCTGCGGGCGGAACTGCTCAATCTCGCCTTCGCGCTGGCAGATCAGCCGCAGTGCGACCGATTGCACCCTGCCCGCCGATTTCGCCCCCGGCAACTTGCGCCACAGCACGGGCGAAAGCGTGAAGCCGAACAGATAATCGAGCGCGCGGCGCGCGAGATAGGCATCGACCAAATCCTGATCGAGCTCGCGCGGGGCCAGCATCGCCTTGG
>JANLOZ010000102.1:0-23664 GCA_031366845.1 Novosphingobium sp. | reverse complement strand
CATGTCTTGCATCAAATTCAAGGACGAGGAAGAGGCAATTGCGATCGCAAACGACAGCGATTTCGGCCTCGGAGCGGGGGTCTGGACAGAAGACATGCGGCGCGCGATCCGCGTGTCACATCGACTGGAAGCCGGGTCCGTCTACATCAATTCCTACCGCGTTGTCAGCTTCATGTCGCCGTTTGGCGGCTACAAGCACAGCGGATTGGGGCGCGAGAACGGGGTCGAGGCGATCCGCGAATATCTGCAGACCAAAAGTGTCTGGATTTCGCTCAACGAGACCGCTCCGGCGCCGTTTGGGAAGCCATATGGTTGATCCGGGCCACATGAAAATCAAGATACAGGAGAACAAACAATGACGCCCACCATTGCAAGTCGGCCCGAGCCCCGTCCGCGTCTCCGCTTCGGCATCTTCATGCCGCCGATGCACCCGACGAACGAAGACCCCACGCTCGCGATCGGTCGCGATCTGGAGCTGATGGAGTTGCTCGATAACCTTGGCTATGCCGAGGCATGGATCGGCGAGCACCACTCGGGTGGGTGGGAAGTTCATGGCAGCCCCGAAATCTTCATCGCTGCGGCGGCGCAGCGGACCAAGCACATCCGCTTTGGCACCGGTGTCATCTCGACGCCCTACCACCACCCCTACATGGTCGCCGAGCGCATCCGGCAGCTCGATCACATCACGCGCGGGCGGGTGATGTTTGGGATGGGGCCGGGATCACTCCCTTCGGATGCACATATGCTGGGGGTGGAAACAGCGCGCGTGCGCGACCTGCTCGCCGAATCGATCGGGCCTATCACCCGTCTGCTGAGGGGCGAGACGGTAACGATGAAGACCGACTGGTTCACGCTGCAGGATGCGCGGCTGCAATTCCTGTCCTACAAGGAAGAGGGCGTTGAAATGGCGGTCGCCAGCCAGGTGTCGCCGACCGGGTCGCTGATTGCCGGGCAGTTCGGCATGGGGCTGCTATCCCTTGGTGCGACGTCGATCGCTGGCTTCAACGCACTCGCCTCCAACTGGGCAATCGCCGAGGAAGCGGCGCGCGAGCATGGCCAGGTCGTCGACCGGTCGAAATGGCGTCTTGTCGGACCGATGCACATCGCCGAAACGCGCGAACAGGCGCGTAAGGATGTCGAATGGGGCTTTCACCGCTGGGTCGATTATTACCGCCACGTCGCCACCCTGCCGCTTGCCCCCGATGGCGTGGATCCCATCCAGGCAATGATCGATTCCGGGTTTGCGGTGGTCGGCACGCCCGACGATGCTGTCGAACAGATCGAGCGGCTGATCGAGCAGTCGGGCGGCTTCGGTGCGTTCCTGCACTTGTCGGGGAATTGGGCCGACACTGCGGCGACCAAGCGCTCCTACGAACTGTTCGCGCGCTACGTCGCTCCCATGATCAACCGGGTCAACGTCAATCGTGAGCAATCGGAGGCGTTCCTGCGCGCCAATCACCAGCGTTTCGCGGCATCGATGAAGGCAGCCGTCGGCGCGAAGATCGACCAATATATCGCCGAAAAGGGCAGCGATAACGTTGCCCCCGTTTTTCAAGAAGTCTTCGCCAACCAAACGCCCGAAGCACCCTGATTTTATGACGACGATGATGATAGCCCCCGAAGACTCAAACACACCTGAACCGAACACATACGACGCGATTATCGTCGGTGCGGGGTTTGCCGGTCTCTATCTGCTTCACACGCTGCGCGCGCGCGGGATGCGGGTTCGCGTGATCGAGGCAGCGGCGGGGGTCGGCGGCACCTGGTATTGGAACCGTTACCCCGGCGCCCGCTGCGATGTTGTCAGCGTCGATTATTCCTTTTCCTTCTCCGAAGAAATCCAGCAGCAATGGATCTGGACCGAGAAATATGCCGCCCAGCCCGAAATCTTGCGCTACCTTGAATTTGTCGCCGACAAGCTCGATTTGCGCCGCGACATTCAGTTCGGCACGCGCGCTGAGGCGATGATCTATGACCAGACGGCGCGCCGATGGTCGGTCTCGACCAGCGCTGGAGACCGCTACACCGCCCGCTTCTGCATTATGGCGACGGGCTGCCTTTCTATCCCGAAGGACCCCGATATTCCCGGGCTAGATCAGTTTGCCGGCCCGATCTATTTTACTTCGCGCTGGCCGCATAAGGAAATTGACTTCGCCGGGCAGACCGTGGGGCTGATCGGCACCGGATCGTCAGGCATCCAGGTCGCGCCAGAAATCGCCGGGCGCGCCGAACGACTGCTGGTATTTCAGCGCACCCCCAGCTTCACGCTGCCCGCACGCAACACGGACCTCCCCGAGGGTTTTCTCGAAACAGTGAAATCGACCTATGCTGATCGACGCGCTCAGGCACGGCGGCACCCGGCTGGCCATTTGCGCCCGCTTACCGAGCGCGCCACCTTCAGTTATAACGAGGCCGAACGGGACGAAGCGTTCGAAGGTGCATGGCAGCGCGGCGGGCTGGAAATCTTCGGCGTGTTCGGCGACTTGCTCGTCGACGAAGCGGCCAATGCAGAGGTCGCGCGGCTGATTCATCAAAAGATCGACGACGCCGTTGCCGATCCGGTAACCGCCGCTGCGTTGAAACCGCAGGGGGCACCGCTGGGGGGGCGGCGCATTTGCCTGGACACCGCATATTACGCGACTTTCAACCGCGAGAATGTAACCCTGGTTGATGTGCTTTCAGATCCGATCGAAAGCGTTGTCGCCGACGGCGTGAAGACCCGCGATGGGCATTGCCGGCTGGATGCGCTGGTACTTGCCACAGGTTTCGACGCGATGACGGGCGCGCTCCTCAAAATAGACATCCGCGGACGGGGTGGGGTTCAGCTGCGCCAGAAATGGAGAGACGGGCCAGTCTCTTATCTTGGCATCGCGGTTGAGGGTTTCCCCAATCTGTTCACGATCACGGGGCCAGGCAGTCCCTCGGTGCTCACCAACGTTGTAGCGGCGATTGAGCAGCATGTGGAATGGCTCGCGAACCTGATCGATCATATGGACCGGCAAGGGCTGGAAACCGCAGAAGCCGACGCAGCGGCCGAACAGGCCTGGGTTCGCCACGTCTATGATCTGGCCGCTCCGACACTGATGATGAATGCCAACTCATGGTATCTGGGCGCCAATGTGCCGGGCAAGCCGCGCGTCTTCATGCCATATGTTGGCGGGCTCAACACTTATCGCGATCAAGCCGAATCGATTGCTCAGGATGGCTACCCGGGGTTTCACTTCGAACAATCCCAAAGAACTACCCAACAGCCATGAAGTTGAACCCGCCTCGCGCTGATCAGGCGGGGTCACTGGCCAACGCGTCGCGAAACCGGTCAACGATGAGGGCGGAGAGTTCGAGCGCGGCTGGCGACAAGGAATTACCCTTGAGAGTGATCAGGCACAACGTGCGATCGAGGACCGGATCGACGATCGGCAGCGCCTGAAGCATTTTGTCGAGTGGCTTGGGAATCATGATCTTCGGCAGGATCGCCACCCCCAGACCGGCCTGTGCGAATGCCAGCATCGTCTGCACCTGGATCACTTCGAAAGCATTGGCGATTTCGAGGCCCTGCGAAATCAGTTCCCGGTTGAGCGAATTGCGAAGCGCTGCCGACGCAGAAGCGAGCACAACCGGCATTGTTGCCAGTTCCGCCAAAGTGATCGCCGCGTGATCGGGCTTCCAATGGGCCTTCGGCAGCAAAGCGTATATCTGTTCGCTGCCAATTGGCGCGAAATCAAAGTCGCCCGCCTGATCGACTTCGGGGCCGATGCCGAAAGAAATCTCCTGGCTTGCAATCGCCTCGAGCAGTTGCTGCGAATGCAGTTCGCGCAAATCGAGCCTGATACTCCCTCGCTTGCGTTTAAATTCGACGAGCACGTCAGGCAGCACTGTTGCCGCGATGCTGGGCACGCATCCCATAGTGATATGGCCCGATTGAACGTTTGCCGCCTCGCGGATCTCGCTCAGGCCCTGCTCAATCGATGCAACCGCGCGCTGGGCATGACCCAGCAACTGCTCGCCTTGGACGGTCAATTGCACACGCCGTGTGGTGCGATGGAATAACGAAACGCCGATCTGTTCCTCAAGCAATTTGATTTGCGTACTCACCGCTGACTGAGAGCGATGCAACGCTTCAGCCGCTTTGCGGAAGCTGCTGTTCTCCGCAACGACGACGAATATCTGGATGGCTCTCAGATTATAAATCATTGGCTCTCCCCTCCTTGCGACCCCATGATCCGTCTGGTTAGCCAGCGCGATCAAGCCGCATATCGGCGCGTGCCGTCCCCGCGTCAACGCGTCGTTAGTGCGTGCGAGAAGATACCACAATCAGCGTCAAGCCGCGACCTGTGGCTAGAAAGCCGTGCGGCTATTGCGCAGTATATCCGCCGTCGATCACCAGTTCCGCACCGGTCACGAATTTGGCCTCGTCGGAAGCGAGATAGAGCGCACCCATCGCGATGTCCTCTGCTTCGCCGAGATGCCCGATTGGCTGTAGGTTATCGTAGAATTTGCGCCCTTCCTCGAGATCACCGTAACGGATGATTGACTGTTCGAGCAGCGGGGTGTGGATGAAGCCAGGGTGGATCGTGTTGACGCGCACATTCACGCGTTCCTTGGCGCACGATAGCGCGACCGATTTGCTGTACAGCCGCACGCCGCCTTTGGATGCATTGTAGGCCGCGATCCCGGGCTGGCCGACGATCCCCAGCACCGACGATATGTTAATAATCGACCCGATGACCGGACTGGTTTCCATCATCAGCGCGAGTTCGTGCTTGGTCGCCAGGAATGTCCCGTCAAGATTGACCCGGTTGATCCTATGCCACTCATCCAAGGTCGTTTCGGTCGGAAAGGTGAGCTGAGTCACTGACGTGCCGGCGCAGTTGACTGCAATATTGAGCCCGCCAAACTTCGCCTTGACCTCCGCCATCATTGAAATCCAGGCGGCTTCATCGACAACGTCGAGATGGGCGTAATCGGCAGTACCACCCGCCGACCTGATCTCGGCCACCACCGAAGCGCCGAGATTGTCGTTCACATCGACGAGCATGACTTTGGCGCCTTCTGCGGCCAGCAAGCGCGCGCAGGCAGCCCCGATTCCGCTCGCAGCACCTGAAACCAGAGCCACCTTTCCGACAACCCGATCCATTCGACTAATCCTCATCAGCCGCGCCTTCGCGCGGTTTTGCTAATATCCCCGGCCTATATCGCGGGGAATAATCGCTCAATCAGATAATATCGAAAAATAGTTTCGTTTTACCGATGAATGTTCGTGCGTTTCTGGCAAAGCGACAAATCTGCAAACCAAAACAATTGTATCGATTTGTCTGATTGTTGTGTTGATAAAACCTGCATATCTCTCGCCCTTCGAGATTGGCTTATGGGGCAAATTTATGACGGCACCATTAGAAGGGATGCTCGTACTCGACCTCACGCGCAATCTCGCGGGACCGTTCTGTACGATGATTCTGGGGGACCTGGGCGCGCGGGTCATCAAGGTTGAGCGACCTGGCGTGGGGGACGACACCCGCGAATGGCGACCGCCGAATTGGGCAGGTCGCAGTTCGCTGTTTCTCGCCACCAATCGCAACAAGGAAAGTATTGCGATCGATATCGACACGCCTGAAGGCGCCGAGGCGATTCGCCGACTTGCAGCCAAGGCCGACATTGTGGTCGAATCGTTCCGCGGCGGCAGCCTGGACAAGAAGGGCTTCGGCTTCGCGGATCTGAAGCTGATCAATCCGCAGCTGGTCTATTGCTCGCTCAGCGCATTCGGTGCGCGCGGCCCGCACAGTGATCGCCCGGGTTACGACGCACTGATTCAGGCCTATTCAGGGATTATGAGCATCACCGGGGAACCGGGCCGGTCGGCGGTCAGAGTTGGTCCGTCGATTATCGATATGGGGTCTGCGCATTGGGCGGTGATCGGAATTCTGGCGGCGCTGCGGATTCGTGACGTGACTGGTGAAGCGCAGCATGTCGAGACAAGCCTGCTCGAAACCGGGGTGGCGTGGATGTCCTATTTCGCTGCAGGCTATTTCGCCGACGGATCGATCGCGGGGCCAAGCGGCGCGCGGCATAGCGTGATGGCACCGTATGAAGATTTCGCTGCCCGCGACGGGCTGATCTATATTGCGGCACCCAATCAGAGCCTCTTCGCTACCCTGTGCAAGGTGATCGGCCTGCCCGAATTGATCGATGATTCGAGGTTCAGCGGCAATTCGAAACGGCTCGCCAATCGCGACGCGCTGCACAATTTGATCGAGGACAGGCTGAAGCAGGAGGATTGCTCGACATGGGAAGTGTTGCTGCTCGATCAGGGCGTACCCTGTTCGCGGCTGCAGACGATCGACGAAGTAGTCAATGATCCGCAGGTCGCAGCACTCGATCTGATACGCAATTTCAACCATCCCGAAATTCCCGATTACCGGCTGGTCGATCATCCCATCTCTTACAATGGCTCGCGCGCTTTCCGGCTCGACCCGGCGCCCGATCTCGGCCAGCATACCGACGCAGTGTTGCGCTCGCTCGGCTTCGACGATGACGCCATTGTCGCGGCGCAAGGAGATGTTCCTGTTGCCAGGATCGCGGCGGATTGAGAGGAACGAAGGTGTATCAAGGACCTATTATCGACGCGTTCTTGCATGGTCCCTGGATCGGCGAGCCTTCCGGCGTGCTTGCACGGGCCGATCGGGTGGAATGGATCGGCGATCGCCGCTTGCGCCGCGTAATGAAGACCTTCCGGCATGATGGACGCGACAGCGACGGGATCGATTATCTCGCCATACCTGATCTTCTCAAGGCGATGGACACGGCGGGCGTGGCGCGCGGCATTCTGGCGACCAAGGTCTATTATCCGGCTGCGGCCGATGCGGTCGTCGCGCTCAACAGCGATTTCGCGGCGATGAGCGCGGCGAGCGACGGGCGGCTCAAATGGATTGCCTCGGCGATACCGCCAGAACTGGGTGGATCGAGCTATTGGGACGTCATGCAGAACACGCGGCTTCTCGACGCGATCCGCGACGATCCCGGCCTATCCGGCGTGCATCTCACGCCGTCGCCTTGGGGCATTCTGCCGAGCGACCGCTGGCTCTATCCGCTCTATGCCAGATGCGTGGAATACGGACTGCCGGTGTTCACCTACGTCGGCGCGCCGGGCCCGCTGTGGCCGATGGACTTGAACAATCCGGCGCATCTCGACGAGGTCGCGCTGGCCTTCCCCGACCTCACGATCATAGCGCATCATATCGGCGACCCGTGGACCGATATGGCAGTGCGGCTTGCCGCGCGGCACGAGAATTTCTACATCTGCACCTCGGCATGGTCACCCAAGGCGTATCCGGCGGCACTAACGTCGTTCCTCGCCGGCAAGTGGCACGGCGTGCGCGGTTGCGACAAGACGATCTTCGCATCCGATTTTCCGTTGCTTGATCTCGCCATCACGACGCGCGATGCACGTGCAATGAACCTCGATCCCGAGCGGCTGGAGCGTTTCCTGTTCGCCAATGCCGACCGGCTGTTCTGGCAATGACCCGCAAAGGCCCATCATGGATTCGATAAGAACTGACATCGCCTGGAGTTCACCGGATTCGATCACCGCCTTCGGGCGCGATCTGCCAAGCGAAATCCTCGGCCAGGTCAGCTTTGGCGACATGGCTTTTCTTGAAATCACCGGGCGTATCCCGGACGCGAGCCAGTCACGAATGTTCAACGCGATGCTCGTTACATTGGTCGAACACGGCCTTACCCCCAGCACGATCGCCGCCCGGCTGACCTATCTCGGCGCGCCTGAAGCGATGCAGGCCGCAGTCGCTGCGGGGCTGTCGGGCCTTGGCAGTGTGTTCGTGGGTAGCACCGAAGGCACCGCGCGAATGCTCTATGAGGCGATGCCTTCGCCCGATCCCTCGGCCAACCTGCCCGCGCTGGCGGATGGCATAGTGCGCAAGTTCGCTGACCTAAAACAAATCCTCCCCGGCATCGGCCACCCGTTCCACAAGCCGATCGATCCGCGCACGCCGCGGCTAATCGAGCTTGCCGAGGAGACGGGGTTCGCCGGACCCTATGTCAAGCTGATCCTGGAAGTGGCGGCAGTTGCCGAACTGCAAAAGGGCAAATCGCTGCCGGTCAATGCCACGGGCATTCTTGGCGCACTGTGCTGCGAGATGGGGTTCGACTGGCGCGTCTGCCGAGGAATTGGCGTGATGGCGCGCGCGGTTGGGCTGGTCGGACATATCCTAGAAGAAGCCCGCAATCCGATTGCGCGGCAGATATGGTTGCAAGCCGAAGAAGCGGCGACCAATCACTTCCGCGAAAACGCCACTGCAACTCCCGACCCGGCAGGCTGAAAAGGCGAGAATCTCATGCTTAAAGACAAAGTCATCATCGTCACCGGCGCCGGCGGGGGAATCGGTCGCGAGATTGCGCTCGAAATGGGCAGGCTCGGCGCAAGCGTCGTCGTAAATGATCTCGGCACGTCGCTCTCTGGTGCAGGCGCGAGTGCAGAACCCGCCCAGAGAGTCGTCGACGAAATCATCGCGGCAGGCGGCAAGGCCGTCCCCAATTGTGCCAGTGTTGCTGATTGGGATTCAGCCCAAGCGATCGTCGCTACCGCGATTGACAATTTCGGTCGGCTTGATGGCGTAGTCAATAATGCGGGCATTCTGCGCGACCGATACTTTCATAATATGGAACCGGAGGAGTGGAAACTCGTCATCGATGTCCATCTGAACGGCAGCTTCTACGTGTCGCGAGCCGCCGCTCCAATTTTTCGCGCGCAGAATTCGGGTGCCTATGTTCAGATGGTTTCTACATCGGGTTTGATTGGCAATTTCGGCCAGGCCAATTATTCTGCCGCCAAACTGGCTATGGTAGCCCTGTCCAAATCGATCGCGATGGACATGTCCCGCTTTAATGTGCGGTCAAACTGTATCTCGCCGTTCGCGTTCAGCCGGATGATTGGATCGATCCCGACCGAAACCGAGGAGCAGCGCGAGCGGGTCGAGCGGCTTAAAGTCATGGACCCGGCCAAGGTTGCGCCGCTCGCGGCCTATCTGGTCAGCGAGGACGCGGCAGACGTCAGCGGACAGATTTTCGCGGTGCGCGCCAATGAACTATTCCTGATGAGCCAAATCCGCCCGCTGCGGGCTATGCATGCCGGCGAAGGCTGGACCACCGAGACAATCGCCAATCGCGCGATGCCAGCGTTCCGGGGTAGTTTCTATCCGCTCGACCGGTCACAGGATGTGTTCAACTGGGATCCGGTTTGAGAACTGCAGACTTACACGCTGACTGATAGTTGACCCTATTATTCTACAAAATGCGTTAGTGCATCAGTTAAATCGGTTTTTTCTATCCGGCCAGCAAAGCTATCCTGAAAGTGAAGCTCGCCTGACCAAGGCAATTTGAGTCGAGCCAAGGAACGCAGAATGCTGGACCCCGACAATGAATTCATCATCGATGCGGTTTCCCATGCTTACAATCTTTCGCCAAGCAATTATGCGGATGCTGCCTCCGCCCATCCGATTTCGGAACTGACCTATCAGATTGGCGGCATGGGCTCGCCCGATCCGCAATATGATGTCCCGCACGATGTCTATCTGGACGACTGGAAGCCTGAAGATATTGCCAATGTGCTGTTCAAGGAAACGGCGACAGATATGGCGGTTTCTCACACCTTGCCGCTCTACTGCTTCAAGGACGGGTTTTGTTCGATTGAGAAATCGGCTGAATTTGTCGAGCGCTGGCCGCACCGGTTTCGCGCCTATGCCGCCGTCGATCCGTTGCGCAGTGATTGGGCGGAATCGCTTGATCGGCAGGTCGAATTGTTCAAGCCGATTGGCCTTAAAGTCTATCCGACGAGCTGGAATGGCTCGACCATTTCGCAATGGAAGATGAACGATCCGAAAATCGCCTATCCTGTGTATGAGCGCGCCATGAAGCACGGCATCAAGGTGATCGCCGTGCACAAAGCGGTGCCACTTGGTCCGGTCGTCGCCGAAGATGCGTTCAACCCGGGTGATCTGGAAGGCGCAGCCGGCAACTTCCCGGAACTTGGATTTGAAATTGTCCACGGTGGCATTGCGTTCAGCGAAGAGACTGGCTGGCTGTTGGCGCGCTTTGGAAATATTTATATCAATCTTGAAGTCTCCAACATCATTCTCGAGCGGCGGCCACGGACGTTTAGCAAGATGCTGATGGATTTGCTGAAAGTCGGCGGGATGCCCATGCTTGATCGCTTTGTCTGGGCAACAGGCTGTTCGCTGGCACATCCGCGCGCGACGATTGACGCTTTCTGTCGCTATGAAATTCCGGATGATTTGCTTCAGGATGCCGGGCTGTTTGGACCACTCTCGCAGATCACCGATGATCACAAACGCAATATCCTGGCGAACAATTACGCCCGCGTGCACGGCATCGACATCGCGGCGACGAAACTGGCCATCGCCAATGATGAGTTTAGCCAGGCCAGGCGCAGTAATCCTGAGCCCGTAGCGTGGAGTACAACGACAGTCTGGCCGGAGATTCAACGCCAGCGTGCCGCCATGCAAAATGAGGTCGTTAGCGCATGATGCCCGCCGAGCCCGATATTCGTGCGATTCTCGATGAAATCAAAGATCCGTGCAGCGTGGCGGCCTCAATCCCGATGGGTCTGGACGAGATGGGCATTGTGAAAAGTGTGAACATCGCAGGCAGCGGCCAAGTTGAAATCGGGTTGCGGCTAACGTCACCTGTTTGCGAAATGATCGGCTACATGCGCAATGAGGCAATTGCCAAGATTGGCGCGCTGCCCGGCGTAACCGGCGTGTCGGTCAGCTATGATTCCGGCCTTGACT
This sequence comes from Novosphingobium sp., assembly GCA_031366845.1. Lineage (GTDB taxonomy): Bacteria > Pseudomonadota > Alphaproteobacteria > Sphingomonadales > Sphingomonadaceae > Novosphingobium. Next base: position 12,847 of record JANLOZ010000102.1, on the reverse strand, counting down.
GGGATCATGACATGATCGCGCCAGAAGCCCAGGTCCGGCGCCAACGCCGCTTGGCGATGTTGCGGGAAATGCCACAACCCGTCTCTGCGAACCTCCGTCTAGGCGAGAGGGGCATCTGATATGACGCGGCTCGCAGGCAAAGTAGCGATCATCACTGGAGCGGCGTCGCTCAAGGGATTTGGCTTTGCGACCGCACAACTGTTCGCGCGGGAAGGGGCGAAAGTTCTCCTGACCGATGTCAACGGGGATGCGGTGTCTGCGCGGGCTGCATCGCTGCGCAACGAAGGTCTCGCCGCTGTTGGCGCGGGGCAGGATGTGACCGATCCATCGCAATGGGCGCGCGTGCGCGATCTGACACTCGCCGAATTCGGCCGGATCGACATTCTCGTCAACAACGCCGGCATCGCCCAACCCGCCAGTATTTTCGATGCCACGTTGGAGAACTGGGACATGCACATCGCGGTCAACCTGACCAGCGTGTTCCTGGGCTGCCAGATGGCGGTGCGCCAGATGCGTGCGCAAGGCGGCGGCGGATCGATCATCAACATATCTTCGGTGGCCGGCCTGGTAGGTTTCCAGGATCTGGCCGCTTACGCCGCGAGCAAGGGCGGCGTCCGCCTGCTGACCAAAGCGGCGGCGCTCGACGTTGCGGCAGAAGGCATCCGGATCAATTCGGTCCATCCCGGCCATCTCGACACCGACATGCTGGAAGGCGCGCGCGCAGTCGCACCGGAAATGATCACGGCGATGGAAGGCAACGTCCCGATGAAGCATCTTGGGCAGGCAATCGACATCGCCATGATGAACCTGTTTCTCGCATCCGCCGAGTCCCGCTATGTCACTGGTGCCGAATTCGTTGTCGACGGCGGGTTGATAGCACAATGACGAGGCACCTGATATGACCCTGCGCCTGATCAATGCCCGGCCCAGTCCTTACGGGCGCAAGGTTGCCATCGCGCTGCTCGAAAAGGGCATAACCTATGACGTGCAATACGATCAGCCGTGGGGCGACGGCACATGCACGCCCGAATACAGCCCGCTTGAACAGTTGCCGATCCTGATTCTGGATAGCGGCGAGACGGTTTATGAATCAAGCTTCATCCTCGATTGGCTGGAGTTGCGCTACCCCGAACCGCCGCTGCTGCCGCGAGAGGTCGACCTCCTGATCGAGGCTCGGCTGATGAAGACGCTCGGCGAGAAGGTGATGGAGTTCATCCACATTACTACTTTCGAGGCCCTGCGCCCGGACCCCAGTGACGTCTGGATCGAGCGGCAGTCGCGCAAGTTGCGCGGCGCATTGGGTGAGATCGACCGCAGGATCGGATCGCGGCGTCCCGCGATCAATGATCCGATCAACCTCGGCGATATTGCGATCGGATCGACCTTGCTGGCCACCGAGTTTCTCATTGCCAACGGTCTCGTGCCTGCGATGGAAGTGATGAACTGGCAGGAATCGCATCCCAATCTGGTGGACTATGCCGGTTGTCTCGATCAGCGGCCATCGTTCATCGCAACCCGCCCGGCGATGATGGACGTCGATCTGAAATCGGTACTTGCCTGACGCGGCGGGTGCTGGCGCTAAGGAACATAGGGAAGCATGGGACGGACCGATGAAAGCCTGGTCAGTGGCCGATGTCGGCAGCCTGTGTACCCAAGAACGTTTTTGTAAAAACCCGACGAAAAATCTGATATACGAGCCATTCTGAGGAAGAAGAGGATACTAAAATGACAATAATGCACGATATCGTCATTCGCGGCGGAACGGTTGTTGATGGCACGGGTGCGCCGCGCCGTTTGGCTGATGTGGCGATTGACGGGCAGAACATCACGGCGGTTGGTGTTGTACCTGGCAAGGGGCGCAAGGAGATTGATGCGACCGGCCATCTGGTGACGCCGGGTTGGGTTGATGTCCACACGCATTTTGATGGGCAGGTCAGCTGGGATCCTTATCTTTCTCCTTCGTGCTGGCACGGGGTGACGACGGTGGTGATGGGCAACTGCGGCGTTGGTTTCGCGCCGGTCAAGCCGCATTTCCGTGACCGGCTGATCAACATTATGGAGGGTGTCGAAGATATCCCCGGCACTGCGCTGACCGAAGGTATCACGTGGGAATGGGAAACCTATCCGGAATATCTCGATGCGCTTGCCTCAAAATCTTATGCGATGGACGTATGTTCGCAAGTGCCGCACGCCGCGGTGCGGACCTATGTGATGGGTGAAAAGGGCGGCGACAATGAGCCGGCAACTGCGGAAGAAATCGCGCAGATGTCAGCGCTGGTGAGCGAAGCTCTCGACGCTGGAGCGTTTGGCTTCACCTCATCGCGGATCACCGCGCACCGGACGGCGGACGGCAAGGTGGTTCCCGGCACACAAGTGAGCATCGACGAAATGGAAGGTTTTGGCGATGCGCTGAGCAAGGCGGGCCACGGCGTTTTCGAAGTTGTGTCGGACATTAATTTCGACGGCATTCCGGGTAGCCTGACAGCGCAAGAAGAAATTGACTGGATGGCCGATGTTTCGAAGCGGATGAATGTCAAATTCACCTATCTTATCTTCCAGAATCCGGAAAACACCAACAAATGGCGCTCGACGATCGACATGACCACCAAGGTTCAGGCCGAGGGCGCAACTATCTTTCCGCAAATCAGCATGCGGCCGACAGGGATCGTCATGGGTCTGCAGAGCAGTTTTCACCAGTTCATGGGCCGCCCGACCTATGATGCCATCGCGGACCTGCCTTTTGAAGCGCAAGTCGAAAAGATGAAACTGCCCGAAACCCGCGCGGCGATCCTGTCCGAGACCTCGGACAAGATTCCATTCGAAGGAACGACGTTGCGCTATGACATGATGTTCCGGCTCGAACAGCCAGACGGTTCACTTGATTATGAGCCCTCGCTCGAATCGAGCGTGCAAGAAATTGCCAAGCGCACAGGACTTTCTGAAGAAGCCATCCTCTATGACATGATGATGGAGAATGACGGGCAGGGATATGTTTATGTGATCCTTGTCAACTACGGCGATTACAATCTCGATTTCCTCTATGAGCTGATGGATAATCCGACGGTGATCTCGGCTGGGTCTGATGCGGGCGCGCATTGCGGGGCGATCTGTGACGCGGCGATGCCGACCTTCATGCTCAGCCACTGGACGCGTGATCGCAAGGCTGGACCGACCGTGTCGATCGAGAAAGTTGTCGAACGGCAAACACGGGCGACGGCGCGGCTTTACAATCTCAATGATCGCGGAGTGCTCGCGCGCGGTATGAAGGCCGATGTCAACATTATTGACTATGCCAAGATCAACAGCTCGCGGCCAAAGGTAGTCGCTGACCTGCCAGCGGGCGGCAAGCGCCTGCTTCAGACGGCGACCGGATATCGCATGACAATCGTCAGCGGTGCAGTGACGTTCGAGAATGGCATCGCAACTGGTGCGCTTCCCGGCAAATTGCTCCGCAGCGCACCAAATGCCTTTGTCCCGGTTTCTTCACTCGAAATGGCAGGCTGACGGGGCCCTGCACGGTGACGTCGGCCGGCAAGCATCGAACTATCACCGCATGGCCGGGTTTGAAGGGTGGAGAGACGAGAGATCGACGCGCGCGACCTTGGCCAAAAGCGCCTTCAAGGTGACGTAGTATTCTGACGGATTGGCTTTGCGAGCATGTTCGCGCTCAATTGTGTCGTTCCGGGCGAGCTGCGTTCCTACCTGCTGGAAGCGCACTGCCAGTTCTAATGCGTGTGGCGAGCCATTTATTTTTGCAATTCGGTCTCCAAAACCTCGAGTGAAATTTGATTGGGAGCCAGCATGATTACTGCCGATGATTACAAATTCCACGCGTGTGATCCTGCCGACGTGACATGGACGGAAACCGCGTTCCTGATCTTTTCGGTCCCGGAATGCGCGATCAGTGGTAACATCTACGTGCTCACCCGGCCAAATGTGGGTATCTGCCACAGTTCGATCGAAATTCACCAGGGGATGTGCATGCACCCCTGGCAGTTGCACCACAATGACGCGCAGATGCATATGCGTTGCCCGGCGGATTTCTCCGATTTCACGCTGGCTAACGGCTTGACGTTCAAGGCACATTCCGAGCGTAACCATGAATGGCGCTATCAATCGCATGATGGCAACTGTTCGCTGGAGCTGGACTATTCGGCGATCTGCGATCCTACCGATGCGCGTGACCCCGCTCAGGTTCCGCAAGCCCTTAACAGCAAGGTCGAAGGTTATAGCGGCTGGAACAATGGACATCTCGAGGGCAAGGGTCGGGTCACCGGGCAAGTGCGGCTGCGCGACAAGACTTACACGGTCGATTGCATCGAGGGTGTCAACAAGAGCTGGGGGCCGCGCAATGACTGGGGCAACAAAGGAGCGAGCTGGATCCATGTCGATCTCGGCGCGGACCTGACCGCCTTTTTAGTTCTGGAACTGGGCTTTGAGGGGCGGCAAGTACGCTATGGCCCGCTAAAATATGGCTATGTGCTGGTCAATGGCGAACGCCGCCCGCTCCGCGCAGCTCAGATGACGGCAACCCGCTCCGACATGCTGGTGACCAGCGCCAAGGTCAGTTTTGAGGATGACCGGGGCAATGTCTATCACGCCCTGGGCAAGACAATCGCGGCAGGCCCCTGGTATAATTTCAACCCGTCCAGTGTGGGCTATCAATGCCTGTTGCGCTGGGAGTCGGGCGACCGGGCAGGCCACAGCCATATAGCGGACTTTGTTGGCCAGGGATATCTCTCCCACAACATGGCCGATGAACTCTACGATTGATCGGAAAATAGGATGTCTGGCGAATATCAGGTTATTGACGAGGCCCGCAGGCTCCAGCCCAGCGACGATGACATTGCGCAAATTCGCGCCCGTTACCCGGTCGAACCGGAGATCGACAAGATCCTGACCCGCAAGCTGCACCGGCGACGCGAAGGCAAGGGCTATACCGGCGTCACACTGGAGCGGCTGGTGGAAGGCACGCAAGGCCTGATCACCGAGCGCCTGGGTGAACCAGCCAAGATCGCAAATGCCCGGTGGCTTTCGGGTGGGGCGTCCAAACTTCAGATGATGTTCAATCTCGAGTGGCGCGGGCCGGAACGCGGCGATGTGCGGACCGAGACGCTGGTGCTGCGGATGGAACCTGCCGCTTCGGTGACCGAATCGAGCCGCGTGCGCGAGTTTGAGGTGATTCAGGCAGTTGAGGGTATAATCCCCGCGCCGCGCGCCTATTGGGTCGATCCCGATGGAGATTTTCTGCCGTACCCCGCGATGATTTACGCCTTTTCATCAGGCACCGCGAAGCCCGCTTATGATGCCGGCAAGGTTTCCGGTCTGGGACAGAATTACGGACCGGAGCTGCGCGCGAAACTTGCTCCGCAATTCGTCGATCTGCTCGCCACGCTCCACACCATCGACATTGCGCAGACGAAAGGGCTGGAGCATTTTGCCCGTGCAGAAACGGGTTCCAACGCCTCAATCATCCGCCAGGTCAACGCCTTAAGGCGCATCTGGGAGGAAGACCGGATCGAGGAAGAGCCGATCATGGAGATCGTCTATCGCTGGTTGATCGCCCATGCGCCACCGCTCGACCATGTATCGATCGTGCATGGTGATTATCGCAGCGGCAATTTTCTGTTCGATGAAGAGCACGGCAAAATCACCGCATGGCTCGATTGGGAAGGCGCGACTCTGGGTGATCGCCATCAGGATCTGACCTATGCTGTGATGTCTACCTTTGGGCATATTGCCGAGGACGGAAAGACCCTGCTGGCGTCAGGCATGATGGCCGAACACGAACTTTATGCCGCCTATGAAAAAGCATCCGGACTTGCGGTCGATCCGGCGCGGATCGACTATTTCAAAATCTATAACCGGTATCTGATCCTGATTTTGACACTTGCCGCATCTGCGCGGGCATCGCGTATGCGGGGTACGCATCAGGATGTTCTGGTCAATTTCGTCGCAGGTTTAGGGTATCCTATACTCGCCGAGCTGCGCGATTATTATCTGGGAGTAGTCGCGTGATCCAGAATTTCGACGTTCATCTGCAGGTCGCACTGCGCGCACTGGAAGACGTGGTTGCACCAGCTCTCGGCGGCGCGGAAAAACATGTCGTCGAGCAACTGATGCTTTCGATAGCGACGATCGGCTTTGTGAAGATGCGCCTTCCCGAAGCACGCCGATTTTGCCGCATGGAGTTGCAAAGTTGCATCAATCTGGCGGCAGAAGCTGCGTCCATCGCAGGTTCACCCGATGCATTGGCCGAAGCTATCAGTATCGGCAAAAGCGCGTTGGCTGATCCTGCAGCAGATCTTGCCGAATTTGAGGCCGCTAGTCGCCGTTTGCGCGATGAAGTTACCGCATTGTCGCACGCCTCGGTGGGGCAGCCGTATCAGCAGCAGCTTGATGCCTGCATACTCGAAAAAAGCGGAGCGCTCGTCACCCAGTACCGCTTGTGGGGTGCGCCGTTCGGGTTCGAACTTCATCCCGAAAGTCTTCCCAAGGCGGATTGGTAATCCTTTCAATTAACAGGAGTTGTTCTCATGCTTCACGTTCCGCCTGAAATTCCAGCATTCCCGGACAGGCATGCCCTCAGGCACAAGCTGGCCCCCGATGGCCGTGAGGCGCTCGCCCACATGCTGATGTTTCCGGAACAAGGCATTGCGGGTTTTATCTATCCCTCGCTGCACGCCACCGGGCCTGCCAAGGCGCGGGCTATGCTGTTCGGCCCGGGACTGGACGTTTTGATCGAGGAGGAGGTCGAGGCGGATTGCCCAGCCGCGATGGATTTCGACGATTGGCGCGTGGGGGGCCTCCAGATAAAGCTGCATGAGCCGCACAAATCGTTCGATCTCAACTGGCACGGAGAGCGCCTACAATTCGAAGGCAAGTACGAAGCACTCCACCCGCCTTACGGGTTCAGCTCGCACCCCAAGGGTGTGCCGTCCTATTATGGCGATGATCGCACCGAGCAGCACGGCAAGCTGTCCGCCAGTGTCACCATCGATGGGCGCAGCTTCCAGCATAGCGGCTTTCTGGTTTACGATCACAGCTGGGGCCCGCGCGTCTGGAAGCTCAACCAGCACTACAAATGGGTGCATCTCATCGCTCCCAAAACCTCGGTGCATTTCTTCGAGATGCAGTCCTTTGGCCGTGTTCATGTCTGCGGATATATGTGGAAGGACGGGGTCCTGCGGCATCTCGCCAATGTCGACTACGATATCGTTTATGATGAGACGATGTGGCAGAAAGAGTTCGTCGTCCGCGCAACCGATACCGACGGGCGCTGCGTCACGATAAATTGCACTATGTTCGCAAAAACCCAGCTGGATTGGATGCCCGGCATCTATCTGAATGAAGCGGCAGTGACGCTAGAGATGGACGGACAATCGGGCGTCGGCTGGGTCGAATTCTGCTGGAACCGCGACTATTTTGACTTTGCCAAGGGGCTGGTCGAGCGGTTCGGCGCGGGCTGAGCGGCGCGACGGACGCTTTGAGGCAGGGCTGGGTGATTCTGGCCATCGCTATTTCCTGCGAAGAGCTGACGTCATCAGGCTCTGGAAGCACCCACTCATTCCATGCGCGCTTGTTCCTGTGAATTGCCGGTCTCGACAGTTGTGATTTGGTATGTGCACCAACCTTGGTCGGCGACAACGATGTCTCGTTCCACCACGCGCGCGCGAAAGGCACCCGAATTCCATATTTCGGTGCGAATTGTCTCACCCGGCAAAACCGGCGAGGTAAAACGCAGGCCCATCGAATTGAGACGCTCGGGACGATAGCTGCACTTGGCGCGAAACAGCGCATGGCCGACAACCGCCATGGTGCACAGACCGTGCAGAATCGGCTGAGTAAAACCAGATTTTGCGGCCATGATCGGATCACTGTGCAAGGGGTTAAGATCGCCGTTGAGACGATAGTATAGCGCTTGTTCCGGTCTGGTTCGCAGGTCGACCACAAGGTCAGGCTCACCATCTGGAGGGGGTGGGGGCGCATTTTTCGCCGCACTGTCCGATCCCCCAAAGCCGCCGCCGCTGCGAATGAAGGTTGTGCGCTCAAGCCGGGCAAAGCGGTGGCCCGAGGCGTCGAACAGAACGGTTTCGGTATGGATGAGTGCGGGCTTGCCGACACCTTTATCAACCAGGCTGCAAATCTTGGTGCGACTTTCAACTTGCCCATTGACGGGTATCGCACCAGTTATCTCGAACGCCTGGCTGCCGTGAAGTACTGCGACTGGATCGACACCAGAATCTGGATGACCCAACCAAAAACCCGGGTGAGCCAGAACCAGAACCATTGATGGCACCGGCGTGGGCCCGGCAATGGGATCGACAAACGCGAGCTCGTCGCCGTCCACGGGATCCTGGCCCATGCCAATCGAAAGTGCGTAGAACGCAGCGTCGCGCGGCGTCACTTTTTGACGCACCGTTGGAATTGGAAAGCGCAGCAGCTTTTCAGGATCAAGCGGCATTTGGAACCTCAAGCATTACCGTGGCGGTCATCGCGGCCGAGCCATCCGCACCCTCAGCCCATAGACTGCATTCTGTTGAGGTGCCTGCCGTCACGCCACAAGTGAAGTTAGTCGCACCTGCCCGGTCGAAGGGTCGATACATTCGAAGCTTTCGCCACTGCGTGGTAGGCGATGTTTGCTGTCGATAAAAAGCGGTTTAACGGTGCCGTCGAGAAACGGATGTGCAGACATATTCGAAGTTCCTTCGGATTTTGCATCTTAGGCAAGGTGCAGGCTTGTATCAAAGCGAAATCTGCTGTGAGGTTATCTGCTATGAACGAATCCGGTGATCAAGCACTGACTTACCCGCTCGACGGCATCAGCGTGCTGGACTTGTCGCAGATATATAACGGGCCCTATGCCACCTATCTGATGGCGTTGGCCGGGGCACGGGTGATTAAGGTCGAGCCGCCCGGCGGCGAACCGCTGCGGCGGCGCGGTGCGGTTGGCGGGGCGGCCTTGCCCTTCGCGATGCTCAACGGCTGCAAGGAATCGCTGGTTCTTGATCTCAAGACCCCGCAAGGCAAGGCGGCACTGCTTGACCTTGCCCGCACTTCGGACGTGGTGGTGGAGAATTTCGCACCCGGCACGATGGACCGCCTCGGACTTGGCGACGCGGTGCTCCAGGCGCTCAATCCGCGCCTGATCTATGCTTCCAGCTCCGGCTATGGCCGCGACGGGCCTTATGCCGCTTACCCCGCGATGGACCTTACCGTGCAGGCGATGTCGGGCGCGATGCACGTCACCGGCTACCCTGATCGCCCCCCGGTGAAGGCCGGCCCGGCGATTGCCGATTTCTTCACCGGCATTCATTTCTATGGCGCGATCATGACTGCCCTGTTCGAACGCGAGCGCACCGGCGTGGCGCGTCGGCTGGAAGTGGCTATGCAGGATGCAGTCTACGCCTCGCTCAGTTCCAACCTCGGGATGCACTGGTTTGCGCAAGGTAAGGACATTCCGGCCCGCACCGGCAACCGCCACGGCGGCCTCGCCGAATGTCCCTACAACGTCTATCCCACCAGCGATGGCTATGTCTCGGTGATGTGTGTCGGCGATGGCCACTGGCGCACTCTCGCGGCTGTCATGGGTCGCCCCGATCTGGCCGATGATCCCCGCTATGCGAAGCTGAAGAGCCGGGTGACCGAAATGGACGCGGTCGACGCGCTGGTCGAGCAATGGACCCAGCTCCAGACTACGGCGCAGGTGTTCGAGACTCTGCTCGCAGCCAAATTGCCAAGCGCGCCGGTGCGTAATCTCGATGAAGTGATGGCTGACCCAAACATGTTCGCGCGCGGCGCGCTGCAAATTATCGAACATCCCGAATTCGGCCCACTGGTTCTGCTGCACTCGCCGCTGCGTTATGACGGTGTGCCGCTGCGCCCGCTCGAACCGAGCCGCCCGCTGGGAGCCGACACTGCGCGGGTGCTCGCAGAACTGACCAGCCTTACTGCCGACGAAAGAGCAGTTGTCCTAGCCCGGGGTTGAGTGCCTGCGTGAAACCGCGCCTCATTTGCCCCGCAACTTGAACACCGACAACCGCACATCTGTGCTGACGGGGAATAGTCCTGGGGATGGCAACCCAACCCACGATCACGCGCCGGTTCCCGGCGGTCGAACGAAGATGCGTTACGTTGTGCGTCCTGGACGTCCCATCACCATTTGGTTCTGCCAGCGCGGCGTGCAGCCTCAAGCGCCTGATCGGTGCTGATTTCCTTGCCGGCTTCGTCGACAAAATGAATATCGAAGGCCGCGTCAGCGACCATGAAAATCAGACAATCGACTTTCGACGTGCAGCGGAAGCGATGCACGTGGTTTTTGGGCAACTGCGAATAGGAACCGACCCGGAGCATCACGGGCCGCTGTCCCATCATCTGTGCAAGCGGTGCGCCCTGAAGTACCACGAGTTCTTCGGAAGGCGTGTGCCAATGATAGGGCACCATGCAACCCGATTTCATCCGCACCATGAGAGTGGCTGGTCCGGTTGCCATGTTTCCATGCAGCGGTGCGATGGTGGTGCATGCGGGCACCCCCGGCACGGCCAGGAAATTGGCATCTGCGGGTCTCTGCAACATTATCCCGTCCGAATGCTGCGCACCCGCCAAGCCTGCCCAACACAGGGGCAGACAAGCAAGGGCGGCCCAGCGCGAGATCTTGGTCATCGAAAGCACTCCCGTTAAGCCGTTTTCTGGGCGGTGAGCGCCTGGAAAGGCGGGGGTGGGAGATGATCCGCAGCGCCGTTTGCCTTGGCAGAGCGATACATCCACTCGCAATCGATGAACTCGCCTTCCGGAATGCCGTTCGAACCAACGCCGCTCAGCCCGGCGTAGAAGATCACGAAGAAAGTCGCACCATCCGGGCCAATGGTCGGCTTGTGGTGGATCCCGCCCGCTTCGACGATATAATCACCCGTGTACATCGTGCCATATTCGTAGGAGAATTCCCCCTCGAGCACGAACGCATGAGCTTCACCGAAATGATGATGGTCGGGCGTCTCGAGCCCGCTGCGCATCTTGATCAACGCCGTAAACATGCCATGAGCGCGGTTGATGTAAAGCAACTTGAATTCGCTGCCTTCCATTGCCCAGGGGGTCCAGGGGATCTGCTCGCAGCGCACAAGCGACGAGCCATCGGGGAAGATTTTGGACTGGTAGCGATCAGCGATGGCAAATCCATCGACGTCGCCGGTCACGCGGGCCACACTGCCGGTCTCGGCCGTCTGAACAATGCTACTCATTAGCTCTCTCCTGCAAGAAATTTGGTACCCGGTCTGCTCCGATCCGAATCGATTTACGCATATCAGATATGACTAGGCCGCGGAAGCCACTATTGGAGAGGCCGCGTAAAAGGGTCCGTCTTCATAGATACAGCTGACCAATTCGACGGGCATTCCACATTGCCAGTCGATTGCGTTTCTGACCAGTGGGCATGCCAAACGGATGCCGGCGTCAAGGTCAACGATGCCGATCGCGTAGGGCAGGTCGGCATCAAAGATCGCCGGGCCGGCGTGAACGCGCGTCCACGAATAAAGTGAGCCAGTGGTGCCCACCTCCGTCCACTCGATCTGGCTGGCCCAGCAGGCCGGGCAAATCGGTTTGGGCGGGAAACTGCAGTGGCTGCAACTGGTGCAGCGCGAAACCAGGAAGCGACCTTCCGTCAACGCATTCCAGAAAGGTTGTGTAAATTCCGTGACGCGCGGCGGATAGCGTCGCGGATGCGCGATGCTGCGGATCGGCATGGTCATCCCGCTGCCTCCAAAACATGGACGAGTGCCGCGTTATAATTGCCGAGCTCGTTCATCAGCAGACCCAATCTGGCGCGATCAACCTGACGGTGGCCAGCACGGTCGCGTAACTGGTCGCACAATTCGACCAGATTATAGAGCGGCGTTGCGTAGGACGGGTGGCCGCGCGATGTCAGCCCCCCCGACGTGCTGATCGGGATCCGCCCGCCAAGACTGGTTTCGCCCGCCGCCGCCGCATGCGCTCCCTGGCCGCGCGGAACGAGCTGCGCGGCCTCGCTCGCGAGCACTTCGACGATCGTGCATGGCGCATATAGCTCGGCCAGATCGAGGTTTTCGGGGCCTATCCCGGCAACTTCGTAAGCTGATGTCGCTGCTTTTGCGGCCGCGTCGAATGCAATCATGTCAGTCGGCACATCAGCGATCTGGTGGACTCCTTCGTGGTGGAAGGCGCGTCCTCGCACCACGACGTAAGGTCGGCCAAGTCGCCGCGCATAGTCTTCGCTGGCGACGATCACGCAGGCCGCCCCGTCACCGCGCGGTGGTACTTCGTACAGGCCGAGCGGCTCGACGATCAGGCGCTGGGCCAGTACCTCCTCCAACGTGATCGGCTTGCGAAACTGTGCCAGCGGGTTGAGCGCTGCATGTCCGCGGTTCTTGACCGCCACCGACGCAACCAATGCCCGGTCGACCCCATGTTCATACATGTAGCGCTGCATATCGAGCGCGTACCAGCTGATCGGCGTGAACCCGGCCGGCGCATGAAAATCGACGTCACCGGTCTTGCGCATGCTTTCCATCATGTGATCGCGCGCGCTGACCGCAGTTTCCATGTTGATGCCGACGGCAAGCGCGACTTCGGCGCGGCCGAGCAGAATTTCATCGACCGCCTTATCGAATGCCAGCGCTGCGGTCAGCCCATTGCCCAGCACTTCCATGACGATCCCGCTGCACGGCAGCCGGAGATAGGCCGTGAGAAATGTGCTGAAATATTGCTGGCGTGTGTAGGGTCGGGGCTGCGCCACCACGACCGCGCCGATACGCGCGCGCTCGACCCCCGATTCTTCGACCGTGTCGACGATCAGCCTCGCCAGCAACTCATGCTC